>CAIZSE010000081.1 GCA_903935585.1 uncultured Burkholderiales bacterium | reverse complement strand
GGCCTCAGACAGAGGCATGCCCGGAGGGCAGCCGTCGATCACGCAGCCAATGGCCGGGCCATGGGATTCACCAAAGTTGGTGACCGAGAAGAGATTTCCGAAGGTATTGCCGCTCATGGGGTGGGATTATCCCAGAGCGGGCACCACTGGCTTTGCGACCCAACACGAAAGACTCAAGCTGGCTCAGTGGGGCTGAATTTTGGCCACTCAGGCGGGGTTGAACCCGATCTCAATACACGCGCCAGGACTCAGGGGCAAGACCCTCAACTGCGCCTGAATGCTCTTGGCGTGGGTCAACATGTTCGCCATGCCGTGTCCATCGGCTTTTTGCGTGTGCATGCCTTGGCCATCGTCGCTCAGGCGCACCACCCAGGCCAGCGGTCCCACTTCTGGGGTACGGTAGGCCTGCAACGTGACCTGCTGGGCTTTGGCGTGTTTGATGACGTTGGTCACGCATTCGCCCATCAGCATGCGGAAATGGCGCTGCGCCTGTACCCCGGGCAGCGGCAGCTCTCCCAAGTCCTCCACCTGCCAAATCAGTCCCATGCCCGCGTGGCGTAAACGAGACTCCAAACTCTCCCTGAGCCGAACCAATAGCACCAGCCAGGTCTGCGCCCCATCGTGCAAAGTTCCCAGACTGTCGCGCAAAGCCAGCCCGGCTTGCTCCAGTTCGTGTTCGAGGTCGTTGCGTGTGGACTGCGGGTTGCGCAGCATGCTGTGCATGGTGACCAGGTGGGCACCCACGCCATCGTGCATTTCGCGCAGCAAACGCAGTCTTTCAGCCAACTCGGCGTCTTGGACACGCTTTTTTTCTCGTTCGGCGTGGTGAGTGGTCAGCAGGGTCGCCGCACGCGCCAAACGCGTTTGCAAGCGCCCGCGAAAACGTTTGGCCGCATGAATGCTGCGCCAAACCCGTCGCATCAACAAGACACTCATGGCCAAAAGGATGAACAGAAATGCAAACCGGGCCAAGGCAAATTGGCTGTAACCAGAGGGGCCATAGACGATCGCCAAGTGATCGTACAAGCCCAAGGCCAAAGCCAGGACAGCACTGGCGGCAAGCACATGGGATTCAAAATTTCTGGCGCGCCACCAGTGCCAAAGCACGCGCCCCGTCACCCAAGCCACCCCGATCAAGAGGGACATCAGCCAGTACTGCCGCAATTCGTTCAAGCCCGTTAAACCATGTGCCACGGGCAGGATCAAGGTGCTCAACACCAAGATGCCCAACACCGCCATTGAGGCTTTGCTTTTGGCCCGCAAGGTCAACAAGATGCTGAGAGCAAGCAAGACCACCGACAGGCCGTACAAGAGGTCCATCCCAATTCCCCACCAAGGGTGGGGCAAGGGAGGCGAAATCACCAGCACATAGCAGTTGCGGATTCCCCACAGAACAGCGGCCCAGCCAAACAAGACCTGCACCCTGGCCCCCATGGCCGTGCCAAAGCCCAATGCCAAAACGCCCATCATCAGCGCCAGACCCACGATCACCAAGGCCCCACCGCTTTGCCATGATCGGCGACTGGCGTACATCGGCTGAATCACCTGGCTTGGCCCCAACCACACCTCACCCAGCCCCGCATAACGGGCCAACTCGCCGTGCACCTCAATCAGCAGCTCATTGCCAGTGCTGCGCAAAGCGCCGTTGGAAAGTAAAAAATGCTGAGGCTGGTGCACATGGTCTTCGCGCCGATCGGTCAAAACGCCGCTGGCGCCCAACCATTGACCATTGATTTCCAAAGAAAAGCGGTTGCCCACACGAGGAATGAACACACTCAGACGCTCGTTCGTTGGCCAAGCGGGCGGGACATCGAACGTCAGTCGGTAAAGCGCCACACCCTGCCTGGGTGGTGAATGTCGGGCCCAAGCATCGGGCAAACGCACGGCTTGCCAGTCGGTCCTTGGCGAAGCACCGTGCGACAGCCCCTGCGGGTCAGCGCTGTACACCACCTGCGCTTGGTCAAATTTGAGCCAAGGCACAGTTGGGCTTTGCGCGGCTGCTGCCGTTGCCCCGAAAATCAAGACCCATGCGAGCGCGACGCGTTGACTCCAGTGAAAAAAACAAATTGTCATGTGCTTGGTCATGTGTAGCCGCGCAGTTGAACGAAGGAAGTGGCCGCGATGCGCGACCGGGTTCTGCGCTTGAAATGCAATGTGAAAAAGGTATGAATCCCCTAAAAATGGGAGAACAAACTTGCCTGGGCATGGTAACTTGAGAGTGCGAACTATGGCAAACATTTATGACACTGCACATTGACGACCTTCAGGGTTTGAATCCCGTCCGCTTGGCCAGCATGCCGATTGCCCACAGTGAGGGCGGCATGCAAACACTGCTGCGCTCCACCCAAGAGCCCGTAGCGCTGACCGGCTCCCGGCACAGCCAAGGCGGGCACACCGTGTATCCAAACGCCATGGCGATACTGACCGAACCGATGAACCGGGTACTCCACATTGACCGTGAACAGCGCACCGTCACAGCGCAAGCCGGCACCACTTGGAGTGTGCTGCACGCCCATTTGGCCCCCCTGGGGCTGGCCCCCCTGGTACAACAGTCTTCGCCCCATTTCACTTTGGGCGGCTCCATCAGCGTGAACTGCCACGGCCGAGACCCTGGCCAAGGCCCCCTGGCCAACAACATCGTCAGTTTGGATGTGCTGGTGCCCTCCCCCGCAGGGCCCAAGCCGCAAACGGTCACGCCCGGCGATGCCCTGTTCAAGGCGGTGGTGGGTGGCTACGGCAGCGCCGCCGTCATCGTCAACGCCACCCTGAAGGCCACAGCCAACACCATGCTGCGCCAAAGGTCCGTTGAAATGGGCTTACAGGCCTATGCCCAAGAGATGGCTGACAGACAGTCCCTTGGGCAGTGGCCCGCCCTGCATTTCGCCTGGTTGAATTTTTCGGCCAAGGCGCTTTTTACAAGTGTGCTCAAAGTCGACTGTGAGCCCGTAGAGGGTCAAGTTGGGACTGTGCTGACCGAAGATGGCTGGCTGGAAATCGAGCTGATGCGCTGGCTATGGGAGCAGCACAGCCAAAATGGCGGTGCAGGCAACTACCGAAACAAGGTGTGGAACACCTTGGTCACCTGGTTCAAAAGCCAGAACCATGAAAACAATGGGCAAGGCAAACAACTCAGCCGCATCGACTGGTTGCGCCAATCGGTGGGCTTCACCGCCCACCGCTCTGAAACACATGCCAGTTTGTTGCAAGAGTATTTCATCCCCATCGACAGGTTGACCCCCTTCGTCACCGCACTGGGGGCCTTGCTTCAAAAGCACAAAGTCAACCTGCTCAGCAGCACCGTGCGGGTGGTGCAACAAGAGGAGCAACCCAGTTACCTCAGTTACGCCCCGGACCAGGCCATGGCCTGCATTGCGCTGGATTTCGAAAGCCCCCTGGTCAGCGGCCCCACTGCCCACAGCCGAATGCCTGCCTTGGCCACTTTCAGATGGGTGCGCCAAGCGATCGATTTGGCCCTGGCGCACCAAGGCCGCTACTACCTGCCGTACTACGGTTTTGCCACCCGCGAACAGTTCAGACGGGCTTACCGGCATGCTGAGGCGCAAAGACAAGCGCGAAACCCGCAACTGAACAACCTGTTCATCGACGTTTACTTGGTTTGAGCCCGATTGAGCCCTGTGCCCCTTCATGTGCACCCCAAGCCAGGTGCCCAGCCCTGAGCCTGTGGCGCTTCAGCGCATGTATTCCAGCTCCGCACCGTCTGCATCGCGGGGTTTGAAGGGCTGGGTCATGAGCGGTCCGTCGTAAACCATGGCCGGTGACAGCAAAGGAAAGCGGAGCGCGAGCAAGCCCCAAACGTCTTTCAATGGCGAAGTCGCCACGGTCGCACCGCTTGAGGCCAGACGCGCCAGCAGCCAAGTCCAATTTTGGTTTTGATTGATGGCCAATTGGGCTTGGTCAAAACCCCTTTGAATCAACTCACTGCAATAGATGCGGTCCGGGTTGGTCATCATGCCCGGCTCCAAAATACCGTAAGGCACACCCAGCCAGTTTTTGCACTCGGCCAGAACCAAGGGCAATTTCTCTGGCGTGAATTCTTGGTGTCTCGCGGTCCAAACAGATTGCCCCAGGTCTGCTCGACGTAGGGCCCAAGACCGCTTTTGTCCCTTGGGTCTGATGGCATCCTCTGCATCCCAATAAGGTGCAATGCTCACCCGGTAATGCGAATAGTCGGTGCAACCGGCCTCCATCACAAACCACTCACCCGTCTCTTCAAACAACATGGCCACATGCCCAAAAGAGAAATTGAAGTCTTTCACATCCGGCATGGCTTGGTCCATCACCTCGCCGAGCAACACACGGTAAAGGTCAAGCACCCACGGCAAAGTCAGCGCCTGCATGGCAGCACCCAGTTCAGCGCCAAATGCTCTGACCATGCGCCCTTGCAGCAAGGCCATGTAAGTTTGAAGCGCACGGTCCTGGGGCGCTTGGGACGCCAGCAATTGGTCAAGCCGCAAGGTGTTGCGCCCCTCATCACCGCCTCCCTTTTCAAAATTCATCACCAAGTCTGGCAGCGCCGCCACAATGGATTTTTCAGGCTGCTTGGGGAACAAAAGATCCCCCGAACGCAGATCGTCGCGTCCAGGCACAGGGAACTGATCGGGCAAATTGACTGACATGAGGTGCCTTCTTAAAGGTGCGGTCATCTCGGGCTGGGTGAAGCGATCCAGCCCATGCGAACAGCCTCGTAAACCGCCTCGGTTTTGGAGTGCACCGCCAATTTGACGTAAATGCTTTTGAGGTGCGAACTCACCGTGCTGGCCTGAATGCCCAGGAGCTGCGCCACCTCGGAGACACGAAAACCCCGGGCCACATAGTCCAGAATCGACAACTCGCGCACCGTCAATACCGCAGGCTCCTGCTCAACTTTAGGGGAGGACATTTCGGTCTTGGCGGTCTTGGTCGATTGGCGCAAACGCTGCAAGACATAACGGGCAATGAACGGTGACATGGGTGAGCCCCCGTTGGCGATGTCCAAGATCGTCGCGCTCACGTCCAGGGCTGGCGATTGTTTGAGGATGTAGCCCATGGCCCCGGCTTCCAAACAGGCCATCACATGCGGCTCGTCGCTGAACAAAGTCACCACCGCGATGCTCATTTGCGGCCAACGCATGGCACCGAATTTCACGATCTCCAGGCCCGGCACATCGGGCAAGCCCAAATCAACCAGCAAAACGTCGGGGCGGTGATCGTCCAGCCAGCCCAGCATGTCCAGGCCTGTGGCGGCCACATGCACCAGTGCCATCTCGGGGTGCTCCTGCACCGCGCTGGCAAACATGCCCCGGTAATGGGGGTCATCGTCCACCAACGCCACGTCAATCACCGGTGATCTTTGCATGCCTTCATGACCCATTGAAAATGATCTCTTAAAATTAAAAATTTATTTTAAAGAGATCTTATAACCTCAATTTCAAGGACGCCCCCCCTTTTTTAGGGGATGTTTCAACAGGCCTCGGCGTGAGAAATTCTGACCGTCGTGGGGCGTGGCCCAAAAGCCCTCTTGAACAAAGTCACCAACACCTTGTCCCCACCACGCACGACCTTCATTAACTCTGGGAGAAACCACGTGAGCCGCCAACAAACTGAACTCTTTTTTAAACAAACCTTCCCTGTCGCGGCCGTGACGCTGGCCGTGGCTGCTGTGGTCACCGCCTGCGGTGGCGGCGGTGGCGGTGGCGACATCAAAGGCATCACCTTGACAGGCACAGCCGCCACGGGTGCCCCCATGGCGGGGGCCAAGGTGGTGGTGAAAGACAGCACGGGCGAGCCCATGCAAACGTGTGCGCCTTGCACGGTGGAGGGGGATGGCAATTTCAGCGTTTCCCTCAAATCCACAGCCAAAGCCCCGTTTGTGTTACTGGTCACGCAAGAAGAGGGTGACGATCCCCAGGTGAGCATGATCGATACCGCCACCTCGGCCCGGGTGAACGTGACCCCCATCACCACCATGATCGCGGCCCGGCTGGCCCCCAACGGCAATCCGGCCGACTTGAAATCAGTTGACCTGAACAAAGAAAAAATCACCACCGCCACCACCGAAATCAAAGTCATGCTCAAGCCTTTGCTGAAGGCCGCTGGCGTAGCCGATAGCGATGACCCCTTGAGCAAAGAATTTGCGGCCAACAGCACCGGCATCGACAAAGCATTGGACATGCTGGGCAAGCCCAGCCTCACCAAAGACGCTGCGGGCAAAACCACCCTGGAATTTGCGCTCAAAACCAGCGGTTCTGATGAAGCGGCTGATGCAGCCAATGCAAGTGCCAAGTTCACACTCAGCCCAGGTGTTTCGGCGACCTCAGCCAACGTCACAGCGGGCAGCATGCAAGCCAGCCTGCCTGTCGACGGGATCGGCCCCAAAATACAAAGCCTGATGGAGCGAATGCAAGATTGCTATGCCCTCGCCCCAGCAGACCGCCGTCCGACGGGCGCCACCCTGGGCTCACAAATCACCGCAGAAGTGTGCAAGGGGATTTTTGTGGACAACGACCCCAGCAAATACCTGCACAACAACACCGTCGTCAGCCAGGCGGGGACCAGTTTGCCTGCCGGTACTGGCGGCCGTTTCACAGGTGCTTTCAAAGGCATTTTCAACAACGTCCAGGGCATTCGGCACGACCTGCCTGAGTACCGCTACACCATCAAAAACGGCAACACCAGCGACAAGACCAAACCCATGGAGGGCGATGTGGTCTTCACCGCACGCTGGACCGTGACAGATCCCAAGGCCGGTGAGTCCATCGGCCAAAGCGACGTAGGTGAATACCACGCCCGCGTACAAGAGGGTGTGCTCAAACTCTTTGGCAACCAGTCCAAACACGACTTGAGCGTCAACGCCCAAGCCCGCCGCGAGGAAATGCCGGGTGCGGCCGCTTATGCGTACATGGCCACGGGCTACAACATTGGCATCTCGGAACGCCGATCAAATGGCGTTTCCATTTACGAAAAAGTGGAGGTCACATCGCCCAGCGGCAAGACCTTCACCTTCAAGCCCATTCCCGGCAATAACCTTGATTACTTGGGACTGGTGAAATCGAGCGGCATCACCAAAGTGGCCACGATCCGGCTCAATGGCGCTTACACCGATGCAGCGACGACCGGTCTGCACCCGAGTGAACGGTTCACCAACGAGTTCTGGGGCTCCAAAATCGAATGGACCGATGCCGCCATCCAGGCCATTCCCGCCCAAGGCAATTGGAAATTCGACATCACTTTGACCGATGCATTTGTGGCCGCCAATGCAAGCTCTGGCACGACGAAAAACTTCACTCAATTCCGCCGCACCATCAACCGCGCACCTACTTTGGCTGAACTGAAGGCGGTGAAATGGCCATCTGTGACTGACCCGGTCAAAAGCACGTTGGCAGCAGCCAGCACCAGTGGTCAGGGCTTTGTGGCCTTGAGTACAGCCAGCATCGCGCAAGCTTTGTCCATTGACGGCTGGGACGTGCCATCGGGTGCTTGGTCTCCGACTTATGCCAGGGTTTACGGCTCCACTTGGGACGAAAGTGCCGATGTGAAGTCTACGGCACGCAAGGTAGACATCGCCTGCAAGGGCTCGGGCACACATTGCGACAAACCCAATGGCTCCAACACCGGCAAATTCATCAACACAGGCTATGGCTACTTGCAGCTCACCGGGCGTGACAGCAAACGCTTGCAAATGTCGTTGAACTACAGCACACGCAAGACCAACACCGACTAAACACAAGCCACAGCCGCTTCCCTTTAAGCTGAAGCCGTCTCCTGACAGACTTAGGGCCTTGCATTGCAAGGCCCATTTTTTATGTTCAAGGGGTGTGCAGGTAAGCGCTGCGTTGACAACCCGGTCAAGCCTTCAAAGTTTGACGTCTTCGGACTCGGGGGCCGAGCCATCGGGCCAGTCGCGGATGTAGGCCTTGAGCATCTTGTTTTCGAAGTTCTGGCTGTCCACCACGGCCTTGGCCACGTCATAAAAGCTGATGACGCCCATCAGCATGCGCTGGTCCATGACGGGCATGTAACGGGCATGGTGCTCGAGCATCATGCGGCGCACTTCGTTGATGTCGGTGTCTCCGGTGCAGGTCTGGGGTTGGGCGTCCATGGCCTCGCGCACGGTGGTGGCACCCACCTGACCGCCGTTTTTGACGATTTGCAGGATCACCTCGCGGAAAGTCAGCATGCCCAACAGATCGCCGTTCGCCATGACCACCAGTGAGCCCATGTCTTTTTCGGCCATGTCGTTCATGGCCCGAGACAAAGGTTCATCGGGATGCACGGTGAACAGTGTGCCGCCCTTGACGCGAAGAATGTCGCTGACTTGCATGGTGTGTCTCCTGAGGGTCGATCCGGGTTAGATGACATGCCAATATAGCCCACAATGAACGCCAATAGTCAGGCCAAAAGCTTGCCAAACACTTTGTTTTTTTCGGAGACCCCTCATGGCTGGTTACAGCGACCCCGGTTTTGACACCTTGGCCCTTCACGCAGGCGCCGCGCCCGACCCGAGCACCGGCGCCCGGGCGGTCCCCATCCACCTGACCACATCGTTTGTCTTTGAGTCCACCGACCAGGCTGCTGCGCTGTTCAATCTCGAGCGCCCGGGCCATGTCTACAGCCGCATCAGCAACCCGACCAACGCGGTGCTGGAGCAACGCATCTCTGCCCTGGAAGGGGGCATTGGGGCCATCACCACGGCCAGCGGACAAGCGGCCTTGCACCTGACGATTGCCACGCTCATGGGCGCTGGCTCTCACATCGTGGCGTCCACCGCTTTGTATGGTGGTTCACACAACTTGCTGCACTACACCCTGAGCCGCTTCGGCATCAGCACCACATTTGTCAAACCCGGCGATCTGGACGCCTGGCGTGCCGCCGTGCAACCCAACACCAAACTGTTTTTTGGTGAGACCGTGGGCAACCCCGGGCTGGACGTGCTCGACATCCCGGCCATCAGCGCCATCGCGCACGACAACGGCGTGCCGCTGCTGGTCGATTCCACCCTGACGTCGCCTTGGCTGATCCAGCCCTTTGACCATGGGGCCGATCTGGTCTACCACTCGGCCACCAAGTTCCTTTCGGGCCACGGCACGGTGGTCGGCGGCGTGGTGGTTGATGGCGGCAGCTTTGACTGGGACAAGTCCGGCAAGTTTGCCGAACTGAGCCAGGCCTATGCGGGCTTTCACAACATGGTTTTCAGCGAAGAAAGCACTGTGGGGGCGTTTTTGCTGCGTGCCCGGCGCGAAGGCCTGCGCGACTTTGGTGCCTGCATGAGCCCGCACACCGCTTGGCTGATTTTGCAAGGCATCGAAACCCTGCCGTTGCGCATGGCCAGGCACATGGAAAACACCACAAAAGTGGTTGAGTTTTTGGCCTCGCACCCCTTGGTGAGCCGGGTCGGCCACCCCATGCTGGAAAGCCATCCTTCGCACGCGTTGGCGCAAAAACTCCTGCCGCGTGGCGCAGGCTCGGTCTTCAGCTTTGACATCAAGGGCTCACGCGCTCAGGGGCAAAAATTCATTGAAACCCTCAAGGTCTTCAGCCACCTGGCCAACGTGGGCGACTGCCGCAGCCTGGTGATTCACCCGGCCAGCACCACCCATTTCCGCATGACCGATGAGGCCCTGGTCGCCAGTGGCATTGGCCCGGGCACGATCCGCCTGTCCATCGGTCTGGAAGACCCGGCCGACTTGATCGACGACCTGAAAAAAGCCTTGAAGGCTGCGGAGAAAGCCGCATGAAAACGTCTGTTCAAGGCCACGACCTCTACGCCTACACCGGCGGCAAGCCCTTCAACCCGGCGCAGCCCACGGCCGTTTTCATCCACGGCGTGCTGAACGACCACAGCGTCTGGATTTTGCAAACCCGCTACATGGCCCACCACGGCTGGAATGTGCTGGCCATTGACCTGCCCGGCCATTGCAAAAGCGACGGCCCACCACCACACAGCGTGCAAGAGGCCGCAGGCACCGTGATCGCCCTGCTCGACGCGCTCCAGATCGAAAAAGCCGCCCTGATCGGGCACAGCTTTGGCTCGCTGATCGCACTGGAAGCTGCTGCACAAGACGCCCAGGCCCACCCAGGGCGCATCAGTCACCTGGTGATGGTGGGCACGGCCTACCCCATGCGGGTTTCGCCCGCTCTGCTGGAACAATCGGTCAGCGCCCCGTTCAAGGCGATTGACATGGTCAACAGCTTTTCGCATTCGACGCTGGCACCGCCACCCTCGGCTTTGGGCCCCGGCACCTGGCTTTATGGCGGCAGCAAGGCGCTGATGCGGCGCGTGCTGGCCAGCAACACCCAGGCCAACGTGTTCAACATCGGCTTCAAGGCCTGTGACAGCTACAACGGTGGCGAAATGGCCATGCCGCAGGTGCAGTGCCCTGTTTTGTTTGTGCTGGGCGATGCTGACCAAATGACGCCGCCCAAAGCGGCGCAAAGCCTGATCGGCCTGTGCGCCAAGCCCAAGGTGGTCAAGCTGCCTGCAGGCCACTCGCTGATGACCGAGGCGCCTGAAGGCGTGCTGCAAGCCCTCAAGGATTTTTTAAAAACATGACCCTCAGCATCACCCCGCCCATGAGCACTCTGCGGGCACAACAGATCGCCCAAACACTCGACCTGCGCGCCCTGCCCCCTGATTTTTTGAACAACCCTTACGGCGTGTACGCCGCATTGCGAGAGGCCGAGCCGTTCAAACGCATGCCCGATGGCGCGTATTTCCTCACGCGCCACGCCGATCTGGTGGCGGTGTACCGCGATGCCAAAGTGTTCAGCTCCGACAAGCAGGTTGAGTTTGGCCCCAAATACAACCATGCGCCTTTCAACCAGCCCCCCTATGCGCCACCGGGTGGTGTGGCCCCGCTGTTTGAGCACCACACCCACAGCCTTGTTTTCAACGACCCGCCACTGCACACCCGGGTGCGGCGTCTGATCATGGGCGCCCTGACGCGCCGCGCCATCGAGGCCATGGAGCCCGGCCTGGTGCAGTTGGTCGACAGCCTGCTGGACAATATCGAGGCCCAAGGCGGCGGCGACCTGATCGAAGACTTTGCCTCGGCCATTCCGGTCGAGATCATCGGCAACCTGCTGGACGTGCCCCATGCCGACCGCGAGCCGCTGCGCGGCTGGTCGCTGGCCATTCTGGGCGCGCTCGAGCCGACCCTCACCCCCGAGCAAGAAGCCTTGGGCAACCGCAGCGTGAACGAGTTTCTGGCCTATCTGCGGGAGCTGGTCGCCCAGCGCCGCCAACACCCTGGCGATCCGGAGCACGATGTGCTGACCCGGCTCATTCAGGGGGAAGAAGGCGGCGATGCCCTGAGCGAAGTCGAGTTGCTGCAAAACTGCGTGTTCTTGCTCAACGCAGGGCACGAAACCACCACCAACCTGATCGGCAATGCGCTCATCAGCCTGCAGGAATGGCCAGCGCAGTGCGATCAGCTCCAGGCTGACTTGCGGGCGGCTGCCTCCAGCGAAGAACGTGACCACACCCTCAACCTGGCCGTGGACGAATTTTTGCGCTTCGAGTCGTCCAACCAGCTCAGCAACCGACGCGCGCTGCAAGCCACCCAGGTCAACGGGGTCGATCTGCCTGCGGGTGCCTTGATCACACTGTGCATCGGTGCGGCCAACCGCGACCCCGCCGTGTACGAACAGCCCGAACAGCTCGACCTGCGCCGCACGGGCAACAAGCACCTGGCTTTTGGGTTTGGTGTGCACCAGTGCGCGGGCCTGAGTCTGGCGCGGCTCGAAGGGCGCATCGCCATCGGGCGGTTTTTGCAGCGCTTTCCGGATTACCAGCTGACCCAGGCCCCGGTGCGCGGCGGCCGTGCACGGTTTCGTGGCTTTTTGAGCGCGGCCTTTCGCACCGCCTGAGGGCCTTCGGCGAATCGCCTCACCCCAGCCCCTCCAGCACCCAGGCTTCAAGGGGTTTTAGCGGCTGAGCGGATTCGCCTCGGGCAGCAACTGCGTCACCACAATGCGCTCAAGCCCAGTTTGCAGCCACACCGGGTCGGCGGGCGATGCACGCAACACCAGCAGCCGCTCAGCCAAAGGTGCCACGCTGGTCTGCGCCGGGTCCATCAGCAACACTTGACGGGCTTGCCCCTGGTCGTTTTGCTCGGTCAGGCGACCCACCCAATCGAGGCTTTGTAAAACATCGAGCACCTGCCGCAGCTCGATCGGCTCCACGCGCAAGCGCGATGCCAATTCGTCGGTGCTGAAACCGCGCTGCTGGGATGCTTTGGCGGCGTTCAACTCGGCCAACACCTCCAGTGCCAGCCTGAAGCCCCAGCCTGGGCCATCGGGCTTGCGCCAGGTCTGGCGCCCCAACTCGGGCAGGCTGGAAGCCAGCACTGCGCCCAACAACACAATCAGCCAGGTCACATAAATCCAGACCAGCAAAATCGGCAGCGCTGCAAAAGCGCCATAGATGACCGAATAAGTGGGCACCTGCAGCAGGTAAACGGCCAACAATTTTTTGGCCAGCTCCAGCCCCCCGGCCACCAAAAAACCGGCGGTGATGGCATGGCGCCAGCGCACACGGGTGTAAGGCACATAAAAATACAAACCACTGACGCAGGCAGTCAGCAACAAAAACTCAAAGCTGTCGAGCAACCAGCGCACGGAGCCCGGCAACACGTCCACCACATCGCGCGAGGCCGTCACCACATAAGAAGTGATGGCCAGACTGGCGCCCAAAAACAAGGGCCCCAAGGTGATGGCGGACCAATACAGCAAGACCCTTTGCGGCAAAGGCCGCTGACGCCGCAAGCGCCAGATTTGCCCCATGGTGCGTTCGATCGTCACCATCAAGGCCACAGCGGTCATCAGCACCGCCACCAATCCAACCGTTCCCAACCGGCTGGCCTTCCGGGAAAACTGCGTCAGGTAACTGAGCACCTGGCGGGCAATGCTCTCGGGCACCAGGCTCTCGATCAGCCAGCGCTGGATCGTGTCCTGAAATTTGCCAAACACCGGAAATGCCGCAAACACGGCCAGGCCCACCGCAAACAGCGGCACCAAAGCGAGCACGGTGGTGAAAGTGAGGGAACTGGCGCTCACGCCCAAACGGGCATCGCGAAAGCGTTCGGCCAAAACGCCCGCCATCTGGCGCCAGGGAAAAACCGTCAATTCTTGCCACCACAGCGACAACTGTGCTTTCCATGTGGACTTCAAGGGGTTCGATTGCATGCCCGGTATGATGCCACCGCAATGAACACCACCTCAGAAAACAAACCCGCCGGCGTCGATTTCACCCGTTGGATGGCCGTTGGCAGCCTGCTGGGCCTGATCGTTTTGGGCCTGGCCTGGGAGCTTTGGCTGGCGCCCTTGCGCGAAGGTGGCACTTTGTGGGCCATCAAGGTCTTGCCCTTGTGCATTCCCCTGGCGGGCCTGCTGAAAAACCGCATGTACACCTACCGCTGGGTCAGCATGCTGGTCTGGCTTTACTTTACAGAGGGCGTGGTGCGTGCCTGGGGCGATGCCTGGCCCTCCAACGCACTGGCCGGGCTGCAAATTCTTTTGTGCACCACCTTGTTTGTGGCTTGCGCGCTGCATGTGCGCATCCGGTTCAAGGCGGCCAAAGCCACGGGCAACTTTGTGCCCGTGCCCAGAGACTGAACGCCACCGTCCGAAGACGCTGACCAAACATTGCTTCACCCGACACGCCAGACCATGACCGTTTCAAGCACCGCCCAAATCGCCCTGATTGCCTTGTTGCGCCAAATTTGCGGCCCAAGCCATGTGCTGACCCACCAAGACCCGGGTGCCGACTTGAGCCCCTGGGAACAAGACTGGCGCAAACGCGTCAAAGGCCAGGCCCTGGCGGTGGTGCGCCCAGGCAACACACAAGAAGTGGCTGCCGTGGTCAAGGCCTGCGCGGCCACGGGCACGCCCATCGTGCCCCAAGGCGGCAACACCGGTCTGGTGGTCGGCGGTGTGCCTGACGCATCGGGCAACCAGATCGTGCTCAGCATGACGCGCATGAATGCCGTACGGGCCATCGACAAAGACAACCTCACCATCACCGTGGATGCCGGCTGTGTTTTGCAAAACCTGCAAACTGCGGCCGAGAACGCCGGTTTTCTGTTCCCCCTGAGTTTGGGGGCCGAGGGCAGTTGCACCATTGGCGGCAACCTGGGCACCAACGCAGGCGGCACGCAAGTGGTGCGTTATGGCAACACGCGTGACCTGTGCCTGGGCCTGGAAGTGGTGACCGCCCAGGGCGACATCTGGCACGGCCTGAGCGGTTTGCGCAAGGACAACACGGGCTATGACCTGCGCAACCTGATGATCGGCAGCGAAGGCACGCTGGGCATCATCACCGCCGCCACCCTGAAGCTTTACCCCCAACCCGCGGCACAGCTCACCGCCTGGGCCGCTGTGCCCACCCTGCAAGCCGCCGTGCAACTGCTGGGTCTGGCCCACCAGCGCCTGGGGCCTGGCCTCACGGGTTTTGAAGTCATGAACCAGTTTGCGCTCGGCTTGGTCGACAAGCATTACCCGCAACTGCGTGTGCCGCTGTGGCAAGTCACGCCTTGGTGCGTGCTGCTCGAAAACTCCGACAGCGAAAACGAACAACATGCCCGCAGCCAGTTCGAAGCCTTGCTGGAAGCGGCCATGGAACAAGCTTGCGTGACCGACGCCGTGGTGGCCGAAAACCTGGCCCAGGCACGCGGCCTGTGGCATATCCGCGAGAGCATCACCCTGGCCCAGGCCACGGAGGGCCTGAACATCAAACACGACATCAGCATCCCGGTGTCGCGCATTCCGGCCTTTGTGCTTGAGACCGATGCCCTGCTGGCCCGCGAAGTGCCGGGTGTGCGCATGGTCGACTTTGGCCATCTGGGCGACGGCAACCTGCACTACAACGTGCAAGCGCCTGAGGGCGTGGATGACCGAGCTTTTTTGCGTGAATTTGAAGACAAGGTCAACACTCTGGTGTTCGATCAGGTGGCCAAGTTCGATGGCTCCATCAGCGCCGAGCATGGCGTGGGCGAACTCAAGGTGGGCAAACTGCCACTTTACAAAGACCCCACCGCCCTGGCCATGATGCGGGCCGTGAAAAAAGCGCTGGACCCGCAAAACCTGATGAATCCGGGGCGGGTGCTGGGCTGAACTCACAAGCAACTCTGAAAAGAGGGGCTTTAACGACCCATTCAATAGGCCCCGAAACTCATCATTTGCCATTCGCGAATGAAGAATATAGAATCCGGTCACCATGGCACAACCCAAGTCAAACCCCCAAATTTCGCTGCGGCCACAGGATGTGATGGTGCTCCTGCGCCTGACGCTTGACAGGGAAAAAACACCCACTTACGCAGCTTTGGCAGAAGACGTGCGGTTAACGGCATCGGAGGTGCATGCCAGTGTGAATCGCTGTGTCTTGGCCCAACTTGTGCGAAAAGACACAAATGGCAAGCCCCGCGTTTTATTGGAACCGCTCAAGTTGTTTTTGCTGCATGGCGTGCGCTACTGTTTTCCGCCAATCCGAGGTGAGATGACACGCGGTATGCCGACTGGCTACGCCGCGCCACCCCTGATTGGTAAGGTCATGGGGAGTGACGAACCTCCTCCCGTTTGGCCAGACAAAAATGGGCAACTGCGTGGCATGACCTTTCAGCCGTTGTATCCGACCGTTCCAGACGCAGCATCACGCAATCCAAAACTTTATGAATTGTTAGTTCTCACAGACACGCTACGCGGTGGAAGCGCACGCGAACGGGCCATTGCCCAACAAGAAATCGAAGCGCGTTTCGCAGCATGATGACTGCCAAGCAGAACAACCCCAACATCACCATGCTCGATCTCATGGCACAACGCTTGGGCCCTGAGCTTTGCGAAAACATGGTCTTTGTTGGCGGGGCGGCGGCAGGTCTGCTGATCACAGATCTTGCACTGCCAGCCATCAGGCGTACAGATGACATCGATGTCGTCACACCGACTCAGGCGCTGGAAGATTTTCACAAGTTGGAAAACCAACTGCGCGAACTGGGTTTTACCCCCGATATGCGCCCGGAAGCCCCCTTGTGCAGATGGCAGATAGACAACATGACGGTAGACGTGATGCCGAGCAAGGAAGAGGTACTCGGGTTCGCCAACCGCTGGTATGTCTTGAGCGTGGCGACTGCTCAAATCCATGAACTGCCGAGCGGCACACGTGTCAAAGTTATCCGTGCCCCCGAATTCATAGCCACCAAGCTCGAGGCATTCTTCGGGCGCGGTCAGGGTGATTTTCTATTCAGCCACGATATCGGCGACATCATCAGTGTGATCGATGGACGTGAGAGCCTTTTGTTGGAATGCCAAGCCAGCCATCGCCCATTGCGCGAATATCTGAGCTTGCAATTTCAGTCGCTGTTGAAAAACATGGTTTTTCTGGATTCGTTACCGGGTCATTTGCCACCCGACCTGGCCAGCCAAGAGCGCTTGCCCGATTTGCTCCAGACCATTCAACACATCGCTGAACTCTCTTTGGATTGAGTTCATCAGGAGATGACTGGTCCGCACTAAAAGGGATGAAGCCTACAAAAGACGACCAAGCTCAAGTTGCCAGCTTAAAAGGCAAACGAAGCGCCCAGCCCCAAAGATTCACTTCACCACAGCCGCATCGCTCAGTTTCTTGAGCAAGGCCATGCGGCGGTTCTGGACGACGGCGGTTTGCAGCTGGTTTTTGCTCTCTTCAAAGCCAGGCACCTGGTAGGGGCGCTTGGCGAGCAACTTGACCACATGCCAGTAAGGGCCCACCTGAATCGGCGCTGCGGAGACGGCACCGGGCGCCAGATTCACCACCACATTCGAAATCGCCGGAGCGATCTGATCGGGCAAGAACCAGCCCAGCTCTCCGCCTTTGTCTTTGCTCGGGTCCATCGACCGGTCCTTGGCCAGCCCATCAAAGGCCTGCCCTGAACGCACAGCCGTCATGACACTGCGGGCATCGGCCTCGGAGGCCAAAACAATGCTCGAGATCTGAAACTGCTGGAGATCACCCGCAGACTTCAGGGCCTTGACCTGCCGTTCATAGTCGGCCTTGAGTTCGGCCTCGGTGACCGGGTTTTTGGTGAATTCGTCGTTCAAAAGCAATTCGATCATCAGGTTTTGGCGCAACCCCTGCAGCGCATCCTGGGTGGCAGGCAACTTGTCGAGGCCACGCTTTTGGGCCTCTTGCACCATCAACTCACGGGCTATGAATTCTTGCCTCAAGGCGGCACGCAGTTCAGGCGTGTCTTTTTGGCCCTGGGCCACATTGGCTTCGATGTTGCGTGCCATCAGCCGGGCTGGAATGCCCACCCCGTTGACCACGGCAAGGGGCGCATCGGCCGAGATGGCTGTACCGGCAAAACACAAAGACAAGGCCAGACCCAACGCGGGAACTACCCACTTTGATTGAAACTTCATGACTCACTCCAGAAATTGATTGAACCCGGGCAAAAGCTACCCAGGCTTTTTGACAATGCGGCCCGATGCTCGGCGGGCGCAATCAGCCAGTTGTCGAAACCGGTTGTCAGTCTGTTCATGATAGGTCAACGGAAATCCACTTCGAAGCCGGTGCCAGTCAAACAACAGGCGTTGACTGGACATGTTTTCTTTTGGCTTACAGGTGGCCGATTCCAGCCAGAATGTTAACAATGTCGAGCCGTCAAGTGCCCCAGGGCGACTGTTTGGAATGCGCTTGGCTTAAACTTGCGCCCCATGAACACCCCTGCCCGCCCCATTCGCAGCCAGTACGAAGACTTCATGCGCCACGTCTACACGACGGGTGTGCAAAAGGGCGACCGCACGGGGACCGGCACACGCAGTGTGTTTGGCCACCAGATGCGCTTTGACCTGAACGAGGGCTTTCCGCTGGTGACCACCAAGAAGGTTTTTTTGAAGGCCATCATCGTCGAGCTGCTGTGGTTTTTGCGCGGCGACAGCAACGTGAAATGGCTGCAAGAACGCGGCTGCTCCATCTGGGATGAATGGGCGCGCGAAGATGGCTCGCTTGGTCCCGTTTATGGCGTGCAGTGGCGCAGCTGGCCCACCCCGGGCGGTGGTCACATCGACCAGATCAGCGATGTGATGAAGACGCTCAAAACCAACCCCGATTCGCGCCGCATCATCGTGAGCGCCTGGAACGTGGCCGAGCTCGACAAGATGGCCCTGATGCCCTGCCATGCTTTCTTTCAGTTCTATGTGGCCCCGCCGCAAAACCCGGGTGAAAAAGCCAAACTCAGTTGCCAGCTTTACCAACGCAGCGCCGATATTTTTCTGGGCGTGCCCTTCAACATTGCCAGCTACGCTTTGTTGACGCACATGGTGGCCCAACAGTGCGACATGGACGTGGGCGACTTCATCTGGACGGGTGGTGACTGCCACATTTACAGCAACCACCACGAGCAGGTGGAACTTCAACTGAGCCGAGCGCCCATGGCCTATCCCACGCTCAACATCAAACGCCGCCCGGCTTCCATTTTGGATTACGCCTACGAAGATTTTGAAATGCTGGCCTATGAATGTCACCCGGCCATCAAAGCACCGGTGGCGGTCTGAACCTGTGGCTCTGAAACCGCATGGGCCCTCGGGCCGGTCTGAATGAAACTTCACCTGATTTATGCACGCGCCCGAAACGGCGTGATTGGCGCGAACAACACCCTGCCCTGGCATTTGCCAGAAGACCTGGCGCACTTCAAGCGCACCACGCTGGGCCAGCCGGTCATCATGGGCCGCAAGACCTGGGATTCGCTGCCCCCCAAATTCAGACCCTTGCCGGGTCGACTCAACATCGTGGTGACACGCCAGGCCGACTGGCATGCCGAGGGCGCCCTCAAAGCGGGCTCTGTCGATGAAGCCATGGCCCTGTGTCCAGCCGACGCCGATGCCTGGGTGATTGGCGGCGCCGAAATTTACGCCCAGGCAGCAGCCCGGGCCAGCAGCGCCGTGGTCACCGAAATCGAGCAGGATTTTGAAGGCGATGCCTGGGCGCCCGACTTGGGCCCCGGCTGGCACGAGGTTCAGCGCGAAAGCCACACCGCCGCCAACGGCATGGGGTTTTCGTTTGTGACTTACCAACAAAACCCCATGACTTAACGCCTGCGGGCCTTAACCATGAAAATCGCCACCTGGAATGTGAACTCTTTGACGGTGCGCCTGCCTCAGGTGCTGGACTGGCTGGCCACGCAAAAAGCCGAAGGTGGCGTGGACGTGCTGGCCCTGCAAGAGCTCAAGCTCACCGACGACAAGTTCCCCCTTGCCGCATTCACCGAAGCGGGTTACCAGGCGCAGTGGTTTGGCCAGAAAACCTACAACGGCGTGGCCCTGATTTCAAGCGCTGCGGGCGCTGATGTGGTCAAGAACATCCCTGGTTTTGAAGACGATATGTCGCGCGTGATCGGGGCGACCTACCCCGACGGTGCAGGTGACCAAGTGCGGGTGATTGGGGCCTACTTTCCCAATGGCCAGGCGCCCGACAGCGACAAGTTCGTCTACAAAATGCGCTGGCTGGATGCCCTGCGCGACTGGGTGGGCAGCGAGATGCAAAAGTACCCCAAGCTGGTGCTGCTGGGTGACTACAACATCACCTTTGACGAACTCGACATGTGGGACCCAGTGGGATTGGCCGGCACCATTCATTGCACCGATGCCGAACGGGAAAAGCTGCAAGCGCTGATCGACTTAGGCCTGACCGACAGTTTCAGGCTGTTTGAGCAGCCCGAAAAAAGCTACAGCTGGTGGGACTACCGCGAGTTTGCATTTCGCCGCAACAGGGGCCTGCGGATCGACCACATTTTGATTTCCGAGGCGCTCAAGGCCCACGCCACCCGTTGCGTGATCGACCGGGCTCCGCGTAAAAACGAGCGCCCCAGCGACCACGCCCCCGTGGTGCTGACCCTGGCATGACTCAGGCCGCTTGCGGCATCAAAAATTCCCGGCTGATGCGGCCGCCCAGCACGTTCACGCGCTCCAGAAATTGCGTCAGGTAAGCGTGCAGGCCAGTGGCCAAAATCTCGTCAATGCGGCCAAAGGCCAACTCTGCACGCAAGCGCCCTGCGTGGCGCAAGGTGTCGCTGTCGGGGTCGTGCGAGACCAGCTTCAAATTCGACAAGACCTCGTTCAGACTGGCGTGCAATGAGCGCGGCATGTCGGGGCGAAGGATCAGCAGTTCGGCCACCCGCTCGGGTCGGATCACATCGCGGTACACCTTGCGGTAAACCTCGAAACCGCTGACGCTGCGCAAGATCGCGCTCCAGTGGTAAAAGTCGTATTCCTGCGTGACCTCGGCTTCGGCACCGCTGTAGTTGGGCGCCCCGAAAAAATCGTTTTGCATGGCATGGAACTTCACATCCACCAGCCGCGCCGTGTTGTCGGCCCGCTCCAGAAAGGTGCCCATGCGCATGAAGTACAGCGACTCGTCCATCAGCATGGTGCCCACCGTCACCCCGCGTGACAGGTGCGAGCGGAACTTCACCCATTCAAAAAACTGCCCCGGGTCGCGCTCGAATTCACCGCTTTTGAGCATGCGGTTGACTTCGAGCCAGGTCTGGTTTTGCGTCTCCCAAACCTCGGTGGTCAGGGTGCCCCGCACAGCGCGGGCATTTTCACGCGCAGCCCGCAGGCACGAAATGATGGACGAGGGATTGTCCGAATCCTTGACCATGAAGGCCATCACTTCGCGGGGGTTGATGGTTTTGTAAAGTGCCAGGTACGCAGGCAGCAACTCGCTGATGGACAAAATGCCTTCCCAGCCTGCTTCAACCGCTGCAGCGGATTGGGGCAGCAAGGAGGTTTCGTAACTCACATTCAGCATGCGAGCGGTGTTCTCGGCCCGCTCCATGTAGCGAGACATCCAGAACAGGTGGTCGGCGGTTCTTGAAAGCATGTGCGTCTCCCTTTTTAGTCTTGCAATATCCAGGTGTCCTTGGTGCCGCCGCCCTGGCTGCTGTTCACCACCAAAGAGCCTTCTTTCAGCGCCACGCGGGTCAGCCCGCCGGGGACCATCTGCACGGTGCGGCCACTCAGCACAAAGGGGCGCAAGTCGATGTGGCGCGGCGCGATGCCGCTGTCCACAAACGTGGGGCAACTCGACAAGCTGAGTGTGGGCTGCGCGATGTAGCCCTCGGGGTTGGCCAGCAAGGCGGCCCGAAAGCGCTCGATCTCGGCCTGGGTGGCCGCAGGACCGACCAGCATGCCGTAGCCTCCAGCACCGTGCACCTCTTTGACCACCAGGTCTTTCAGGTTGGCCAGGGTGTACTTCAGGTCATCGGGTTTTCGGCACATGAAGGTGGGCACGTTTTTCAGGATCGGCGCCTCGCCCAGATAAAACTTGATCATGTCGGGCACGTAGGGGTAGATCGACTTGTCGTCGGCCACGCCTGTGCCCACCGCATTGCAAATTGCCACATGACCCGCTTTGTAGGCCTCCATCAGGCCAGCGCAGCCCAGGGTGGAGCTGGGGCGGAACACATTCGGGTCAAGAAAATCGTCGTCCACCCGGCGGTAGATCACATCCACGCGCTTGGGGCCCCGCGTGGTGCGCATGTAGACGAACTTGTCTTTCACGAACAGGTCTTGTCCTTCCACCAGTTCCACGCCCATTTGCTGCGCTAAAAAAGCATGCTCGAAATAAGCGCTGTTGTACATGCCGGGCGTGAGCACCACCACCGTGGGTTCGGCCGTGGTGGCAGGACTGCTGGCGCGAAGGGTCTCGAGCAGCAAGTCGGGGTAATGCGCCACCGGGGCCACGCGGTGCTGACTGAACAGCTCGGGGAACAGCCGCATCATCATCTTGCGGTCTTCGAGCATGTAGCTCACGCCACTGGGCACGCGCAAATTGTCTTCAAGCACGTAGTACTCGCCATGGCCTTGCGCATCGGCAGCACGCACGATGTCGACGCCGCTGATGTGCGAGTAGATGTTGTTGGGCACGTCCACCCCCACCATTTCGGGGCGGAACTGAGCGTTGTTTTCGATCTGCTCACGCGGGACCACCCCGGCACGCAAGATCTCCTGGTCGTGGTAGACGTCGTGGATGAAACGGTTCAGGGCCGTGACGCGTTGCACCAGGCCCGCTTCCATGCTTTTCCACTCCTGGGCGGCGATGACGCGGGGGATCAGGTCAAAGGGGATCAGGCGCTCGGTGCCCCCTTCGTCCTTGTTGTTGTCTTCGTCCAGTTCGCCATACACAGCAAAGGTGATGCCCACCCGGCGAAAGATCATCTCGGCTTCTTCGCGGCGAGCCGCCATGGTCTGGCTGTCTTGCGCTTGCAACCAGCGGGCATAGGCCAGGTAATGGTCTCTGACTTCACCGGTATCGCCTGCAGCAGGCAAGCGGCTGTACATCTCATCGAATTGACGCATGGCTCTTCACTCCTGTTGATTCTTTAGCAAGATGCATACCCATCCCGACCGTCGGGCTTCAAGGAGGAATGACGTGGTGCCAATAACGCTTGGCCAGCACCCGCTCGCACTGCACACGCTCGGGCGTCTGGCTTTGCCACAAAGCCGCACCGCAATGGATGGACTCCACCAGCACGATACCCTGTTGGCGGTAGCGCGCCACCACCGACTCTGCCGGATGCCCATAGCGGTTGCGATAACCCGCCTGCACCAGCGCCAGCTTGGGCTCAAGCGCCTGCAAAAAGGCCGGCGTTGAAGAAGTCTTGCTGCCGTGGTGAGGCACCAAAAGCAGATCAACCGGGGCCAGCCCCTGTTGCACCACGTCCTGCTCCTGGGGCGCCTCGATGTCACCCGCCAGCAAGGCCGAGGCTTGGCTGCTGCTGATGCGCAAGACGCAACTGACCGCATTGGAATTGGGCCCTTTGGAGGCAGGCGCTCCGGTTTGTGCAACTGTTGGGGCCTGTGGGTGCAACACCTCGAACAACACACCGTCCCACACCCAGGATTGCCCGACTTGGCAGCGTGTCCAGCCAGGCCGCAGTCGGTGCAAAACGTGCTCGTCTTCCAGCGACGACCACAAAACCGCCTGGGGCTGCATGGCCAGCACCGCCGCCGCGCCCCCGGTGTGGTCACTGTCGCGGTGGCTGAGCATCAGGACATCGATGCGCTCGCCCATCTGCGCCAGCAATGGCACCAGCACCCGATGCCCGGCATCGCTTTCGGCCGAATAACGCGGCCCCGTGTCGTACAGCAGGCTGTGCGTGGCGGTGCGCACCAACACCGCATTGCCCTGCCCCACATCGGGCGCCAGCAGTTCAAAACTGCCCGCAGCAGGACGCGCAGGCGTCCAGAACAACACGGGCAACAGGAGGGGCAGGCACAGCAACTTCCAGGACAGTGGCACTTTGAGCACCAGGCCCACCGCCCCCAGCAGCGCCAGCACCGCAAGGCCCCAGGGTGCAATGGCTGTCGACACACTGGCCATCGGCCAGGCCGCCAGCCAAGCCAGAAAGCTGCTCATGGGTTGCAATGCCCAGACCGCCAAGACCCAGGCACCAGACCAAACCACCCCCAGCATGGCCAGCGGGGTGACCACCAGGGTCACCCAGGGAATCGCCAGCAAATTGGCCAACAAGCCCACCAAAGACACCTGGCCAAAAAACAGCAGCGTCAAGGGCGCCAAAGCCAAAGTGACCGTGGCCTGCTCGCGCAACAAAGCCAGGCTTTTGCGCAGGACTGCATGGCCTGTGCCCAGCACACTGCGCGCACCCAGTCGGTGCATCAATGACAAGCGCAGGCTGCCCACGCGCCATGGCGGTGCACCACCCTCGGCCCGTTCTGGTGCGTCGGGCTTGGGGACCTGGCGATGCGAACCAGAGGCCATCAACACCCCCACCGCCACAAAACTCAACCAAAAACCAGGCTGCAGCAAGGCCCAAGGGTCCCACGCAAGCACCACCGAGCCGGCCAGCAACCAGACCAGCGCGCCATGCCAATGGCGTGCCGACACCTTGAGCAAGACCACCACCCCAAGCATCCACAGCGTGCGCTGGGCGGGCACACCCCAGCCGCTGAACAAGGCATAAAAACCCGCCAATCCCCAACCCGACAAAGCCCCCACATGGGCTGCCGGCCAGCGCAAAGCCCCCGCAAATCCCCACAAGGCCGATTGGCGCCAGCACCAGGCCACCAGCGCCGAAGTCAGCCAGGCAAACATGGTCACGTGCAGGCCCGAAATGCTCATCAAATGCGCCACGCCTGTGGCTCTGAACACGTCCCAGTCGCTGCGGTCAATCGCCGCTTGATCGCCCGTGACCAGGGCCGCCACAATGCCTGCCAGTCTGGCGGCGCCCGGGTCCGAGACGCCCCCTGCGCCAGACAAATAGGTCAACAACCGGTCCCGCACCGACTGGCGCCAGGCCTCGATCGGGTGCGCCCATGTGGACGCAAGCCGCACCGGTGCCGGGTCTTTGGCGCCCGCGCGCACATAACCCGTGGCGCGAATGCCCTGCTCCCACAGCCACAACTCGTAGTCAAAACCGCGCGGGTTCATGTTGCCGTGCGGCGCCTTCAGACGCACCCGCAAGCGCCAGCGCTCACCGGCCTTGACGGGCTCGGGCAAGGGCGATGTGTTCCAGCCGCTGTCGTGCGTGCCGTCCTGCCCGTACCAGCCCAAATACACCTGCGAGGGCAAAGAGGCGGGCAGGTTCACCGCGTGGGCGGCGCCGGTTTTGTCGACTCGCCAGGCTTGCTCTACCTGGAAGCGAAAGCGCCAGCCCAGGTCTTGGCGCTGCGGCATGGCCTGCACCACGCCCACCACATCCAGGTCCTGGCCCTCCAGCGCAGGGTCAATGGCGGCCGACCGGGTGTGTGCGTGCAGTCCGGTGACGGCAAAAGACACAGCGGCCCAAACCAGGCACCAGGCCAGGGCGCCCAGCCAGGCAGGCTTGGCCATTCGGCGCAGCAGCAGCCCCAAAACCAAGGCCAAAGCCAAAGCCAAGGCCAGCATGACCGCATAGCCCATGACAGACCAAAGCGTCTCTTGCTGCAACTGCAGTGCCACACCCACGCACCAGGCCAGCAAGCCAAGCCCCAAACCACGGGCCCAACCCATGGCGGCCATCGACTTCATGGAAAGACCTGCCACCGGCCTTGCGCGGCACAGGCACGCGCCCGCCAGTCACCCTGCGTGCAGCATCGCTTCATGGACAGCCTCCCTGATTTGGCTGGTTTTAAAACTGTCGCTTCGGCGCTCTTTGGGTGAAGACAGGGTCATCCGTCACTTGAAGTGACTGTTCTTGACCGCATCCTGGCGCGTGTCTTGCTAGTTTAGGCAGCCCAAGCTGCATTTGTCATGCGTGCAGCCCCTGTTGCGCAATTAGAAATATGTCGATACAAGTTGCCCTGCACCACGTTACCCACTACGAATATGACCGCCCGGTGCAACTGGGGCCGCAGGTGATCCGTTTGCGCCCTGCCCCGCACAGCCGCAGCCGCATCCTGTCTTACAGCCTCAAGGTCGAGCCCGCAGAACACTTCATCAACTGGCAGCAAGACGCCTTTGCCAATTACCAGGCGCGACTGGTCTTTCCGGGCAAAACCACCGCCTTCAAGGTCACGGTGGATGTGGTCACCGAAATGGCCGTGTTCAACCCGTTTGACTTCTTTCTCGAGCCCTCGGCCGAAGAGGTGCCGTTCAAGTATTCAGACAGCCTCAAAGAAGAGCTGCAGTCTTATCTGGACAAAGACAGCAAAACCCCGCTGTTCAAGAAATACCTGGCCAGCATGGACCGCAAGCGCCAGCGCACCATCGATTTTCTGGTGCAAATCAACCAGCGTCTGCACCAGGACATCCGCTACACCATCCGCATGGAGCCGGGCGTGCAAACGGCAGAGGAAACCCTGCAGCTCGGCAGTGGTTCGTGCCGCGATACGGCCTGGCTGATGGTGCAACTGTTCCGTCACATGAACGTTGCGGCCCGCTTCGTTTCGGGCTACCTGATCCAGCTGGCCCCGGATGTGAAATCACTCGACGGGCCGAGCGGCACCGAAGTCGACTTCACCGATCTGCACGCCTGGTGCGAGGTCTATTTGCCCGGCGCAGGCTGGGTGGGGCTGGACCCCACATCGGGCCTGCTGGCAGGCGAAGGACACATCCCTCTGGCCTGTACCCCACAGCCTTCTGCCGCCGCCCCCATTGAAGGCGCGATGGACGAGGCCGAGGTCGAGTTTCACCACGAGATGCGCGTCACGCGCATCCACGAATCACCCCGTGTGACAAAGCCCTACAGCGACGAGCAATGGGCCGATGTGCTGACACTGGGCGAACAGGTCGACGCGCAACTGGTGGCGCAAGACGTGCGCCTGACCATGGGGGGCGAGCCCACCTTTGTGTCCACGCAAGACCGGGATGGCGCCGAATGGAACACCGACGCCTTGGGCCCAACCAAGCGGGGCTTGGCCACCGAATTGGTGCACAAGCTGCGCCAGCAATACGGTCAAGGTGGTTTTTTGCACTTTGGCCAAGGCAAGTGGTACCCGGGCGAACAACTGCCGCGCTGGGCACTCAGCATTTATTGGCGCGCCGATGGCACGCCGTGTTGGCAAGACCCCGCCGTGTTTGCTGACGAGCGCGAAGCCAGCCACTGCACCCCTGACGACGCCCTGCGCTTCATGCAGGAACTGACCGCACAGCTGGGCTTGCCGGATGACACGGTGCTGCCCGGTTACGAAGACACCTGGTATTACCTCTGGCGTGAACGCCGCCTGCCCGTGAACGTGGACCCGTTTGACGCCCGTCTGGACGACGAGATGGAACGGATCCGCTTGCGCCGCATCTTCAGCCAGGGGCTGGACCAAGCTGTGGGCTATGTCTTGCCGCTGCAGCCTGTCGACACCGACCACCCACAAACCAGCACCTGGAAAACCGGGCGCTGGTTCTTGCGCGACGAACGCATGTACCTGATGCCTGGTGACTCGGCCATGGGCTGGCGCTTGCCACTGGACTCCTTGCCCTGGGCGGCACCGACCGAACGCTGGCACATGATCGAGCAGGACCCGTTTTCGCCGCGCAACGCATTGCCTGCTGCCCCGGTGACCCTGCAGTCGCGCTCGGCCTCCCAAAAGCCCGCGCCAGCGACACCGGCTGCCCAACCGGCCGCGAAATTTGAGTCCGACCCGACTGTGGTGCGCACAGCCCTGTGCGTGGAAGTGCGCGACCCGCGCCGAGCCAATGGCCCCATGGCCGAAGCCGAGGCACAAAAGCAAGGCCCAGCATCCGGTGTGCTCTACGTCTTCATGCCCCCCCTGGCCAAGCTGGAGGACTACCTGGCACTGGTCAGCGCCGTCGAAGCCGCTGCCAGAACACTGGGCATGAAGATCGTCATGGAGGGCTACCCGCCGCCACGCGACCCGCGCCTCAAGCTGCTGCAAGTCACGCCTGACCCTGGTGTGATCGAGGTCAACATTCACCCGGCCCACAACTGGAAAGAACTGGTCGATCACACCGAATTTTTATACCAGGCTGCGTTTGAAACCCGCCTGTCGGCTGAAAAGTTCATGACCGATGGCCGCCACACCGGCACGGGTGGCGGCAACCACTTCGTGCTGGGCGGTGCCACACCCGACAACAGCCCGTTCTTGCGCCGCCCCGAGTTGTTGGCCAGCCTGATCCTTTACTGGCACAACCACCCGAGCTTGAGCTATTTGTTCAGCGGCATGTTCATCGGCCCGACCAGCCAGGCTCCGCGTGTGGACGAAGCGCGCAATGACCAGGTCTATGAGCTGGAAATCGCCCTGCGCGAGATCGTTAAAAACCGGCAAAAGTTGGGCGCCGACATGGCCCCCTGGGTGGTCGACCGGACCCTGCGCAACATTTTGGTGGACGTGACCGGCAACACCCACCGCAGCGAGTTTTGTATTGACAAGATGTACTCGCCCGACGCCTCGACCGGGCGCCTGGGTCTGCTGGAGCTGCGCGCCTTCGAGATGCCGCCCCATGCCCGCATGAGCATCGTGCAGCAACTCTTGTTGCGTGCGCTGGTCGCCCGCTTTTGGGACGATCCCTATTCGGCACCCGTGACGCGTTGGGGCACCGAGTTGCACGACCGGTTCATGCTGCCGCACTGGATCCACAAGGACTTTGACGATGTGCTGACCGAACTGGGCGATGCCGGTTTCCATTTCGACCCGAGCTGGTTCGCGCCGCATTTCGAGTTCCGCTTTCCGAGGGTGGGCGAAGTGCGCGTGGATGGCACGGTGCTGACGCTGCGCAACGCGCTGGAGCCCTGGCACGTGATGGGCGAAGAAAGTGGCGCGGGCGGAACCGCCCGCTACGTGGACTCGTCCCTAGAGCGCATCGAGGTGCATGTGTCCGGCATGAACCCCTCACGCCACACCGTCACTGTGAACGGCAAACCCCTGCCCCTGCAACCGACTGGCGTGGCGGGCAACTACGTGGCCAGCGTGCGCTTCAAGGCTTGGAACCCGCCCTCGTCTTTGCACCCCAGCATTGGCATGCACGCCCCGCTCACGGTGGACCTGGTGGACACCTGGATGAAGCGCTCGCTGGGGGGTTGCCAGTACCACGTGGTCCACCCGGGTGGCCGCAGCTACGACAGCTTTCCGGTCAACGCGTACGAGGCAGAAAGCCGGCGACTGGCGCGCTTCTTCCGGATGGGGCACACCCCGGGCGACATACGCAAACTGGCCGCACTCGGCCCCAACGCCACGCTTTACGCCAGCCCGGAGTTCCCGTACACACTGGATCTGAGGCGGGTCTGATCAGCGACAATGGTTTGATGAATGATTCCTCGCCCCACCAGGACCGCGCGCTCGAAGCCGAAGCCATGACATGGCTCCAGCTTCAGCAAGAGCGCGCCCCTGCCGGGCATTGGGACGAACTGCGGGGACAACTCACCCCAGCCACCAAGACACAGACACCAGGTGAAAAATCTGGTGGCTCCGAGTCCATCAGCAGCCTCTGGAAAAGCTTCATTGAACCCTTGGGTTCGCAAAGCAAGGGTCTGCTGTCGGACCTGAACAACCGCATGGCCAACCTGCAGCGGCAAGTGCGCGACAACGGCATCACCTACAACGTGTATGCCGCCGCTGACCAGCCACAACGCCCCTGGTCGCTCGACCTGTTTCCGCTCATGCTGGGGCCTGCCGACTGGCAGCAAATTGATGCGGGGGTGATGCAGCGCATGCAACTGCTCGAGCGCATCATGGCCGATGCCTACGGGCCACAGCAACTGGTGCTCAGTGGCCAATTGCCCGCCGCCTTGGTGCAAGGCCACCCCGCTTACTTGCCGGCCATGCACGGCGTTGCCCCTGTGGGTGGGCGCTATTTGTCCTTGGCCGCGTTTGATTTGGCCCGAGGCCCTGATGGCTGCTGGTGGCTGTTGTCTCAGCGCACGCAAGCGCCATCCGGTCTGGGCTATCTGCTTGAAAACAGGCAAATCGTCTCGCGGCTTTTCCCGCAGGCCTTCGAGGCTTTCCCCGTGCAACAGTTGGCCGAAACCTACCGCACGCTGATCGATGGCATCAAGGCGCGCAGCCCCGCAGGTGCCTCGGCCCACGTTGCACTGCTGACCCCTGGTCCCTACAACGAAACCTATTTTGAGCACGCCTACCTGGCCCGCTATTTGGGCCTGAGTCTGGTGCAGGGCAATGACCTGACGGTGCGCGATGAAAAGCTCTACCTGAAGACCTTGCAGGGTCTGCAACCCGTGCACGGCCTGCTCAAGCGGGTCGACGACGACTGGCTCGACCCGCTGGAGTTGCGTGCCGACTCCACACTGGGTGTGCCAGGCCTGCTGCAAGCCGTGCGCAGCGGCAACGTGCTGGTGGCCAACACCCCAGGCTCGGGCTTTCTTGAATCGAATGCGCTGCTGGGCTTCATGCCTGCGCTGGCGCGTGACCTGCTGGGCGAAGAACTGCAACTGCCGGCCATTCCGAGCTGGTGGTGCGGTGAATCGGCAGCCCTGCAGGATGTGCTGCCACGCATCCAGAGCTGCGTGATCAAGCCCACCTACCCTTACAACACCGACCGCCAAAGCTTTGAACCCGTGTTGGGCCATGCCTTGTCGCGCAGGCAAGAAGACGAATGGGCCGGCCGCATCTTGCGCGACCCCGATGCCCACACCCTGCAATCGTGGTTGCCGCTGTCACACCAACCGACCTGGCAAACAGGACAAAACGGAGAAGACGGGGTTAACGAGTCCGATGGGGATACGTCCAGCATCCAGTCTCGCCCCGTGGTGCTGCGCGTGTTTGCCGTGGCCGATGCCCAAGGTGGCTGGCAAGTTTTGCCCGGTGGCCTGGCCCGACTGGGCACCCGTGAGGGCATTGCCTCCATGCAACGCGGTGGCAGCAGCGCCGATGTGTGGGTGCAATCGACGACCCAGTCTCAGTCTCAGTCTCAGTCTCAGTCTCAGTCGCAGTCGCAAAGCCAAAGCCAGTCTGCGAGCGACTCGGCATTGCAACGCCAGCGCCTGGTCACCAGCCGCGCTGCTGAAAACCTGTTCTGGATGGGCCGCTACACAGAACGCACCGAGAACAGCTTGCGTCTGGTGCGGCTCAGCCTGGAAATTCTGGGCAGCGAAAACCAGCGCCTGCCCTGCCTGCTGGATTTCATCACCCGCATGGCCACGCGCCATGGCCTGGTGAGGGCGGGCGTTCCTGCCGCATCGCAGGCGCACAGGGTGTTTGAGCGCTCGTTGGTTGCAGGTCTGTGGGACAAGGAGCTCGCCACCAGTGTCGGTTTCAATTTGCGCTCGGTGCGTCTGGCTGCTGCTTCGGTGCGAGAACGCCTGTCACCAGAACACTGGCGGCTGCTGGAGCAAGCCGAATCCAGGTTTTTCAATGCCAGCGCGCTGGGCGAAGGCCCCCAAGACACGGTGCAAGTGCAAGGCCTGTTGGCCGACACCAGCCAGATGCTGGCCGCACTGACCGGCGCACAAACCGACCGCATGAGCCGCGACGATGGCTGGCGCTTGCTCTCCATGGGTCGGCACATCGAGCGTCTGGATTTTTTATCCAGCGCCTTGAGTGAAGCCGTTCAACTGGGACTTCTGGGCGAGCAGGCCGGGTTTGATGCTGTGCTCGACCTGTTTGACAGCACCATCAGTTTCCACGCCCAGTACCAGCAAAGCCGCACGCCTCAAGCCCTGGTGGATTTGTTGGTGACGCACTCCGACAACCCCCGCTCGTTGGGCTGGGTGGCGCACACCTTGCGTTCACGCTTGCTGCGCCTGGGCCATCTGGCCGAGGGCGCCACCTTGCCCTTGGCCGATCTGGTCCCGCCCCTGATTGACCTGCCACCCGAGTCGCTGTGGCCCCTGTTCCAGAACGCTGCGCACCCTGACAGCACCCTGCCACTGCACGCCACACTGCAGCATTGCCAGACCGCGGCCCGCGAGGTGTCTGACCAACTGTGCGGCCTGTTTTTCACGCACAGCGGCGATGCCCGTTACAGCGTTGGCGCCTGATCGCCTGCCCCTGACCACGACCCCGATCATGCGCCTGGCCATCACCCACGAAACCCGCTACAGCTACAGCCCATCGGTGCAAACCGCACAACATGTGGCCCATCTGCAACCAGCACAAACGCCTTGCCAAAAGGTCATCAGCCACTGGATGCACGTCGAGCCTGCCGCCTCGGTCCACCACAACATCGATGCTTTTTTCAACCACCGGGCCTATTGGTCGCTGACGAACCCGCACGATGGACTGCTGGTCCGGGCGCACAGTGAAATCGTCACCTCGGCCCTTCCTGTGACCGGGGCCGCGAACACAAGCAGCCAAAGCTGGGAATCGGTGCGCGAACATTTCCGCTACCGGGGTGGACATGCGGGCGATGTGCACAGTGGCTTTGTCTTTGGTTCGCACCACGCGCCCGTGAACGAGGCTTTCTTGGCCTATGCGCAAAGCAGCTTCACGCCGGGCCGCCCCCTGATGCAAGCGGCGCAAGAGTTGACTGCACGCATGCACCGCGACTTTCGCTACGAATCAGAGAGCACCGACATCAACACCCCTGCCCTCGAAGCGCTGCAGAGCAAACGCGGCGTGTGCCAGGACTTTGCCCATATCTTGCTGGCCTGCCTGCGCTCTTTGGGCTTGCCGGCCCGCTATGTGAGCGGCTACCTGCTCACCCAAGCGCCCCCAGGCCAAGCCCGCTTGGTGGGCAGCGATGCCTCGCACGCCTGGGCTTCGGTGTATCTGCCCGAACTGGCCAGCCACGCTTGCCAGGGCTGGCTGGACCTGGACCCCACCAACAACCGAAGCGGCCTGGCCAGTCCGGGCGAAGACTATGTGCAGCTGGCTGTGGGCCGCGATTTTGCCGATGTATCGCCCCTGCGCGGCGTCTTGCAAGGCGGTGGTGCACACACCCTGGAAGTGGCCGTCACTGTCGCCCCGCTGGCGTAGGGGAACACGGCTCACGCTGGCCTGAACTTGCGCCACCCACAACCGTTCACAAGATCAACCCAAAGAGACCGCCTGGCATTCCAAAAGCCGTTGCCTGGATTCAGCGACAATTCAACGTGATTTTCCCCAGCCCCTGCGGGAACTCCTCTTCAACCCACCCAAGAGACATGCCATGAGCGTTTACGACAAACTGAAATCCCTCCACATCGAACTGCCTCCCGTGGCCATACCTGCCGCGGCGTATGTGCCCTTTGTACAAACCGGCAACCTGGTTTTTCTGTCTGGCCACATCGCCAAAAAAGACGGCAAAGTCTGGGCCGGTCAATTGGGCAAGGACATCAGCACCGCTGAGGGCCAGCAAGCTGCACGCGCCGTGGCGATTGACCTGATGGGAACTTTGCACGCCGCCGTGGGCGACCTGAACAAAATCAAACGCATCGTCAAAGTGATGAGCCTGGTCAACTCGACGGGCGATTTCACCGAACAGCACCTGGTGACCAACGGCTGCAGCGAATTGCTGGGCCAGGTGTTTGGCCCCCAAGCCGGTGCCCACGCCCGCAGCGCTTTTGGTGTGGCACAAATCCCGATGGGGGCTTGTGTCGAGATCGAGCTGATCGCTGAAATCGGCTGATTTTTTTACCCTTTCCACCCACTTCAAAGAGACCCCTGATGACCATTTCCATGTCCAGCGCCTGTTTGCCCGTGAGCACCCGCATGCTCACCAACCTGAGCCACATCCTGGCCAAAGCCGAGCAATTTGTCGAAGCCAAAAAGATCGACCCCACGGCACTGACCACTTACCGTTTGGCCCCCGACATGTTCCCGTTCACACGCCAGGTGCTGATCGCCTGCGACGCGGTGAAAAACGGCGTGGCTCGCCTGACCGGCATCGAAGCGCCCAAATTTGAAGACACCGAAACCACTTTGGCGCAATTGCAGGAACGCATCCAGAAAACCCTGGCCTTCATCGCCACCGTGCCTGCTTCAGCCCTTGACGGCACCGAAGACAAGGAAATCACCTTCCCCGCAGGACCGGGCAAAACCCGCACCCTCAGCGGTCAGGCCTACCTGTGCCATTGGATGCTGCCCAACCTGTACTTTCACATCACAACGGCTTACACCATCCTGCGCCACAACGGCGTGGACGTGGGCAAGATCGATTACCTGATGGGCGCGCAGGGCTGAGTAAGATTCAAGGAGCTGGGCCTCAATTCAATGAACCCACCCAGTTCTCCACCATCAGGCCCGGCACGCGGGCAAATTCGGACATGTTGTTGGTCACCACCACCAGCCCGTCGCTGCGGGCGTGGGCTGCAATGTGCAAATCGTTCACACCAATGGGCTGGCCTGTTTTTTCAAGATCACTGCGGATCGCGCCGTAATGCTGCGAGGCTTTGGCCGTATAGGGCAAGACCTGCAGAAGGCTGGAGAACTCTTCAATCACCGCCAGGTTTTGCGATACTTTGGCGCTTTTTTCGGCTCCGTGGTACAGCTCTGACAATGTGATCGCCGAAATCGCCATGCGCCCGGCATGCTCGTTGAACTGGGCCAACACCTCGAGGGGGCGGCGCTTGATCACGTAGATCACAATGTTCGTGTCCAGCAGATACTTCAGCATCAAAGCGCCTCACGCTCAGACTGAGTTTGCGATGCCCTTTCAGGCCAAAAGTCATCGGTCACCTGGGGACCATTCAAAAAGAACTGGTCCCATGTATGCCCCACCGGCGAGATGATCCGCTCCACGCCACGAGCACGAACTTCCACCTTTTTGACATGCTCAGGTAGCCGTAAATCCGCAGGCAATCGAATCGCTTGCGAACGGTTGTTGGTGAACACGGTGGTGATGGACATGACGACCTCCTTTTGGCATATGCCAAGAGTATATGGCAGCTCAAGCCATATCCCCAAACACCGTGCCCAAAGGTGTGGACAAGTGCAGGGAAAAGCCGCGAAAGCCACGCCTAGCAAGGGCTGGCGGAGGACTGCTTAGAAAAGCCTCACTCCACCCGTGTCACCCGATTCGGCTTGAACCCCAGATCTGCCACTTTGCCCTTTTTGGCGCGCGCCACTTTGGCGTTGTTCAGGCTGCGGATTTCAAGCGTTTCTTCGCGCTCTTTGCCGCCGCGTCCGATGCCTTCGATCTTCACGCTGCGGGTGTAGGCGGCGGCACCGGCCAGGGTGTCTTTGGCTTCCAGGTCGATGAGCATCAGGCCACGGCCGCCTTTTTCCATGGTTTTGAGTTCGCTGATGTCAAAGCTCAGCACACGCCCGCCCGTGCTGGCGCAGCACACGCTGGTGGCAGCGGGCATGGCGGGCTTGTCAGCTGCCAGCGTGGCGCTGGAGCCGCTCACGTGGCTTGGGGGACACACGGTTTCGCCCTCACCCAGACTGATGAAGGCTTTGCCTGATTTGTTGCGCGAGATCATGTTCTCGACCGAGGCCAGGAAGCCATAGCCACCAGAGCCGCTCAGCAGCAGTGTGGCCTGGGCCGGGCCGGCAAAGTAGTGCGCGGGCTGGGTGCCCGTTTCCAGCTCAATCAGGGTGGTGATGGGCTGGCCATCGCCGCGAGCACCGGGCAGTGTGGCCACGGGCACGCTGTACACGCGGCCTGTGCCGTTTTTGGCCGTGCCAAAGATCAGCAGCGTGTCGACCGTGCGGCATTCAAAGGTGCCGTACAACACGTCTCCCGCCTTGAAAGCGAAGCTGGCGGCGTCGTGGCCGTGGCCGGTACGGGCACGCACCCAGCCTTTATCGGACACCACCACCGTCACAGGCTCGTCCACCACCTTGACTTCGGCCACGGCTTTTTTCTCTTCCTGGATCAGCGTGCGGCGTGGGTCGGCAAAGGTTTTGGCGTCGGCTTCGATTTCCTTGACCATCAGGCGGCGCAGTGCAGCGGGGCTGGCCAAAATCTCTTCGAGCTTGCCTTGCTCGCCGCGCAATTCGGAGAGCTCTTGCTCGATCTTGATGGTTTCAAGCCGGGCCAGTTGGCGCAGACGGATTTCAAGAATGTCTTCGGCCTGGCGGTCGCTGAGCTTGAAAGCCTCGATCAGCGCAGGCTTGGGCTCATCGCTGTGGCGGATGATGCGGATCACCTCGTCGATGTTGAGCAGCACCAGCTGCCGGCCCTCCAAAATGTGGATGCGGTCGAGCACCTTGTTCAAGCGGTGCTGGCTGCGGCGGGTGATGGTGATCTGGCGAAAAGCGATCCACTCCACCAGCATCTGGCGCAGCGACTTCTGGATGGGCTTGCCATCGATGCCGACCGAGGTCATGTTGATCGGCGCAGAGGTTTCCAGGCTGGTGTGGGCCAGCAAGGCGGTGATGAGTTCCTGCTGTTCGATGCGGCTGGTTTTGGGCTCGAACACCAGGCGCACGGCGGCGTCTTTGCTGGATTCGTCGCGCACCACATCGAGCACATTCAGGATGCTGGCTTTCAGCTGCATCTGGTCGGTGCTGAGGGCTTTTTTACCGGCTTTGACCTTGGGGTTGGTGAGTTCTTCGATCTCTTCCAGCACGCGCTGCGAGCTGACGCCCTGGGGCAGTTCGGTCACCACCAGTTGCCATTGGCCACGGGCGAGTTCTTCGATCTTCCAGCGGGCGCGCACTTTCAGGCTGCCACGGCCAGTGCGGTAAGCATCGGCAATGTCGCTGGCGGGGCTGATGATCTGGCCGCCGCCGGGGTAATCAGGGCCGGGGACGATGGCCAGCAGTTCGCTGTCGCTGAGCTTGTCGTTCTTGATCAGGGCCACGCAGGCGTCGGCCACTTCGCGCAGATTGTGGCTGGGGATTTCGGTGGCCAGGCCCACGGCAATGCCGCTGGCGCCGTTCAGCAAAGTGAAGGGCAAGCGGGCGGGCAACTGGCGCGGCTCTTCGGTGGAGCCGTCGTAGTTGGGAATGAAATCCACCGTGCCCATGTCGATTTCGTCGAGCAACAAGCTGGTGATGCGGGACAAACGCGCTTCGGTGTAACGCATGGCAGCAGCGCCATCACCGTCGCGGCTGCCAAAGTTGCCTTGCCCGTCGATCAGCGGGTAGCGCTGCGAAAAATCTTGCGCCATGCGCACCAGCGCGTCATAGGCGGCGGTGTCGCCGTGCGGGTGGTACCGGCCCAGCACATCGCCCACCACGCGGGCACTTTTGACAGGCTTGGCGGCGGTGTTGTTGTTGGGGCCGCTGTAGGACAGGCCCATGCGGTCCATCGAGTACAAAATTCGCCGCTGCACCGGCTTTTGGCCATCGCACACGTCGGGCAAGGCGCGGCCTTTGACGACGGACAGCGCGTATTCCAGATAGGCGCGCTGGGCGTAGGCGCCCAGATGGTCGCCTTCGGGGGCGGCAGGTTGCTCAGAAGTTTCAGGGGTCAGCAAGTCGGTCATTTTTTTGGCGATTTGTTTGTTTTGCGTTCGGGTGTAGCGGAAAGCTGGACGGGCATTGATTTGCCGGGCGGCAAAAAGTTACTGCCCGTCACCACTTTCTGCCCTGTCCGTTTTTCCAGATCGTCTTTGGCGCGTTTGGCCACCCTGCCACCTTCTTTGCCCGCTTTGGCATTTTGTTGCAGGCCTTTGGCTTCTTCGGTTTCAGCAATCTGGCGGGTGGACAGTTCGGCCAATGCGGTGAAGATCAGCTCTGCCTCGCTCATGTGGTCGCGCAGGTTCTGCGTTTTCAAAGACTTGAGCGACTTGTGTGCTTGCACGCTCAAGCCCGTCCACTCTTGGTGAATGATGTTGGTCAGCAGCGCGAATTCATCCGCCTTTTCAACGCCGCTTTCTTTCCAGTAGTCGGTCAACTTGTTACGGGTTTCTTGACCCGTCATGCGCTGCTGAATCCACTGGGTGCTGCGTCCCAGCTTTTGCCAGTTTTCGCGGGCGCGCTGAAGGCTTTGCGCAGGATCCGCCATTTCTTGCATGCGCTCATGGCCCACCTTGGCCAGCCAGCGCTTGAACGGCTCGGCCTTAGGTGAGGGGATGGACTGGATCAGGCGCAAGAGTGTGGGCACATCGGCGGCATCGGTTTCGCGCAAACGTCCGTCAGCAGCGGGCATTTTCAACCGTACGATTTCTTCGTACGGTTGACCTGATTCCTTCTCCAGCTTGCGTCGCAAGTCGCTCCAATAGCGTTTGGGAATGGTGCTGTCCGTCAGCACCTGCACCACATCCACCACGGAGAAATACCACTTCTCCTGGGCGGCGTCCCAATGTGAGCGCACACGGTTGGACTCAAACAGCTTGACGGGTTGGGATGTGGTCATGGCTTGGCAATGGCGTGTTCGTGTTTGCAGTCACCATCACACGTCGATTTCAATCGAGTCGCCGTGCAGCTCCATCAGCTCGCGGCGGGCCGCAGCTTCGCCTTTGCCCATGAGCTGGGTCATGAGGTTTTCAGTGCCGGCGTTGTCCAGCGGGCCCAGCTCGATCGGCAGCAGACGGCGGGTGTCGGGGTTCAGCGTGGTGTCCCACAGTTGCTCGGCGCTCATCTCGCCCAAGCCCTTGAATCGGCTGATGCTCCAGCCGCCTTCTTTCACGCCGTCTTTGCGCAACTTGTCGAGGATGGCGGTCAACTCGCCATCGTCCAGCGCGTAGGCTTTTGACGCAGGCTTTTTGCCGCGCGCAGGCGCATCGACCCTGAACAGCGGGGGCCTGGCCACATACAAATGCCCGGATTCAATCAGCTTGGGGAAATGCCGGAAGAACAGCGTCAGCAGCAACACCTGGATGTGCGAGCCGTCCACATCCGCATCGGACAAGATGCAGACCTTGCCGTAGCGCAGGTTGCTCATGTCGGGGCTGTCATTTGGCCCGTGCGGGTCCACCCCGATGGCCACCGAGATGTCGTGGATTTCGTTGTTGGCGAACAAGCGGTCGCGGTCCACTTCCCAGGTGTTGAGCACTTTGCCGCGCAACGGCAAGACCGCCTGGCATTCCTTGTTGCGGCCCATCTTGGCGCTGCCGCCGGCCGAGTCGCCCTCGACCAGAAACACTTCGTTGTGCAGGATGTCCTTGCTCTCGCAGTCGGTCAGCTTGCCAGGCAATACGGCGACGCCGGAGCTCTTGCGCTTTTCGACTTTTTGGCCCGCTTTTTGGCGGGTTTGCGCGGCCTTGATGGCCAACTCGGCCAATTTTTTGCCGTAGTCCACGTGTTCGTTCAGCCAGAGTTCGAGCGTGGGACGCACAAAGCTGGAGACCAGACGCACCGCGTCGCGTGAGTTCAGGCGTTCCTTGATCTGGCCTTGAAACTGCGGGTCGAGCACCTTGGCGCTCAGCACAAAGCTGGCGCGGGCGAACACGTCTTCCGGCATGAGCTTGACGCCCTTGGGCAGCAAACCGTGCAGCTCGATGAAGCTCTTGACGGCGGTGAACAAGCCATCGCGCAATCCGCTGTCGTGGGTGCCGCCAGCACTGGTGGGAATCAGGTTGACGTAGCTCTCCCGCACCGGGGAGCCGTCTTCGGTGAAGGCCACGGCCCAACTGGCGCCCTCGCCTTCGGCAAAGCTCTCGTGGTTGGCATCGGCAAAACCTTCGCCTTCAAACAAGGGGATCACTGGCTCACCGTTCAGCGTTTGCATCAAGTAGTCGCGCAAACCGGCTTTGTATTGCCATTGCTGGGTTTCTTTGGTTTTCTCGTTCACCAAAGTCACCGTCACGCCCGGCATGAGCACGGCTTTGCTGCGCAGCAGGTGCGTCAACTCGCTCATGGGCAAGGCACTGGATTCGAAGTACTTGGCATCCGGCCAGGCCCGAACGGTGGTGCCCTGCTTGCGGTCACCTTCGCCGGCGGCGCGGGCCTCCAAGGGCTCAGTCACGTCCCCGCCGGAGAACACCAGACGGGCCACTTTGCCTTCGCGGTAGCTGGTGGCTTCCAGCCGGGTCGACAGCGCATTGGTCACGCTCACGCCCACGCCGTGCAAACCACCCGAGAAGCTGTAGGCGCCGCCGGTGCCCTTGTCGAACTTGCCGCCGGCATGCAGGCGGGTAAAGACCAGCTCGATCACCGGCGCGTTTTCTTCAGGGTGCAGGCCAAAGGGAATGCCCCGGCCATCGTCTTCGATGCTGACCGAGCCGTCGGAATGCAGGATGACTTTGATTTTTTTGCCGTGCCCCGCGAGCGCCTCATCGGCGGCGTTGTCCAACACCTCCTGAATGATGTGCAGCGGGTTGTCGGTTCGGGTGTACATGCCCGGGCGTTGCTTGACGGGCTCCAGACCCTTCAGGACACGGATCGAGCCTTCGGAGTATTCGCTGGGGGTTTTGACGGTAGATTGGGTGGCCATGGTGGCGGATTGTAGTGGGATTTCCAGCCATTCACTGGATGAAACAACAGTGATTTAAGCTGAGGCTTGCGATGAGATATCTGCGCGACCCCCTCCAATCGCCAGATTGGTTAAAGTCAGGCGATGCAACACAAACCCCTTTCCTTGACCCAATTGCTGGCCTGTGGCGCGGCCATCGTCACCCTGTCCATGGGCATTCGCCATGGCTTTGGCCTGTGGCTGCAACCCATAACCCAGGCACAAGGCTGGGGGCGCGAAGAGTTTGCTTTTGCCATGGCCATCCAGAACATTTCCTGGGGCTTCATGGGCATTTTTGCCGGCATGGTGGCCGACAAGTTCGGCGCATTTCGGGTCATCGTGCTGGGCGCCCTGATTTATGGCGCAGGCCTTTTCGGCATGGCCTGGGCCACAGACCCTTGGGTCTTTGCCTTGTTCACCGGGGTCATCATCGGCACCGCCCAAGCCGGAACCACTTACGCCGTGATTTACGGGGTGATTGGCCGCAATGTGCCGGCCGAACGCCGTTCGTGGGCCATGGGCGTGGCGGCCGCGGCGGGCAGTTTTGGTCAGTTTTTGATGGTGCCCATCGAGGGCCTGTTGATCAGCCAGATGGGCTGGCAGACGGCACTCGTCATTTTGTCAGCTGCGGCTTTGTTGATCATTCCCCTGGCCTGGGGCCTGCGCGAACCGGCCTTGAACGCACCAGGTCAGGTCAAGCGCGACCAGACGATTGGCCAGGCCTTGAAAGAAGCCTTCAAGTACCCGAGCTTTCAGTTGCTGATGGCCGGCTATTTTGTCTGCGGCTTTCAGATCGTGTTCATTGGCGTTCACATGCCCAGCTACCTGAAAGACCACGGTTTGGCACCCCAGGTGGCCAGCTATGCGCTGGCGCTGATCGGCCTGTTCAACGTGTTTGGCACCTACATCGCCGGCACGCTGGGCCAGAAAATGGCCAAGAAAAATATCCTGGCCTTCATTTACGCAGCGCGATCGGCAGCGATTGTGCTTTTCCTGTGGGCCCCGCTCACGTCCACCAGCGTTTACATTTTCTCGTCCGTGATGGGTTTGCTTTGGTTGTCCACCGTGCCCCCTACCAATGCGGCCGTGGCTCAGATTTTTGGCGTCTCCCATTTGTCCATGCTCAGTGGCTTCATCTTTTTCAGCCACCAGATCGGCTCGTTCATGGGGGTCTGGCTCGGGGGCTATCTGTATGACAAGACCGGCAGCTACGACATCGTCTGGTATCTGGCGGTCGGCCTGGGCGTTTTTGCGGCACTGGTCAACTTGCCGGTTCGTGAAAGCCCGATCCACCGCCACGCACCCACCCCAGCATGAACATCCCCAAAACAAGTTGGTTGCTGCTTGCGGCGGCCCTGGCCCTCACGTTCTGGCTTTACGCCAAGCCGGAAGTGGTGATCATGCTGTCCGAGCAGTTGTGGTCTTGCTTCTGATTTTTTAAAAACCCCGACTTCATGCACGGCACCGAAAACCCCTCCGCCTGGCTGCAACGCTGGGCTCACTTGATCGCCCCTGGCAGCCGCGTGCTCGATGTGGCTTGCGGCGCCGGACGCCACATGCGCTGGCTGGCCGCGCAGGGCCATGAGGTCAGCGGGGTGGACCGCAACCCCGATGCCGTGGCCCTGGCGCAGGCTTTTGGCGATGTCACATGCGCCGACATCGAAAACGGGCCTTGGCCTTTCCCTGGGCAAAGCTATGGCGCCGTGATCGTGACCCACTACCTGTGGCGCCCGCTGTTGCCGCAGATCGTGCAAAGCCTTGCGCCCGGTGGCGTGCTGATTTACGAGACCTTTGCCGCAGGCAATGAGACCGTGGGCAAGCCTTCTCGGCCCGATTTTTTGTTGCAACCGGGCGAACTGCTGCGGGCTACAGAAGGTTTGCACACGGTGGCCTACGAAAACGGCTTCGAGACCCCGCCAGACCGATTTGTGCAGCGCATTGCCGCTGTACGGCCCCTGCCGACAGCCGCTGCAGGGCGTTGGCTTTTGCGTGCAAATTGAACCTGCCCCGGGTTTTTCCGGTCACTTCAGGCGGCATTCCACCCAGCCAGGGCGAATAAACCGGTCGGCACTCGTTAGAATGGCTTTTTCTGCTCAGAACCCTCGGACATGACCACAGAATTTCGCCCCATCAAAGGCAGTATTCCTGCCCTGATCACTCCCATGCTCGCAGACGGCAAAGTGGACTACGCCACCTTGCGAAAACTGATCGACTGGCATGTGGCCGAAGGAACCGATGCCATTGTGGTGGTGGGCACCTCGGGTGAATCGCCCACCGTCACGGTGGATGAGCACTGCGAAATCATCCGCGTCTCGGTCGAGCAGGCCGCCAAACGCATCCCCATCATTGCGGGCTGTGGTGCCAACTCCACGGCTGAGGCCATCGAATTGGCCAAATTTGCCCAGAAAGTCGGTGCCGACGCCCAACTGCAGGTCGTGCCCTACTACAACAAACCCACGCAAGAAGGGCTGTTCCAGCACTTCAAGGCGATTGCCGAGTCCGTCCCCGGGCTGCCCGTGATCCTGTACAACGTGCCAGGGCGAACGGTGGCCGATCTGCAGCACGACACCGTGTTGCGCCTGGCCCAGGTGCCCGGCATCATTGGCATCAAAGAAGCCACCAGCAACATTGAACGCGCCCAATGGCTGATCCGGGATGTGCCCAAAGCGTTCGCCGTTTTCTCGGGTGACGATGCAACGGCCGTGGCCCTGATGCTGTGCGGCGGTGCAGGCAACATCAGCGTGACCGCCAACGTGGCACCGCGGCTGATGCACGAGTTGTGCGAGGCAGCCACCCGTGGCGACGTCAAAGAAGCCATGCGCATCCAGTTCCAGCTGTTGCCGGTTCACAAACATTTGTTTGTCGAAGCCAACCCCATCCCCGTGAAATGGGCCATGAACCGCATGGGCCTTTGCGGCCCCACATTGCGCTTGCCCATGACCGAGCTGTCTGATTCCCAGCGGCCGGTGGTTGAGGCCGCACTCAAGGCCAGCGGCCTGATTTGATTTCCATCGAAGGATTGCTTGTGAAATTGTCCCATCGCTCCATGTCTTGCTCCACCTTGCAACGAACAGCCGTTGCAGCAGCACTGACCCTTCTGGTCAGTGCCTGCTCGATTCTGGAAGAAGACAAAATTGACTACAAAAGTGCCGCCAAAGCCCCCACGCTGGAGATCCCGCCCGACCTGAGCCAGTTGCGCAGAGACTCGCGTTATGCGCTTGAAAGCAATTCCGCCACGGCTTCAGGTTTTCAAAGTGCCAGCACACGCGTCGCAGACGCAGGCACCGCCGCCAACACCTTGGGCGATGTAAAAATGGAACGCCAAGGCAACCAGCGCTGGCTGGTGGTGGCAAGACCTGCTGACAAGGTCTGGGAGCCACTGCGAGAGTTTTGGACCAGCAATGGATTCATCCTGCTCACCGACTCACCTGACATCGGCATCATGGAGACCGATTGGGCTGAAAACCGGGCCAAGATTCCACAAGACATCATTCGCCGCACCTTGGGCAAAATACTGGACTCTTTGTACTCTAGTGGCGAGCGTGACAAGTTCAGAACCCGCATGGAGCGCAACGCGCAAGGTGGCGTGGAGATCTACATCACCCACCGCGGCATGGTCGAAAACTACACCAGCGCCCAAAAAGAACAAACCATCTGGCAACCCCGGGCCAGCGACGCCGAGCTCGAAATCGAATTCCTGCGCCGCCTCATGGTCAAACTGGGCGCCACTGCGGAGACTGCAAAAACTGCCGGCGCCGCTGCTGCACCCGTGGCTGTTGCCAGTGTGAGCACCGTGGATGGACAAGCCACCATCCAGATCAACGACACACTCGACCGCGCTTGGCGTCGGATCGGCGTAGCCCTCGACCGGACAGGCTTCACAGTGGAAGACCGCGACCGCACCCAAGGCGTCTATTTTGTGCGCTATGTGACGCCTGGCAGCACCAATGACAAAGAGCCCGGATTTTTTGCCCGCATGTTCAGCAGCAAAAAAGAGGTGACGCCTTTGTCGCGTTACCGAATCACCCTCAGTGGAAAAGGCAACGACAGCAGCATCGTTCGCGTCCTGGATGCCAATGGAAAACCCGAGACTTCGGGCAATGCCGAGCGCATTTTGAAACTGCTGGCCAACGAATTGCGCTGATTTCGCCCTGTCTGCAAGGGGCACAAGCCGAACTCAAATGGCTGTCGCCCATAAAAAAACCCCGCAAAGCGGGGTTTTTTTATGCATCCCCGGTCAAACCGGGAAAGCGGCAACCAATTACTTGGCAGCAGAAGCGTCAGCAGCAGGCGCTGCAGCTGGAGCAGCAGAAGCGTCAGCAGCAGGTGCCGCAGCAGGTGCTGGTGCAGCAGGTGCAGCGGCTTCTTCTTTTTTGCCGCAAGCGGACAAAGCAGCAGCAGCGATGATGGCGGCCAAAACGAGGGACTTGTTCATGATGATTTTTCCTTGTGGGTTGAAAACAATTTCCGGAAACTGTCGAAAACAACCTTGACGATTGTTCGGACCGAGGCAAAAGCACTCGAGCTCTTTTGTCTCAGCGCTGTATTATATCGTTTTCCCTAGTACGGCGTCTAACCGCCACCTAGAACCTGACGCGAAACATTCAATAAGCCCATTTATACGGGAATATCCTCACGGGGTTTTAACCAATCAGCGGCCATCCAGTCCAACAGGGCTTCTTTGGCAGGATCACTCAAAATAGCGCACGAAGCAGCATCAAGAGCACGCTTATCCGCCAATAGCCGCAAGATGCGAGCATCTTTGCCTCCCGCCCTGAAGCTTTCGCCGTTGATGAAGATGTGCCGATCGTCGTACATCATTTTGGTGCGTCGATCGAGTCGCACACCCGACGCCAAATCAGGGGCAAGCGCTGCTGAGCCGTCAAACCAGACATTCGATTTCGGCTCGGTCAGGTATTCGCCCAGCAAACTGTTCAGCAAGTCTGGATTTTTAAGGGCTTTCTCGACCACTTGATGCGCGAAGCCAACCAAAGCAGCCGGAATGGCAGCAGGACTCGTGACCGCAGGCTGGTTCGGATCGCGGTAAAGGGCCTCGCCCAGACCGTCAAACGCTTCATCGGCCAAGCCCAGCAACAGTTCACGGGCCAGTTCGCCTTGTTGGGGCACCCTGAAGCCGATCGACCAGGTCATGCACTCGCCTTCGGCAATGCCATCGTGCGCGTATTTGGGTGGCAAATAAAGCATGTCACCGGGGTTGAGCACGAATTCTTCTTCGGCTTCGAAATTTTGCAAAATTTTGAGTGGCACGCCCGGTTGCAAACTGAGGTCTTTCTGGCGGCCAATGCGCCAACGTCGCTGGCCGTGGGCTTGCAGCAAAAAAACGTCGTAGCTGTCAAAGTGCGGGCCCACCCCGCCACCATCGGTGGCGAAGCTGATCATCAAATCGTCCAGTCGCGCATCGGGCACAAATCGAAATTGCTGCATCAGTGCGTGCACGCCGTCATGGTGCAAGTCGACGCCTTGCACCAAAAAAGTCCATTTCTTCTGACTGAAAGGCGGCAAGCTGCGCTTGGCCAAGGGGCCGTGCTTCATGCGCCAGCCTTTGGCCGAATCCACGATCAAGCGCGATTCAACGCCCTCCTGGCCCGCGAGCGCCACCAATTCCGTGCGGTTGAGGCAGGGTACAAAACCCGGGATGGCGTTTCTGACCAGCAAAGGTTTTTTCTGCCAATGGCGTTTCATGAATTGCTGGGGCGTCAGGCCACCCAGAAGGGTCAAAGCTTGTTCGATGTTCATTCGGGTTCCAGTCGAGGGCCTTGTCAAAAATGAGGAGGCTCCACATTTCAAAGCGATGGTGGCCAAAAAGTGGCCTCCAAACTGAGACAATTGTCCTATGGAAATCAAGACACCTTCTGTGGTCGCACTGACCTGGACACTCAAAGACACGCTGGGCGAAGTTCTGGACAAACTGGACGAGCCCGTCGAATTCTTCATTGGCGGCAAAGACCTGCTGCCCAAAATCGAGGAAGCCCTGCAAGGCCACGAACGCGGCGCCAAAATCGACCTGCATCTGGAACCCGAAGATGCCTTTGGCGACTTTGAAGAACAGTTGCTGTTCCTGGAGCCTCTGGCCTTGTTCCCCCAAGGCATGGAGCCGGGGCTGACGATCGAGGGCGCAGCGTTGCCCGAGGGTTGCAACCCTGATGCACCCCGCAATGTGCTTTACACCGTGACCGAGATCTACCCGGAGCATGTGGTGCTGGACGGCAACCACCCCCTGTCGGGCATTGCGCTGCGTTTGCACCTGAAAGTCGAATCGGTGCGTGAGCCCACCGAAGCCGAGGTTGGCAGCGGCAGTTGTGGCACGGGGTTTTTCAAAATTGAAGTGGGTGACGAAGGCGAGCCCACAGCACCCACCCTGCACTGAGCCTGTCTCGCAGGCCTGGCTCAGGTCTTGCCGGTCGAGCCGTAACCACCCTCGCCGCGTTCGCTGGGTGCATCAAACGCTGTCACGACATGGAATGTGGCTTGCACCACCGGCACGATCACCATCTGCGCGATGCGCTCCATTGGTTCGATGGTGAAGGCCACATCGCTGCGGTTCCAGGCGCTGACCATCAACTGTCCCTGGTAATCGCTGTCGATCAGCCCGACCAAATTGCCCAGCACGATGCCGTGCTTGTGGCCCAGGCCCGAGCGTGGCAGCAGCATGGCGGCATAAGCCGGGTCTTTGAGGTGCACCGCAATGCCCGTGGGCACGAGCTGCCAGGCATTCGGTTGCAGGGTCAGTGGCGCATCCAGACAAGCGCGCAAGTCCAGGCCTGCACTGCCGGGTGTGGCATAGGCTGGCAGGTGCTCGAGCATGCGGGCGTCGACGATTTTGAGATCAATGTTCATGTGAAGTTCTGAAGCTGTGAATGGGGCCCGCGACTCAAAAGCCGATCAAGCCAGGCGCCGGGCAATGTCGGCGATCAGTTGTACGGCAAGTTCCTGCTTGCTGGCGCGGGGCAATTCACGGGCACCGTTTTCGTCCACCAGCAGCAAGGCGTTGTCATCTTGTCCAAAGGTGGCGGGGCCAATGTTGCCCACCAGCAAGGGCACACCTTTGCGCAGACGCTTGGCCGTGGCATGGGCCAGCAAGTCGTGGCTCTCGGCCGCAAAACCCACACAGAACAGCTCGCCCGCAACCGCTCGGGGGGAGTGGGCCACAGTCGCCAGAATGTCCGGGTTTTCGACAAACCCAAGTTGTGGCGTCTGGCCCGAGCCGTCTTTCTTGATTTTTTGATCGGCCGCAGTCGCAGGGCGCCAATCGGCCACGGCGGCCGTCGAAATGAAGACCTGGGCGGTGCCCACCTGTTGCTGCACTGCATCCAGCATCTGGCGCGCAGAACGCACGTCCACACGTGAAACCCCTCGGGGCGTGGCCAAATGCACCGGCCCGGCCACCAAACTCACCTCGGCACCCGCCATGCGGGCCGCGCGGGCAATGGCAAACCCCATTTTTCCGCTCGACAAATTGGTCAGGCCCCTGACCGGATCAATGGCTTCATAAGTGGGGCCAGCCGTCACCAAAACCGCTTTGCCAGCCAGCAGCTTGGGCGAAAAGAACGCCTCCAGGTCTTCCAGAATTTCTTCGGCCTCGAGCATGCGGCCATCACCGGTTTCGCCGCAAGCCTGGTCACCCTGCCCCACATCGAGCACGTGGATGCCATCC
>CAIZSE010000080.1 GCA_903935585.1 uncultured Burkholderiales bacterium | reverse complement strand
TTGGGGCAACCTGATTTCCTGGCTGTTGATTGCCGTTTTGGGCAGCTTTGCCGCCTGGAACGCTTACCAATATTGGGACCGAACCCAAGCTGAAAAAGCTGCTGCGCTTTATGACGAAGTTGAGCGGGCAACGGCCTCGGGTGACACTGCCCGCGTGGAACGCAGTTTGGCCGACATGAAGGACAAATTCGGCTCAACCCAATTTGCCTTCCAATCGGCTTTGCTGGCGGCCAAAACCTTGCAAGCCCAAGGCAAGACCGATGCAGCGCGTGAGGCACTGCTCTGGGTGACTGCCAACGCAAGCGACAAAGCTTACCGGGACATCGCACGTTTGCGACTGGCCGCTTTGCAGCTCGATGCCAAGGCTTATGACGATGCCTTGAAACAATTAGGCATGGAATTCACCCCCACCATGGCCGGTTTGGCGGCGGACCTGCGTGGCGATGTGTTGCAGGCCAAAGGCCAAGCGACCGAAGCCATTGGGGCTTACCAGCAAGCCTGGCAAAAAATGGCAGATTTCCCTGATTACCGGCGTTTGGTGCAAGCCAAACTCAATGCCCTGGGCGTTGATCCTGAGTCGACTGCTGTTGCGGAGACCCCGAAGTGATGACTTTTTTTAAACATTTCTGGACCCGGTCGACCTTGACCGTGGCCTTGACAGTCGCCATTGCTGCTTGTTCCAGCGCACCCGAGAAGCCCCAACCTGCCGCATTGCCTGCCGTGAGTGGCCAAGTGGCGGTGCAAAAAGTCTGGAACCACACGGTGGGACCCGTGACGACACCGTTGTTGGCCTCCGTCCATGGCGACCAGGTGGCCGTGGCCTCAACGCTGGGGCAAGTGGTTTTGATCAATGCCAGCACAGGTCAGGAAGTTTGGCGCCTCAAGCTTGACAGCCTTGTTCAGGCGGGCGTCGGTGGTGACGGTCAGCGTTTTGCGGTGATCACTCAAAACAACGAAGTTGTGGCCATTGAAGCCGGCCAAGTGATCTGGCGACACCGCTTGGCCGCCATGTCCTACACGCCGCCCCTGGTGGCGGGGGGGCGGGTTTTTGTGCTGACCGCTGACCGTGCGGTCACGGCGCTTGATGGCGCTTCAGGTCAAAAGCTCTGGACCCAACAGCGAACTGGCGACCCACTGGTCTTGCAACAAGCCGGCTTGCTGATTCCCTTTGGCGACAATTTGCTGGCAGGTTGGGGTGGCCGCTTGGCCTCCTTGAATCCGAATACGGGTGCCGTGCGCTGGGAAACACTGGTGGGTTCTTCACGCGGCACCAACGAGGTTGAGCGCTTGGTTGACCTGGTGGCGGGTGTCAGCCGTCAAGGCAATACCCTGTGTGTTCGCGCTTTTCAGTCTGCAGTCTCCTGTGTGGATGCGAGCCGTGGCAACACTTTGTGGACACGTCCGGCGCAGGGCCACACCGGCCTGGACGGTGACGAAACCCTTGTTTTTGGTGCCGAGTCCGACAGCAAAGTGGTGGCTTGGCAGCGTCAAGGTGGTCAGCCAGCCTGGACACAAGAGGCCTTGCGCTTTCGGGGTTTGACCGCACCTTTGGTGTTGGGTCGCTCTGTTGTGTTGGGCGATGACAAGGGCAGTGTCCATTTCCTGTCAAGACAGGACGGACAAGCCTTGCAGCGTTTGAGTACGGACGGCAGTGCCATTGTGGGCAGGCCCGTCGCCGCTGGCCAGACTTTGGTGGTGGTGACACGCACTGGGGGCATCTTCGGATTTCGCCCTGAATGATGGATTGGAAAATTTTTAAGTGAAACCTGTACTGGCCCTTGTGGGCCGCCCCAATGTGGGTAAATCCACGCTGTTCAACCGACTCACCAAAAGCCGCGATGCCATCGTGGCCGATTTTGCGGGGTTGACCCGTGACCGACACTACGGCAACGGCAAGCAAGGCCGTCAGGAGTTCATCGTCATTGACACCGGAGGCTTTGAGCCCGACGCCAACAGCGGCATCTACAAAGAAATGGCCAAGCAAACACGGCAGGCCGTGGCAGAGGCCGATATCGTGATCTTCGTCGTGGATGCGCGTGGCGGTTTGTCAGCGCAGGACCACGATATTGCCAAATATTTGCGCAAAATCGGTAAGCCCTGTCTGCTGGTTGCCAACAAGTCCGAGGGCATGCTCGAAGGCATTCAACTGACCGAGTTTTACGAGCTGGGTTTGGGTGAGGTGATCGCCATTTCGGCTGCCCACGGCCAAGGCACGCGTGGTTTGGTCGATCTGGCGCTCGAGTCCCTCAATTTGCCTGAAGACCCGGAAGAAACCGAAGAAGACCCGACAGTCATCAAGCTGGCTGTTGCAGGACGCCCCAACGTGGGCAAATCCACACTGATCAATACCTGGTTGGGCGAGGAGCGCCTGGTCGCTTTTGACATGCCTGGCACCACGCGCGACGCGATTTCGGTGCCATTTGAACGTCAAGGTCAGAAATTCGAGCTGATCGACACCGCCGGTTTGCGCCGCAAAGGCAAGGTGTTTGAAGCCATCGAGAAATTTTCAGTCGTCAAAACACTTCAGGCCATTGAGTCTGCCAACGTGGTTTTGCTGCTGCTCGATGCCGAGCAGGGCGTCACAGACCAGGATGCGCACATTGCAGGGTACGCCCTTGAAAGCGGCCGCGCCATGGCCGTTGCCATCAACAAATGGGATGCGATCGACGAATACCAGCGGCAGTTGGTGCAGCGCTCGATCGAAACGCGTTTGCCTTTCTTGAGCTTTGCCAACATGCACTTCATTTCGGCCAAAAAGCGTCAAGGATTGGGTCCCGTCTGGGCCTCCATCGTCCAGGCGCACAAATCGGCCATGTGCAAGATGAGCACGCCCATTTTGACCCGCCTCCTGCTGGAGGCTGTGCAGTTCCAGAGCCCACAACGGGGCGGCATGTTTCGCCCTAAGCTGCGTTATGCGCACCAGGGGGGCATGAACCCGCCCGTGATCGTGGTCCACGGCAACTCTCTGGAACACGTGACCGATACCTACAAACGCTTTCTGGAAGGGCGTTTCCGCAAGGCCTTCAATTTGTCGGGCACGCCCCTCAGGATCGAGATGAAAACTTCGACCAATCCTTATGCGGACAAAGATTCCAGTTGATATTTGAGGAAATCGGTTTTTCTCAAAACCCGCTTCTTACCCTGTGGTAAGGTCACCACTCCAAAACTTCTGAACACGGAGAATATCGTGAGCAACAAAGGTCAACTTTTGCAAGACCCCTTCTTGAATGCACTGCGCCGTGAGCATGTGCCTGTGTCCATATACCTCGTGAATGGCATCAAACTGCAAGGCCAGATCGAATCTTTCGACCAGTACGTCGTTTTGCTTCGCAACACAGTGACCCAGATGGTTTACAAGCATGCCATTTCGACCATTGTTCCTGGTCGCTCGGTGACTTTCAGCACACCCGAATTGGGTGAAATCACCGCTTGATGTGGTTCTTGCTTGCCCGATGGTTTGATCCCACCATCGGAGGTTGCTGACATTGTCTGAAATACTTTCCAACAAGCCTGCGCCGACCTTACTGGTCGGCGTTGACTTTGGGCTGCCGCATTTCGACGCGGACCTCCATGAATTGGGTTTGCTGGCCGAGTCGGGTGGTCTCCAACCCGTGGCCCGCCTGACATGTAAGCGCAAGGCCCCCGATCCCGCATTGTTTGTCGGCAGTGGCAAGGCCGATGAGATCAAGGCGCTGGCCATGATGCACGGCGCGGTCGAGGTGGTGTTTGACCAGTCCTTGAGCCCGGCACAACAACGCAATCTCGAGCGCCATATTGGCTTGCCAGTGAACGACCGCACCTTGCTGATTCTTGAAATCTTTGGGCAGCGTGCGCGCAGCCACGAGGGCAAATTACAGGTCGAATTGGCCCGCCAGCAATACCTGAGCACACGCCTGGTCCGCCGCTGGTCGCATCTGGAGCGTCAAAGTGGCGGCATCGGCATGCGAGGCGGTCCGGGTGAGACCCAAATCGAACTCGACCGCCGCATGATCAACGACTCGATCAAGCGCATCAAGGAGCGCCTGGTCAAGGTCAAACGCCAGCGCAACACCCAACGCCGCCAGCGTGAACGGCGTGACACTTTCAACATATCGCTGGTGGGTTACACCAATGCCGGCAAGTCCACCTTGTTCAACGCACTGGTCAAAGCGCGGGCTTTTGCTGCTGACCAGTTGTTCGCCACACTGGACACGACCACGCGCCAGTTGTATCTGGGCGAGGCGGGGCGATCGGTGTCCTTGTCAGACACTGTGGGTTTCATACGTGATTTGCCGCACGGTCTGGTCGAGGCCTTTCAGGCTACCTTGCAGGAAGCCACTGACGCAGATCTGCTGTTGCACGTGGTGGATGCTGCCAACCCGAATTTTCCTGAGCAAATGGCCGAAGTTCAAAAAGTGTTGACCGAGATCGGGGCCGATGCTGTTCCCCAGTTGCTGGTCTTCAACAAGCTGGATGCTTTGGACGCAGAGCGCTATCCCTTGCAAATGCAAGACCAATACGAGGTAGATGGGGTGTCCGTTCCCAGGGTATTTTTAAGTGCCAAATCCGGCAAAGGCCTCGACCTGCTGCGTTCGGCTTTGTCCAACATCGTCATGGCCGCCTTGCCCTCGGTCGAGCCAAAGATTGCAGATCCCCGTGACTTGACCCGGGAATATCCGGGGGGTTTGAATTGAAGTCCTACCGAATTCGGCACAATGCGGGTTCGTCATCCTGTCAAAGACACTTCACCATGAATTTTCATCTGCCAGCCCTTCGATGGTCCTTGCTCCCAGCAAAGATCCGCGGCATGTTCAATCTCAACGACCCACGCTGGGGTCGGGACGACGACAAATCAAACCCCGATGCAGGCAAAAAGCCCACCAACGATGTGCCGCCGCCCACAGGCCCCAAGCCAGATGCTTGGCAGCAACCGCCCGGACGTGGCTCGCAACAACAAAGCGGCCCCCCTGATCTGGACGAACTCTGGCGCGATTTCAACCGCAAGCTTGGCAATTTGTTTGGCGGCAAGGGCGGCCCTCAAGGACCGCAAGGTTCGGGGGGATCAGGTGGCGGCTCTGGCGGCCCCGGCATTCCTGTTTTCTTAAAAAATCTCGGCCTGGGCGTGATCCTGGCTGCGGCCTTGTTGGTCTGGCTGGGCACCGGCTTCTTCATCGTGCAAGAAGGCCAGCAAGCCGTGATCACCCAATTTGGCAAGTACCACAGCACGGTGGGTGCCGGTTTCAACTGGCGCATGCCTTACCCCATTCAGCGCCAGGAGTTGGTGTTTGTGACCCAGATCCGGTCAGTGGACATCGGGCGTGACAACATCATCAAGGCCACTGGCCTGCGTGAATCGGCCATGCTGACCGAAGACGAGAACATCGTCGAGATCAAATTCGCTGTGCAGTACCGTTTGAACGATGCCCGTGCCTATCTGTTCGAAAGCCGCAACCCGACCGAAGCCGTGGTTCAGTCCGCTGAGACCGCTGTGCGCGAGGTCGTCGGCAAGATGAAGATGGACTCGGCCCTGGCAGAAGAGCGTGACCAGATCGCGCCCCGAGTGCGCGAAAAAATGCAGACCATCCTGGACCGCTACAAAGTGGGCATCGAAGTGGTGGGCATCAACTTGCAGCAAGGAGGCGTTCGCCCCCCTGAGCAGGTTCAGGCAGCATTTGACGACGTCCTGAAAGCCGGTCAAGAGCGCGAACGTGCCAAGAACGAAGCCCAGGCTTATGCCAACGATGTGGTGCCCCGTGCTGTGGGTGCGGCTTCCCGACTCAAGGAAGAGGCCGATGCTTACCGTGAACGCATCGTGGCGCAAGCCGAAGGTGACGCCCAGCGCTTCAAGACCATCCTGCCTGAATACCAGAAGTCGCCTCAAGTCATGCGCGATCGCATGTACACCGACACCATGCAGCAAATTTACAGCAACGTGACCAAGGTTCTGGTGGACAGCAAGCAGGGCTCGAACCTCTTGTATTTGCCACTCGACAAAATCATGCAGCAGGTCACGGCTGTGGCCCCGCCCGCCCTGGATACCCCTGCGGCCGCTGCCAGCGCCAATGGGGCCAACAGCGGTGCAGTGGACACACGTTCACGTGACCTCCAGCGTTCGCGTGACCGCGATCCACGATAAGGACTAAGAAAATGAATCGCATCGGATTGTGGATTTCAACGCTGTTCTTGGCCTTTGTGCTGTTCAGCTCAACCGTGTTTGTGGTCGATCAGCGCCAGTTCGGCGTGGTCTACGCTTTGGGTCAAATCAAGGAAGTCATCACAGAGCCAGGCCTGCATTTCAAGCTGCCGCCTCCACTGCAAAACGTCAACTACATCGACAAGCGCTTGCTGACCCTGGACAGCCCGGACAACGAGCCCATGCTGACGGCTGAAAAGCAACGTGTGGTGATCGACTGGTATGTGCGCTGGCGCATTACCGATCCACAGGCCTATATCCGCAACGTGGGTCTGGATGAAAAAGCCGGCACCAGCCAGCTCAATCGTGTGGTTCGAAATGCCTTCCAGGAAGAGATCAACAAGCGCACGGTCAAGGAGTTGCTGTCCCTCAAGCGCGAAGAGCTGATGGATGATGTAAAAGCAGCGGTTCTTGTTGTGGTCAAGGGCGCCAAACCCTGGGGCGTTGATGTGGTGGACGTGCGTATCACACGTGCTGACTACGTGGACACCATCACCGAGTCGGTCTATCGCCGCATGGAAGCCGAGCGCAAACGCGTGGCCAACGAGTTGCGCTCAACCGGTGGTGCCGAAGGTGAAAAAATCCGTGCCGATGCCGATCGTCAGCGCGAAGTGACGGTGGCCAATGCTTACCGCGATGCCCAGAAAATCAAAGGGCAGGGCGATGCTCAGGCTGCGCGTCTGTATGCCGAATCGTTTGGCCGTGACCCCCAGTTCGCGCAGTTTTACCGCAGCCTGGAGGCCTACAAATCCAGCTTCAACAGTAAAAGTGACGTGATGGTGCTTGATCCCGGCAGCTCCGAGTTTTTCAAAGGCATGCGCGGCTCGTCTGGCGTGGCGGCTCCCCGGAAGTAAGCTTTGCTCGACACCCTCCTGCTGGCGTTGGGCCTCATGCTCATCCTGGAGGGCTTGATGCCCATGATCTCGCCCTTCAAGTGGAGGCGCCTGTTTGAGCAACTTTTGCAGCTCGATGATGGGCAAATCCGTTTTTTCGGGATGTTCATGGTCATTGCGGGATTGTTGATCTTCTGGATTGTTTCCTGAATCCAATCCCGGAAACTGGCATTCAAGCCGGTAAAATCCCTCTTTTAACAGTCCCCCTAAAACCCCATGTCTGCTTGGGTCCTCCCGGATCACATTGCCGATGTCTTGCCCTCTGAGGCACGCCACATCGAAGAACTCCGTCGCTTGCTGCTGGACACTGCCCGTGGCTATGGCTACGAGTTGGTCATGCCGCCGCTGCTGGAGCATTTGGAATCCCTGCTCACCGGCACGGGTGAAGCGCTTGATTTGCAGACCTTCAAACTGGTGGACCAGCTGTCAGGCCGCACACTGGGTTTGCGGGCTGACACCACCCCCCAGGTGGCCCGGATCGATGCCCACTTGCTGGGCCGTTCCGGCCTGACCCGTCTTTGCTATTGCGGCCCGGTTTTGCACACGCGCCCAGCACGTCCCCATGCCACCCGCGAACCCTTGCAGTTGGGGGCCGAGATTTACGGCCATGCCGGTCCAGAAGCTGATCTGGAGACCCTGCAATTGGCCCTTGACTGCCTGCGTGCAGCCCACCTGGACAATTTGCAAGTTGACTTGGCAGATGCCCGCATCGTCAACAGTCTGCTCCATGCCGAGGCGACTTCCGATGTGATGCGCCACGACATCCATGCTGCGCTGGCCATCAAGGACGGGAGCGCCATTGCCCGTCTGACCGCTGGTTTTTCGCCTGCCAACCGCAACGGCTTGCGTGCTCTGGTTGACCTGTATGGCGATGCGCATGTGCTTGACGAGGCAGTCAAGTGTCTCCCCGCAACGCCCGCCATCAGCGAGGCCTTGACGCAGTTGCGCTGGCTGGCTGCGCAAATTTCTGGCGCCGCCATCAGTTTTGATTTGGGTGATTCCCGTGGCTATGCCTATTACAGCGGCATGCGTTTTGCCATTTATGCCAAAGGTGCATCCGATGCCCTGGCCCGAGGCGGACGCTACGACGGTGTCGGCGCCGTTTTTGGCCACCGCATTGACCGCGATCGCCCGGCAGTAGGCTTTAGCCTGGATCTGAAAGAATTGGTGTCGGCTGTGACACCCTTGGCATTGCGCGCAGCCATCCGGGCACCCTGGGGTAACTCGGCCAATTTGCGTTTGGCCATTGCATCCTTGCGCAAGCTTGGCGAGACGGTGGTTTGCATCTTGCCAGGGCACGAAAGCGAAGTTGACGAATTCCATTGCGACCGCGAGCTGGTTGAAGCGGCGGGACAGTGGGTTGTACAGGCTCTTTGAGAAAGAACATTTCAAGCATGAACATGAAGCAAGGCCGTAATGTGGTCGTCGTCGGGACCCAATGGGGTGACGAAGGCAAAGGCAAACTGGTGGACTGGCTGACCGAAAGCGCCCAGGGCGTGGTGCGTTTCCAGGGAGGGCACAACGCAGGCCATACCCTGGTGATCAACGGCGTCAAAACTGCTCTGCACCTGATTCCCAGCGGCGTCATGCGTGCAGGCGTCAAGTGCTACATCGGCAACGGCGTGGTTTTGTCGGTGCCCAAATTGCTCGAAGAAATCGCAGGCCTTGAAAAAGCCGGTGTCGAGGTTCGTTCGCGGCTGCGCGTGAGCGAGGCTTGCCCCTTGATCCTGCCATACCACGTCGCGCTGGATGTGGGCCGCGAGGCCGCCAAAGAAAAAGCGGGCACCGCCAAGATCGGCACCACTGGCCGTGGCATTGGGCCCGCTTATGAAGACAAAGTGGCTCGGCGTGCCTTGCGTGTGCAAGACCTCAAATACCCTGAGCGATTTGCCACCAAGCTGCGTGAAAATTTGGCACTGCACAACGAGGTGCTGGTCAACATTTTGGGCGCACCCCCGGTGGACTTCGACGCCACGTTCAACGAAGCCATGGCCTACGCCAAAGAGCTACTGCCCATGGTGGCCGATGTGTCGCGCGAGCTGAACGACGCCCACAAAGCCGGCGCCAATCTCTTGTTTGAAGGCGCCCAGGGCACCTTGCTCGATGTCGACCACGGCACTTACCCCTTCGTGACCTCCAGCAATTGCGTGGCGGGCAATGCGGCTGCAGGCTCTGGGGTAGGTCCGGGCATGCTGCACTACATCTTGGGCATCACCAAAGCCTATTGCACCCGCGTGGGCGGTGGCCCTTTCCCGACCGAGCTCGATTGGGAAACCCCTGGCACCCCCGGTTACCACATGTCAACTGTGGGCGCTGAAAAGGGTGTGACCACCGGCCGTTCACGCCGTTGCGGCTGGTTCGATGCGGCCTTGCTCAAGCGCAGTGCCCAGGTCAACGGCCTGTCCGGTTTGTGCATCACCAAGCTGGATGTGCTGGATGGCCTCAAAGAGTTGCTGCTGTGCACCGGCTACGAGCTGGACGGTGAAACCATCGACATTTTGCCCATGGGCGCGGACGAGATCGCCCGTTGCAAGCCGATTTACGAAGTGATTCCTGGCTGGACCGAAACCACTGTGGGCGTGACCGATCTGGACAAACTGCCCGCCACCGCCCGCAGATATCTGGCGCGCATTGCCGAAGTGACGGGCGTGCCCGTGCATGTGGTGTCCACCAGCCCCGACCGCGACCACACCATTTTGCTGCACGACCCTTTTGCGGCCTGAATCCCTGGTTTCAAAAGCAGACACTGACCTCAACCCCCTTATTTTTGGAGAAATCCCATGTTGACCGAAGACGGCAAGCACCTGTATGTGAGTTACGACGAGTACCACAACCTGATTGAAAAACTCGCCATCAAAATCCACCAGTCGGGTTGGGAATTTGACAATATTTTGTGCCTGGCCCGAGGGGGCATGCGCCCAGGCGACATCTTGTCGCGTGTTTTTGACAAGCCGCTGGCCATCATGTCCACGAGTTCTTACCGCGCCGAAGCCGGCACATTGCAAGGCCACCTGGACATCGCCCGTTACATCACCACGCCCAAGGGCGAAATCGCCGGCAAAGTGTTGCTGGTCGACGATTTGGCCGACACCGGCCACACCCTGCGTGCGGTGGTGGACCAGTTGAAAAACAACTACAAGCCTGTGACCGAATTGCGCACTGCCGTGATCTGGACCAAAGGCGTGTCCAGTTTCAAGCCCGACTACTCTGTGGAAGATTTGCCCACCAACCCCTGGATCCACCAACCTTTCGAGCCGTACGACAACATGCGCCCCGAAAAACTGCTGGAAAAGTGGAGCGTCTAAACGCATGGGTGCCTGACGCGTATTGTGTTTTTGCAGCCTCCTACGGGAGGCTGTTTGCTTGAGGATGACAAGATGACCGACTCGAATTTCTCCAAGGGCATGACCGGGCTGATTCACCACCCCTACACCCCTCCTGCAGGTTTTGATGCACCCCAGCCGGGCGTGTTCAAAGCTTCCACGGTGTACTTTTCAAGCGTGGCCGACATGCGCCAACGGGAGTGGAAAGACAAATCGGCCTACACCTATGGGCTGCACGGCACACCCACCACTTACATGCTTGAAGAGCGCCTGTGCACCCTTGAAGGTGGCGCGCAGTGCGTGCTGGTGCCCAGTGGCCTGGCTGCTTTGGCGACCGTGGCCTTGGCCTTGCTCAAGAGCGGTGATGAGTTGTTGCTGCCAGACAATGCCTATGGTCCCAACAAGGCGCTGGCCGAAGGTGAGTTACGCCACTACGGCATCACGCACCAACTCTACGACCCGATGAACCCGGACGATCTTGAAGGCAAGATCAATGCCCGCACACGCTTGGTGTGGCTGGAAGCGCCGGGCTCGGTCAGCATGGAGTTTCCCGATTTGCCCGAGTTGGTGCGCCGCTGCAAGGCCCAATCCGTTTTGTGTGCCCTCGACAATACCTGGGGATCGGGCCTGGCCTTCAAGCCCTTTGACTTGTTGGGTGACGGGTCTGGCGAGCAGAGCAATTTGGCGGTGGACATCAGCGCCCATGCACTCACCAAATACCCCAGCGGCGGTGGCGATGTGCTGATGGGCAGCATCGTCACGCAAGACCCGTCTTTGCACCTGAAAATCAAGTTGTGTCACATGCGTTTGGGCTTGGGTGTCGGGGCCAACGATGCGGAGACCGTGTTGCGATCTTTGCCCAGCATCGCTTTGCGTTATGCCGCGCACGACCAGACGGCGCGCTCGCTGGCCGCTTGGTGGCAAAAGCAAGCGCAGTGCGCTCAACTGCTTCACCCTGCCTTTGAAGGGGCGCCTGGTCATGCCCATTGGCAAACCCTGTGCGACCGCGCGCCTGGCACAGGATTGGCTGCAGGTTTGTTCAGTGTGATGATTGCTCCCCGCTACAGCCAAGCCCAAGTCGACGCTTTTTGCGACGGTCTGAAGCTTTTCAAAATGGGTTACAGCTGGGGCGGACCCGTGAGTCTGGTGGTGCCTTATGACCTGGCTTTGATGCGCCAAAGCTGGCCTGCTCATTTGAAGCCTGGCACATTGGTGCGCTTTTCTGCAGGCCTGGAGTCAGCGCAAGACCTGCTGCTTGACTTGCATCAATCTGCGCACGCCCATTTGCCCTTGGTGTGATGGTGCGCCGTAAAAATACGGGCCCTACCTGTTTTGTGTTCGCATACTCAGTAGTTACCTGACTGTTCAGCGGTGCACCTGTCGGCTAATCTGGCCAGCATGCACGCACTTCTGGATGGCCATGAACTTTGAACCCCAGCACCCGGAGGGGGCCATTGGACAGTCCGACTCAGCACGCCCTGACGGCTTGCCCAATATGGCAACCCCCTATGTGCCCCCACCGCCCGAGGGTCCGCAGTCTCGCATTCGTGTTTTGGGCTTTGCTGACCCCTTCCGCTGGCTGGTTCGCGGCTGGCAAGACATGCGGCAGCACCCTGGCATCGCCTTGTTTTATGGTTTGTGCTTTTGGGGTATGGCCCAAGTGCTGGCCCTGGTTTTCAAACACCAGCCCGAATACACCATGTCACTGGTCTCGGGTTGTTTGCTGGTTGGGCCCTTTCTGGCCATGGGCTTGTACGAGGTCAGTCGCAAAAGAGAGCAGGGCGAAGTGCCCGACATGGCCTCGTCCTTGATGTGCTGGGACCGACATATCCGCAGCATGGGCATGCTGGTTTTGGTGCTCATGCTGATGGCCTTGCTTTGGGGACGTGCATCGCTGGTGGTGTTTGCCGTTTTTTTTAACACCGGCATGCCTTCGACCACGGGCGTGATCGAGGCAGTTTTCAACCCGCAAAATATCGAATTCCTGATGGTTTATCTGGCCGTGGGGGGTGTCTTTGCCGTGTTGGTGTTTGGCTTGTCGGTGGTCTCCATCCCCATGATTCTTGACCGCGACACAGATGCCATTTCGGCAGGGCTGACCAGCATGCGCGTGGTTTTATCCAACCCTGGCGTGATGCTTTTGTGGGGGCTTTTGTTGAGTGCTTTGGTGCTGACAGCCTTGTGGCCATGGGCCTTGGGCATCGTCGTGGTGGGGCCGTGGCTGGGGCATGCCAGTTGGCACGCTTACCGTTGCAGTGTCGAGTGGCAAGAAATCCCGGAAGAAGCTGTTACATTGGGCAGCACAAATTAAAGGAGCCATCTTGGCCACACCCAACTACGGATTCGAAAAACGCCAGAAAGAACTGGCCAAGAAGCGCAAAAAAGAAGACAAGCTCAAAGCCAAGTCCGACCGCAAGTCTGGTCATTTTTCTGAAGATGGCACCGAGTTAGACGATGCACAAGTCACCCCTGAGGAGCCATTGGCGACTGACGCGCCAGTCACGCAAAACCCCAGCGCCTGACAGTCCATGAGCGCCGGCTTTACTGTGGCGCCTGGACCAGATTGTGGGCCAGTGTCAGCATGTGTTCCATGCTGTGACTGGCAGGGGTAATCAGGGGGGCTTTGGCGTAATTCACAAAATTGTTCCCTGTTGAGTTTTCATAACCCGGGTCGTAGTGACCTGTCAGCAGTTCGGTGACGACCTCACGCATTTCACCCCGCTCGATTCTTTCTTGCCAGCCTTCCACCACGGCTTTGCCGCGCAGCGCTGTCAGGCGCTCAAGACGGTCGGCAAACAAGGCCCGGTCTTGCGTGAAAAACGCATAGTCTTCCAGCAGCAAATTCACCCGGTTTTCCAGCGATAAATCCACCCGCAAGCAAGCACTGGCGCGCATGGCCACCATCAACTCGGCGGGCACCGTCAGGTTGCCCACCTTCTTGCTTTCTGCTTCAACAAAAACCGGACGGTCGGCGCTGAAAGCGCGCAGAGCATCCCACACCTGCGTGTCAAAGGCTTTTTGCGTGGGTTGCGGGGTGCCCGGAATCAAGCCCAGCACCGAGCTGCGGTGGCAGGCGATGGCCTCCAGGTCCAGCACCTGGGCGCCTGCTTGCGCCAAAGCCTGCAGCAAGCGAGTTTTACCTGAGCCGGTGGGGCCGCACAGCACCTGAAAATGCAGACGCTGCGCCTGACGGGGGGTGTCTTCCATCACTGCCTTGCGAAAGGCCTTGTAGCCGCCTTCGATCAGGTGCACCTTGAAGCCGATTTGCCCCAGGATCAGGGCCAGCGAGTTGCTGCGCTTGCCGCCACGCCAGCAATACACCAGCGGTTGCCAGTTCCTGGGCTTGTCCATCACATGCGTTTCAATGTGATGGGCGATATTTCTGGCCACCAGGGCGGCGCCAATTTTTTGCGCTTCAAACGGGTTGACTTGCTTGTACAGCGTGCCCACCTTGATGCGCTCTTCGTTGTTCAGCGAGGGCCAGCTCAGGGCGCCAGGCAGGTGATCTTCGGCATGCTCACCTTCAGACCGGGCGTCCAGGATGGCATCAAACCGGCTTAAGTTGGCCATGGCCTCTGTGGCCGCGATCAGGTGAAGGCTCATTTCAATTGTTTCTTCAAAGTGGGCCAGACATTGGCCAGCATGCGCGGTTGTGCGGCTTCATTGGGGTGAATTCGATCGGCTTGAAACCATTTCAGGGGCTCGGGGTCGTCGCCAATGCCTTGCAAAAAGAATGGCACCAGCGCCGCCTTTTGGCTTTTGGCCACCTGGGCGTAAGCCGCTTCAAACTGGCGGGCCATGTCGGGTCCGTAATTGGGAGGCATTTGCATGCCCAGCAGCAGCACCTGGGCACCTGCCGATTTGGCCTGACGTGTCATGGTCAGCAAGTTGTCTTGCGTCATGTTCAAAGGCAAACCGCGCAGGGCATCGTTGCCCCCCAATTCGATCACCACATGGCTGGGTTGGTGTTTTTGCAGCAGCGCGGCCATGCGTGAGCGGCCGCCGGATGTGGTTTCGCCACTGATGCTGGCGTTGACCACCTCGACACCGGGCTTTTCCTGGGCCAATTTTTTTTGCAGCAAGGCGACCCAGCCCGTGCCGCGTGTGAGGCCGTATTCGGCGCTCAAGGAGTCGCCCACCACCAAAACGCGCTGAGCCGGCGCAGCAACAAGGGGCGCCACAAAGCCCCAGCAGGCAAGGGCCAGCAGGCTCCAGTTAAAGTGGCGTCGTCTCAACAAAGGTTTGTGCATGCCTGAATCCATTATTGCCGTGCGTGGCGTCTCGAAAAGTGTGCAGGATGCCAGCGGTAAGCTGGACATTTTGCGCGATATCGAGTTTTCTTTGAACGCCGGCGAAACAGCCGCTATTGTCGGTGCTTCTGGCTCTGGCAAGAGCACCTTGCTGGCCATTTTGGCGGGCTTGGACACGCCCAGCTCGGGACAGGTGCTGTTGGCTGGGCAATCGCTGTTCGATTTGTCCGAAGACGAGCGCGCAGCGGTTCGGGCCCGGCATGTGGGTTTTGTGTTTCAGAGCTTTCAGCTCATGCCCAACCTGACCGCCCTTGAAAACGTCATGCTCCCGCTGGAGCTGGCCGATCGGCACGAAGCCCGCAGCACCGCCACGGCCATGCTGCAGCGCGTGGGCCTGGGTGAGCGCCTCAAACATTTGCCCAAAGTGCTCTCTGGCGGCGAGCAGCAGCGCGTTGCCTTGGCCAGAGCCTTTGTGGTCCAACCCGATTTGCTGTTGGCCGACGAGCCCACGGGCAGTCTGGACCATGCCACAGGCGAAGCCATCATGGACCTGATGTTCGCGCTCAACCGCGAGCAAGGCACCACCCTGGTGCTTGTCACGCACGACCGCCAACTGGCGGCGCGCTGTGAACGCATGCTGGTGATTCAGGCCGGTCGCCTGTCTGAAGCCGTGGCTTCTCAGGCTTGAAGCGTGGGCGTGTTTGCCGAAGTTGTGAAGAAGACCAGCTTGGACCAACGATAATCCAAGGCATGTCATCCCACAAAGTGCTGTTCGGCTTCCATGCCGTGGGCGTTCGCCTCAAGATCGCCCCCCAATCCGTTGTTGAAATCCATTACGAGGTCACCCGCCGCGATGCGCGGATGCGCCAATTTATCGAAAAGGCCCGTGATTCGGGCATGCGCCTGATCGAATCCGATGGCGAGCGACTGGCCAAGCTGGCCGGTGGCCATGGCCACCAGGGCGTGGTGGCCATGGTCGCGCCCATTCCCCAGAACCATTCGCTGGACGACCTTCTTGACACCGTCGAAGGCCCGCCCTTGCTTTTGGTGCTCGATGGCGTCACCGATCCGCACAACTTGGGCGCTTGTCTGCGCGTGGCCGATGGCGCGGGGGCGCATGCGGTCATCGCGCCCAAAGACCATGCGGCCGGCATCAATGCCACCGTGGCCAAGGTGGCCAGCGGGGCAGCCGAAACCATGCCTTACTTCATGGTCACCAACCTGGCCCGCACATTGGGTGAACTCAAGGAGCGCAGCATCTGGGTGGTGGGCACCAGCGACGATGCCCCCCGCACGATTTACCAGGCCGACCTGAAG
>CAIZSE010000079.1 GCA_903935585.1 uncultured Burkholderiales bacterium | reverse complement strand
TTGCGCGTGGGCGTGGTGCCCGTCATCAACCTGGAATGGATTCAGAAACTCTGGCGCGACAAGCACCAGCGCGGCTACAGCACCGAGGCGGTGACCGACACCATCTTGCGCCGCATGCCCGACTATGTGAACTACATCGTGCCGCAGTTTGAGCACACGCATGTCAACTTCCAGCGCGTGCCCTTGGTCGACACATCCAACCCCTTCATCTCGCGTGACATTCCGTCGGCCGATGAAAGCGTGGTGGTGATCCGTTTTGCCAACCCCAAAGGCATCGACTTTCCCTACTTGCTCAACATGATCAACGACTCCTGGATGAGCCGTGCCAACACCATCGTGGTGCCCGGCGGCAAGATGGAAATTGCCATGCAACTCATCTTCACACCGTTCGTATGGCGAATGATGGAGCGCCGCAAACGCGCTCTGGGCCAGGCTTGAAGCGGGGTTAAAGCACCATGAACACCGCTGCAAATCACCCCACCCCCGAGATGGCCCGCCGCATGGCCAACGCCGTGCGCATGCTGGCCGTGGACGCCGTCGAAGCGGCCAAGTCGGGCCACCCCGGTGCCCCTATGGGCATGGCCGACATCGCCGAAGTGCTGTGGAACCGGCATCTGAAACATAACCCACTCAACCCGCAGTGGGCTGACCGTGACCGTTTTGTGTTGTCCAACGGCCACGGCTCCATGCTGATTTATGCCTTGCTGCACCTGACAGGTTACGACCTGCCTTTGGATGAGCTGAAAAAGTTTCGTCAACTGCACAGCAAGACCCCTGGCCACCCGGAAGTGGACATCACGCCTGGCGTGGAAACCACCACGGGCCCACTGGGCCAAGGCATCACCAACGCCGTGGGCATGGCGCTGGCCGAAAAGCTGCTGGCCGATGAATTCAACCGCGAAGAAGACGGTCAGCGCCTGGACATCGTGGACCACATGACCTATGTGTTTTTGGGTGATGGCTGCCTGATGGAAGGCATCAGCCACGAGGCCTGTTCGCTGGCGGGCACCTTGCGATTGTCCAAACTGGTGGCGCTGTACGACGACAACGGCATCTCGATCGATGGCCATGTGGAAGGCTGGTTCACCGACGACACGCCCAAGCGCTTTGAGGCCTATGGCTGGAACGTGATCGCCAAGGTGGATGGGCATGACCCGCAATCGGTGAACGCCGCCATCGAGGCGGCCAAGGCGCAAGCCCACAGATCCAACGGCAAACCCACGCTGATTTGCTGCCAAACCGTGATCGGCATGGGCTCACCCAACAAAGCGGGCACCCACGATGTGCACGGCGCAGCGCTGGGCGCTGCCGAAGTGGCCGCCACCCGCGAAGCGCTGAACTGGCCTTATGCGCCCTTTGAAGTGCCTGTCGATGTGGCCACTGTATGGGATGCCCGGGCCAGTGGCACGCGGGCCGAAAGCCAATGGCGGGAGCGCTTTGCCACCTATCAAAGTCGCTACCCGGAAGAGGCGGTTGAATTTGAGCGCCGCATGAAAGGCGACTTGGGGGAAGCCTACGCCCAGGGTCTGGCAAAAGCCTTGTCGGCCATCGTGGCCAAGCCCGATGCCGTGGCCACTCGCAAAGCCAGCCAAAATGCGCTGGATGTGTTGGCCCCCTTGTTGCCCGAGTTTTTCGGCGGCAGCGCCGACCTGACGGGCTCCAACCTGACCAACTTCAAGACCTGCACCAAAGCGGGCCGCGACACCTGGGGCAACCACCTCTCGTATGGCGTGCGCGAGTTTGGCATGGCCGCCATCATGAACGGCATGGCGCTGCATGGGGGTTACATCCCTTACGGTGGCACATTCCTGACGTTCTCGGACTATTCGCGCAACGCCATCCGCATGGCAGCGCTTATGAAAAAGCGCGTGATCCATGTCTTCACGCACGACTCGATTGGGCTGGGCGAAGACGGCCCCACGCACCAAAGCGTGGAGCATGTGCCCAGCTTGCGCATCATCCCGGGGCTGGATGTGTGGCGGCCCGCCGATGGCTTGGAAACCGCCGTGGCCTGGGCCTGTGCGGTGGAGCGCCGCGACGGCCCGAGCGCGTTGGCGCTGTCGCGCCAGAACTTGCCACAACTGCTGACCGACGCCGCCGACGCGGCCAAGGTGCGCCAGGGTGGCTACATCCTGAGCGACATGCCGGGCGCCCAAGCCATCATCGTGGCCACAGGGTCCGAGACCTCTTTGGCCATGAAAGCGCAAGCCGAACTGGCCACCCAAGGCGTGGCCACACGGGTAGTGTCCATGCCCTGTACCAATGTGTTTGACCGTCAAAGTGAGGCTTACCAGGACATGGTTTTGCCGCTGGGTTTACCCAGCGTGGCGGTGGAAGCAGCGCACCCCGATTTTTGGCGCAAATACGTGGGCCGCACCGGCATGGTGATCGGCATCGCCAGCTTTGGCGAATCGGCCCCGGCCCCGGCTTTGTACGCGCACTTTGGCATCACCAGCGAACGTGTGTGTGAAGCCGTGCGCACCCTGGTGCACCGCCACACACACCGCCAAGTACAAGCCCAGCCCGCGCACATCGTGCCTTCCGACAATTGAGCCGCGACTCCGTTACAACGCGTGAAAAAAATGCCAACACCACAAGCCTATTTCTTTGACCTCGACGGCACCTTGGTCGAAACCGCGCCCGAAATTGCCGACGCTGTGAACGACACCTTGCGTTATTTCGATTGGTCCGAGGTGTCGCAGCAACAAGTCAACGACTGGATCGGTCACGGCACCAAAGAGCTGTTGATCCAGGCGCTGGCCAGCGTCACGCAGACCCCGGTGGCCGCGGTGCGGCAAGGGGCTGACCTGAAGCAGGCGCTGCCGATTTTTGACCGCTACTACCAAGACCGTTGCGGTACACGCAGCAATTTGTACCCACAGGTGCGCGAAGTGCTCGCGGCGCTGCGTGCACGTGGCTGCAAGCTGGCGGTGGTGACCAACAAGGAAGGCCGTTACACAGACACCGTGCTGCGCGTGCACGGGCTTCACGAGGCCTTTGACGTGGTGGTCAGCGGCGACACCTTCCCAGTCAAAAAACCCGACCCCACCAGCGTGGTGGACTGCTTGAAGCGTTGGGATCTGAAGGCCACACAAGCGCTGTTTGTGGGGGACTCGTCGATCGATGCGGCCACCGCCCGCAATGCAGGTGTGCCGGTTTGGTTGCTGCCTTATGGCTACAACATGGGTGAGTCGGTGCACACGTGCTCGCCTGACCGCGTCATTGAGGATTTTTCGGCGCTGTTGTGAAACCTGTGCCGAGCCATCTTGCCTTGATTTTTTAATTGAACTGAAAGACAGAGAAAGAGAGAACTATTCATGACCATTCGCATTGGTATCAACGGATTTGGCCGCATCGGCCGCATGGTGTTTCGCGCCGTCACGCAGGAAGCTGAATTCAAAGACATCGAAGTCGTTGCGATCAACGACTTGCTCGAGCCCGACTACTTGGCTTACATGTTGCAGTTTGACTCGGTGCACGGCCGCTTCGATGGCACTGTGGCCGTTGACGGCAAAGACCTCGTGGTCAATGGCAAAAAGATCCGTTTGACCGCCGAACGCGACCCCGCCAACCTCAAGTGGGGCGACGTGGGTGTG
>CAIZSE010000078.1 GCA_903935585.1 uncultured Burkholderiales bacterium | reverse complement strand
TGCGCAAATAGTCAACGCAGAAAGCGTCATGTTGTTGGTCAAAAACTCCAGCGTCTTGCCGGTTTCGGGATCGATGTAGGTGACTTGTCGAATCAGCTCTGGAAATCGGTGGTACGAGTTGTATCCCATCAACTGAATATGCTGATCGCTTATCAAGCCGGTGTTCATGGGTACAGGAAACGCCTGCGCCACAATGAATTGCATGTTGCTTTTGGCACGAGTTACAATGAACGCTCTGGCGGTATGCACTTGATACAGTCTGGCAAAGTCGACGTATGCCTTGTCCATCACGTAATAGGCGCCAACCTCGATGTAGCCTTGTTTTGCGAGGATGTCGAGGACTTTGACATCGTGCATCTTGCCGTCGCTGATGTGAATAAAACTCGGAATCGATCCACGCAGATCCATCAATGTGTGAAGTTTGATGGCTGCTTTTGTCGTACGAAACGGCGCCCAAGAAAACAGACTCAGACACAAATCGATCGTGGTCGAATCCAAAGAGTAAACGGTTGCGCCCATCAACGATTTGAGATCGGTACTCGTTGCGTCGTTGGCGTAAAGCGGACGAGCCACGCCGATCAAATGATGCGCCAAATCGGCAAAGACTTCCCATGGCCGAACGCGGTTCGCGTTGGCCAAGGTGTTGCGCGAGATCGTCTTGCAGCGAAAACCCAAGTGATAGAAATGTTGGCGCTGCACACGCAAATTGATCTCGATATCGCGCAAAGACTCGCGCGCGGTCAGTTGAGCAAAAGACAGAGCCAAGAACTGATCGAGGCAAGAGAAGTCTTTGACTTTGTGCTGAGCACGCCTGGCCAAGACCATCCGGCTGAATGCCTTAAGGTGTTGACGCCGATGGCCATTTGATCAGGTGCGCCGATTTCAATTTGACCAGCGCGTGTCCACTGAACAGGCTGGTCACACCATGATCGGCACTACGCTCTCAAGCTGGTCAAATCGTGGTCGGCGGGAACATGCTTTGCTGCTGCGCTGCTTTTGGGTCTTTGATGGCTCGGCGGTTTTCGCGGCGCTTGCCGGCGTGCTTGTGCCGTCTTGCGCGGCGGCCTGGGGCGGTGCCCAGCAAGCTGTTGGCGCCACATGATGGGAGTCAAGACAGGACGCCCGGACGTTTACAATATTTTTTTTGATAATGTCCAAGTGCCCGCGTGCGCAGTGATCTGACCCTCAAGGAACATCTATGTCAATTCGCCCGCAGCTCTGCGTCGGACTGCTGTTCATCGCCACGCTCGGTGGCGTACGCGCCGAGGAAAACCCGGCGGGGGCCGGTGCCTCTTCGGGCTTGTCGCTCGAGCCCAGCAGGACGCTGATCGAGGAAAACCCGGCGGGGGTCGGTGCCTCTTCGGGCTCGTCGCTCGAGCCCATCAGGACGCTGATCATGCTCGATTACCAGACGGTCAAGGTGCGGGGCGACGCACCGATCGACCTGATGGGGGCACACTTTTTCCGCCAGGTGAACGACTGGCTGCTGCTCGGCTTTGGCGTGCAGGCGCCCCTGGTGAGTGGCAACTACGGCGGGTTTGCCACTTTCGACGTCGGTGGCTACGCAAAGAAGGACCTGGGGTCTCGCGTCTTCGCCACGGCAGGTCTGTTCGGCGGTGCCGGCGCTGGCGGGCGTAGCGTCGAGAACGCCAAGTCGCTTTCTGGCAGCGGAACCCTCACCCGGGCCTTCGTCGGGCTGGGCTACGACTTCGGCAGTTTCTCGGCCGGCGTCAACCTCTCGAAGTTCAAGATCCGCAACGCGGCTGTCGGCGGCACGCAGGCAGCGGTCTTCCTGGAGACTCCGTACAGCGTGCTGACGGGCCCCTTCGGGCTGCAGGGCCAGCCACTCACGCCGGCTGACGCGGCGCGGGCGCGGGTTGAGTCCGGCCCGAGCATGCTCACGCTGGGCGCCGACAACTTCCGTCAAATTCGGCCCGAGGGTTCAAAAAAGGGCGACTTCGCGTTGGCAGACCTGCAGTTCTCGCATTTCTTTTCAGGGGACACCTACTGGTACGCCGGGCTGGGCATAGGGTATCGCGGCTTGCCGACCTACAACCAGTTTATCGGCGGCGTCGGCCAGCGCTTGCGCCTGTCTCAGCGCATTTCCCTGTACGGCCAGGTAGGCATCGGCTCCAGCGGCTACGCGCCCGAGGTCATCGATACCGGGCCGGGACTGGTCGTCAACCCCAAGCTAGCTGCGGAATATGCGTTGACGAGAAACGTTGGCCTCTCGCTGACCGCAGGCTACATGGCGGCGGCGAAGGGCTCATCGAGAAACCTCTCCTATGGCCTTGCCATGACCCGGCACATCGGTGTGCAAGACAGCGCGGACGCGCCATGGCCGACCGGCGACGCGCCGACTTTCCGCGGAGTGCGGCTCGGCATGTTCCAGCAGACCGAGTTCAACGTGCGCTACGCAGGTGTCGACCGCGGGACGCTGCAGATGCTCGGGATCCAGGCCGACCTGCTGCTCGACGACCACTGGTACGTGCCCATGCAGGCGGTGGCCGCATATGGCTCGTACCTAGGCTACCCGGGCTACGACGAGGTGCTGGGGGGCCTTGGCCTGCAAAGCCGTGCCGGCCCTGAAGACCGGCTCCAGTTCTTCGGCCAATTGATGGCCGGCGCCAACCTGCACGGCCGCGCGGCCAAAGCCAGCCTAGGCACGCGCGTTTTCCTGAACGACCGCCTGTCGCTCAGCGTGGTAGCCGGCAAGGTGGCCGCGCGCAGCGCATCGGGCAAACGCTTCAACGCCAACAGCCTGGCTTTGGGGCTTGAAACCCGGTTCTCCTTCCCGGGCTGGTGAGCGGATGCCACGCCTGTGATGCGTCCGCAGGTGGACCGGTAGATTCACCGCCTTCATCCGTTCAATAGTTGGCTCATGCCCATTCATCAAAACCGTGCTCTTTACCCACGGCGGCAAAGGCACGGCCGAGGGTGCGCAGCACCAGTGGATTGGATTTATTGTCGACCGCATCCATGTCAGTGGGCAAGCTGGGCCATACCCACGGCCGAGGCCAGCGCTTGGTCGTCTTGGTTAATGGGCTTGGCCATCGCTGCCTTTTCTTCGGTCCAGCGGTCGATCATGCGAGTCAGTTCATCTGCTGAGAGTTCGGATAGTGGGCGGTCCTCATATGAATCAGACTTGCCACGCCCAAGCTCACCAGCCAACTCAAGCACGGTTCGCGCCGCTTGGACACGCGCCGAAGCGGGGGCTTCTTTGTCCTCTATCACATCACGCAGTGTTCCGGTGGCGATGTTGGCCAAGTCGCTCATCACGTAGCGCGAACTCTCAAACCTGACAGCCGTTTGAATATGGGCCGAACGCAGTTGGTCATGAGCCGGGACTTTTGGCTCTGCATAACCCGCCTCACGCGCCGCTTGTGTTGGTGTGCAGCCGTGCCTAACCAGCGTAGTGACAAAAGTGCGTTGCATGCTGGTCAAGTCTGAGCCAGCAAGGCCTTTAGCGAAGGGTTTTTTGTGTGAGCATGCCATGGAAATAGCCTATGCAGTCGTGCCATTAAAGGCAAGCATCGAGGCAAAAACCGTCACCAGACTGTCACCGCTCACCGCCAAAGAAAAAAGGACCTAGAGCAAAAATCTCTAAGTCCTTGATTAAGTTTAACAATATTGGTGGGACCAGCGCCTACTAAATTCTGTAGGAAAATTAAGCACTTGGTGGAACCGTCCGGTGCTTTTTTCTTGGCCGCACGGAATCCAAACGGAAAACCACTTCCAACCGATGCGCTTTTTGGCCGTGGTCTGAACATCCAAAATTGGATACCTTGAGCATCTGGCCACCGTGGGTGATGCAGCCGATCTCACGATGCAGTTTTGCATGCGCAACAAAATCTGGCATGTGCAATTCGCCGATGCGCTATTTGGTGGTCAAGCCAACGGGGCTGCTGCTGGCGCTGCTTGTGGATAAGCGGCCTGATCTCACGGCTGAAAATTCAGCCACCAGAAACAAACAATGCGCGGCACCTGCGCCCCCGAGGTGGAGTCGGACTCCATCCAAACGATGGCCACAGCAATGGTTCAAATCCAACATTTCACCGGAAACAGGGACTTGCAATTGGTGGGGCAAAGCGCGGCAGGTCGGGCACACGAGTCTGAAATTTTCAGGCGGTTCTTTTTCATACTTTTTTCATACGGACCAAAAAAAAGCACTTAGAGTTTCCTCTAAGTGCTTGATTTCATTGGGAATTTTGTGGTGGGCGATGCAAGTTTCGAACTTGCGACCCCTGCAGTGTGAAAACGCCAACATTTCACCTTTTTCCCGTTTAAAAACAATAACTTAGCTGATTTCAACAGGGTCAAAGTAGTATACTTGTAGTATACCCATGTAATTATAAAGTGATATTAAAATTTCGCTTCTGTGACGCCTACTGTAAACCAGTGTCATTTCTTTTTACGGTGCTGCTTTTTTAAGCACTCATCACAGGGTCATTGTGGCTCAGAAACGTCTCAATGTATATAGAGTTTTGTTTAGGTTCACCACCCTGCCCCATCTGACATATTTTCAGACTTAGTATAAAAACACTGGGTTGCATTGAACTAATACAAACATACATGCTATAAACCAGATATAAAAATAGTTGTTTTTGGTGATTATAAAAAAGCCTAAATCGATTTCATGGAAGGATTTAAATTGCAAGCAATTTCCCAAGCCATATAGCCTACATTACCCTTAGAAGGAACTTCAGAAGCTGGTGCACTTAGCAAGCCAGAATCATGTACACAACACCCAGAACCCATTGATAGTTCATACATCTTTATCGATACAAATCTTCTTGTTTTATTTTTACAATCGTATTCGCACAATAATTTAGTTGATAAAAATTCTAAACCTTCACTGGTTTTTTGAACATTTTTATAATCAATCAAAAGGTATAATGATGTTTTGAAATCATCATGAATAGCGCTTTCAGTATCAATATACGTTACAGACTCATCATTTTCAATCAATAAATTTAATCTATTTACAAAATTCCAATTAATGGATGGGGGAAACAGCTGAATTAATTCATCCTGTTTTTTATTAATTTTTTCAAATGAAAATTGATCGTTGAAAATATTTTGTAACTTTTGAAAATATGATGACGTAATTTTAGAATCATCACTTAATCCAATGTATTCACCAATGCTTCGACCCAATTTAACATCTGATAATCCCTCAAAGACTTCAACAAATGGTATTTCATCCTTACTTAAATTAAGGAAGACCACTTCCTCTTTTACGGCTTCTACACCATGCTGCCTATGAGTCCAAAAAGCAACAACGCACTTCACAGGCGAATAGGCAATACAGATTTCTGAAAATAAACTCTCAACATCCGAATAGCTTGATGCATCACCTACGTAAGCTCTTTGGAAAAATCCATGATCTGTTTCTATAAATAATGCCCAGCTAGCACCAAATCTCCAACTCAACATTACATCAAAACACAAAACTGCCTCATCCCGTAAATTTTGATTTAAGGGAAGTTCACGAGCCCAAAGCAAGCCAACATCATCCAACATTCTTAAAGTTGGAAGAATAGAAATTTTATTTGTTATGTTTCGAATTTTTATACAGCAGGTAGTATAAAAGGAGACAACATTAATAATTAATGAAGTCGCAATTTCCTTTGTATTTAGATTATCTGAAAATCCATATCGCTCCTCCAAAAGATCAAAAAACTGATCAAAAGGTTGAAATTCAGAACTTCTATATAGGTATTCGGAAGCAATCAATTTTCCTGTATTTAAAAATGAATTACGATTACCGTCAATAAAATCAGCAATTAGAGGCAAAGAAAATTCTATGAATTCCGGCAAAGGAAGGAACTGCTTATCTAAATTAAATGGAATTCCTCCAGGTTGCTTATAAAATAAAATTCGCTGTAAATTCCATAACTGCTCACCCAATTTTGGATCAAGATTTGCGATGAATCCGGTTAGAGCAATCTGGAAAGGCTCATATCCTTGCAATCCATTCCGCTCAATTACAAAATATCTGGATGAAAAAACACCAACAAAAGGACTTGGTCGGCTTGAAATGCTATGCAAAATTCTAGAGTAGCCTTCGGGATCAAATTTTCCAAATCCTTGAGTTAAATAATCTACCAGTACAAATGCATGAACAGGATTTCTAATTTCGTGCCTTAATGATTCACCAATTTTTTGGCACCACAACAGATCAAATTTATGTCGCCAGAATAATAGATTCCTTATTTCATCATTTTCATCAGCATCTTTTAAATCATTTTGCCAATCTAGATTTAATAATTCAGCAACCTGATTTTCGCCATCCAATCTATTGACTGGCATTGGCGTGCGAAGTATTTCTCCTGCCAATTTCAATAATGGCACAAAATTAATAAAATCTTCAATTATAAATGAATTTTTACTTATTGAATCAAAATCCGATTTATCTATAAATTTCCAATAAATATCTGGATCATAAGAGTTGGAATCTTTATTCTGACTAGTCAAATTCCAAGCCAAGATCATAGCCAAACCACATGCTTGCTCGTTATTAAAACCGCATTCATGAATCTTCGAAATCCAGTTTTCGTATAACTTTGTCGTCATAAATAATTGCCTTTACAGATTTATTTAATTTTGAAATTTATCGATTATAATACAATATAGAATTTCATAAAATTTCGGGAGTGGATTTATATACAGACATTAAGCAAGCCATCGAAGCAATAAAGGCCCAATGTAGTCTTTGCCCAAGTCATGATCACCACCTGGAACCACGATCACTGAGATCCCCGTGAGCCGTCCAAAAGCCTGCACGTTGGCAGGAATGCTTTGCCAATCGTCTTCCCCAACATGCATCTCGCATTGGCGCGGAACCGTGAACTGGCCGGCTTCAGCCAAGTCCTTAAGTCTTGTTGGTCTTGGTGGAGAAAAACTGGTACGGGCCTGCGCATTTGTAAACTCCCCCACGATAGGCGACAACAGCAGCACTCGCCCAGGAAAAGATGGCATCTGAGTTTGTGCATGCAAGAAAAGATACGCACCAAAGGAGTTACAGATTACTTGGGCAGCGGCATGCCAAAAGTGGTCTTTGAGGTCTTGGCCCACAGTCGCGATTTGTTCATCAAACGGCAATGAACGAAAGTCGCCTCGCGTCTCACGTCCAGCCACATCAAAGCCGCTATCCATTAATGCTCTGCCCAGCCCTGTACCCAGTTGACCGCCATAGCCAGGCAGGTAGTAGATGGTTTTTGTATTTGGATTTGCCACGGTTTGATTGTGGCTCAGGTCCGGACAATCTTGGCGTTTTTTATATGACAGTTCTATTTGACAGTTTTACTGTATGATAGAAAACATGGACAACACTTTCACCCTGGACCAACTCAGCGCGCTGACCGATTTGCCGCTGAGAACGATCCGCTATTACATCCAACTCGGCTTGGTTGACCGACATGAAGGCGATCGAAAACATGCCCGGTACACCCAAAAGCACCTGGACCAAGTGCTGCAGGTTCGCGCCATGGCCGATCAGGGAACGCCGCTGGAACGCATCAAACAACTGATCAACGGAATCACCACGCCCCCGCCCCTTCCAAAGGCTGCGGGTGACATCTCTGTCATCAGCAAAGTGTTCATCGCCCCCGGCGTTGAACTGCACTTAGAACCGCAAATCGCGGGTCTCTCGCCTGAAAAACTCCGTCTATTTGTCCGTTCCGTCCTCACCACCTGGGAAGAAATCAATGCAAGCGAATAAAAAACAAATTGGACTGCATGCCCAGGACATGGAAGCCAACATTGGGTTGGTGTCGGCCCATGTGACTGGACGTCTCAATGGCTTGGTGGCACAGATCAAGATTCGGCAGGTTTACAAGAACTGGTCAGAAGACAACGTCGAATGCGTCTACACCTTCCCTCTGGGATGGCAATGCGTCCTTTTGGGCATGCGAGTGGAACTGAACGGCAAAAGCATGACCGGTACCGTCAAGCCTAAGAAAGTGGCCGAAGCGCAATATGAAGAGGCCATCAGCAGCGGTGACTTGCCAGTCATGCTGGAGCGGTCAGGTAAGGACCTGTACACCGCCAATATCGGCAACATCCAATCCGGGGATGAAGTCGTCATTGAGCTTGACTACGCACAAATTCTGAAAGCCGAAGATGGTGCAATCCGTTTCAGTCTGCCAACGACCATTGCACCGCGATACGGGGATGCATCGGCTGCGGGCTTGAAGCTGCACCAACAAGCTGAAGCAAATCCACAGGCCGAACATCGGCTGTTTCTGAATCTTGAACTGTCTGAGAACCTGAGCCAAGGCACGGTTTACAGCCCCAGCCATGAAATCCAACTGAGCCGTCAGGACAATCAATGCAGCTTGAAGTTAGAGGGTGCTGCATGGTTGGATCGTGACTTCGTCTTGGTTATTGACCGTCTTGGCGACATGAACTTCGCAGTCGCAACTCATGACTCGGCTCGCCCAGGAGAGGCTACGGTATTAACTGGCGGTGTGTACCGTCCAACCGGCTTTGAAAAACAGCACCCTGTCTCTATCAAGGTACTGGTCGACTGCTCTGGATCCATGCAGGGCGACAGCATTGAACAAGCCAAAGACTGCCTCAATTGGCTATTTGGACAGCTGAACAATACGGACCAAGTCTCGTTTACGCGGTTTGGCAGCACTGTCCACCACGACCAGTCCGAACTTAAGCCTTGCACACTCATTTACCGACAACTTTTGAAAGCGTCATCGCGTCGATTGAATGCGGATTTGGGCGGTACCGAAATTGATGACGCGTTGAAAGAGGTCATCGCCATTGAAAGTGGCTTATCCGAAGAATCCAAAAATGCGGTGATCTTATTGATCACTGACGGCGAGGTCTGGAACATTGAAGAAATCATCGCCACAGTGCGCGCCTCTGGGCAGCGCATTTATGCAGTAGGCGTAGGCTCAGCACCATCAGAAAGTCTGCTCAAGGACATGGCCGACGTCACGGGTGGCGCAAGTGAAATGGTTACACCCCGTGAAAGCATGCAAAAAGCCGTCGAGCGCCTACTGATCAAGATTCGCCAAACGCAGGCAATCGAACATGAAGTTGCATGCGAAGCGCCTATCGTCTGGCAATCGAAATCAGCGGGCCATGCAGCAGCAGGTAGCTCCTTGATGTCATGGACGCAAATCAATACGCAAGGTACCGCGCTCGATGAATTGGAAGTGGTTCAGACCGTTTATCCAAACGGACAAACAACACCCTGCCCCGTCATTTGGGATGAAAGCCTAGACCTCTCTCGCATTGCAGCTGCGTTGCGCTTGAACGATATAACAAAAGCCAAAGAGCGAGAACGCCTCGCTGTCGAATATCAATTGGTCACCAGCGAAACCAATTTAATTCTTGTTCACGAAAGAGCTGAAAACGAAAAAGCAGACGACATGCCAGAGTTGCACCAGGTGAAGCCTATGCTGGCTGCCGGATGGAGTGGTAACGGTGTTGCTGCGTATAGAAGAGCAGTTCCTTCGCTTCAAGTCATTCGATCTGGTTGTGACAACGTACCCTTCATAGCTGAATCTCGAATCGATATGAGCATGTCTGTTCCGGCCATGTGGCGATCGAATCGGTCACATTCTGCCGCCCGAGTTGATGGGATGGCTAACGCAGGCATGGATGACATTGAGATACCGGCTTTTCTGAGGAAACAAGAGTCATCCTCCGATTCAGAGCCCGTCAAAACATTCGTACAGAAATTCAAGGACATCGTCAGTACGCCCAATAAACCGCCACAAAGTACTCACACGGTCAAAAAACCACAGGGCACATCAGATGAGCTGAAAGCAATCCTGGCCGATAAGACCAACGCAAAGAACCCAATTCATGAATTGCTGACCAGCTTCAACCAGGTAGCCCTGACGCACACGAGATTCAGATCTGCACTTGCCGCATGCCTTCGAACCAACCAAGCCAACTACATGGAGTGGTTGATCACAAAGCACATGAAGGCTGCTGGCTCTGGAGCCCCTATCTGGGCGATTTTCATCAGCTGGGCAGCGGAAAATCTATCCGTCGAACTCGATCGGCATGCAGAAAGGATATTGAGAGACTTCCTGTCGCCGATTGACAGCGATCTACAACAGTCGATCTATGCAGAGCTGTCCGAATTAAAACAAGAAGCTGCGGTCTGATTCGCATGAAACTAGACCGCAATCCGGTTTAAAACATCAAGCTTCTGCTCAAGCGTGTAGCCAACCGTGCCGTAGTTATTGAACTCAGATCCACCACTTGAGTGGCCTGTGATGCTCTCTGCTAATCGCGTGGGAATATCGTTACAGGCTTTCATCCTGTCGATCAGGGCATGACGGAACATGTGACTTCTGAACTCTAGGTCGGACAGGTATTTGTTCATGATGGCCGAGCAACTGTTGCTGCCATGGTAGTGGGCATACTGCGGCACCAGCCATTCACTGCCTTCGCACTTGGCCATCTCCAACAGTCGCTTGGCCGCAAACAGCGACACCCCTACCAACGGTACCGCCCTTATGCTGCTCTTGTTCTTTCGATTGGAAAGTCCATTTTTACGGATCCAGATGTGCGGAATCGGGTGATCAAAAAAACAATCTTCAACACGGGCGTACACAGGTTCAGACAGTCGCAAGCCAGTATTCAACTGAATCAGCCCAATTAACTTGTAGGGCTTGGACCGCGTTATCAACTTTTTTTTGACTGCCAGCAACAAGTCATGGGTAATCACAGGCATTGGCCTGCGCTCATCTTCACCTGAAATTTTCAGAGCTCGGAATGGGCTCAATCTGTCGATGTCTAGGCATCTGAATGCCACATTGAGCATGGCGTTCAAGATCGCCGTTTGCTTGCGGACTGTCACAGGCTTCAAACCCAAACTCAGCAAATGGTCGCGAAAAATGCAAGCATGTGCATAACGTAGATCACATAGGTACAAATCACCCACTAAGGACGAAAAGCGCCTGAAAACATGCAAGACATCGCCCTTGAATTTACGGCCGTCACCTGCATCACTTTCATGGAGGTAAATCGCCACGGCATCCGAAATTTTGGGTTCGGCATGCATTTCTTTGCGGATGAAATAGTTGCCAATCAGCTCCGCAACGAACGACTCATCAAAGTCGACACCTCTTACCCGAACCAACCGCCGCAAGACGGCTTCTGGAGTTGATTTAACAATCTCAAAGTGGCCGTCACTCATGCTCAAAATGGTCAATTTTCATCCAACAAATTTACTGTCAAAGACGCAGATGGACAACCGGATTTAGATGAATTTCCAGGACGATCTGGACAGAAAACCCACGAAATTTTCTACCCAAACTAAGCGCTACAACACCTCTCCTGCAGGCATTGGATCCGTGTCGATACCGGAATCCAAATCAGCCGTGTAGCGCTTGTTTTATGCGTTGCAAGATACCCGTTTTAATGAATACCCAATAGAGCCAACAGACTTTGCCCGTGGGTATGCACAAACCATTTTTGCTATGCCTGTCATCCCCATGACCAAAGATTTTAAAAACGGCCATATTCGGGGTCAAAACCACGCGTTTTCGGGTCTTTCGACGGTTTAGCGTGGCATATTGGCCTGGCCTGGGCCCATCGATTGTTGCTGCAACCCATAGGCATCGGCCTGGCTGAAGCTGCTTGAATGTGTGGGCCTGAGTACTGGCTGTGAGCTGGGCAGTGGTGGGGGCCTGTTGGGGGTCACTACCCTCACCTGCTGGGGCACTGGACTTTTGGGTAGGGGTGGTTTCGGGGCCGGTGGTTTTGGCTTGGGGGCTGGTGGTTTTTTCGGAACGATCTTTTTAGGCTTGATCCTTTTAGGCTTGGGGGTGGCTGCAGCTTGCGCCTTAAGCCTTTCCTGCTCCTTGGCCTGGGCCAGCACAGCTGACCAAACGTTGTCTGAAATCAATCGCCAAAGAGCAAGTTGATCGTCCGCACTGGCTATTTCGTTAAATCGCATAGTTGCTCTCCTTTCTCTATATTTATTTAGCAAAAAGACGACATCACATACCCTCGATTTCGATCTGCTCATAAATAAAAATATGCGGATCAACGAACTCGTCAAACCCAAGACTCCAGAGCAATTGAAGCTGGACCAACTTCGCGCCACGAGGGAACGCGCCACCACTGCTGTTCAACAGGAGCGAGAACGACAAAAGACACAGCGGGCTCAAAAAGCCCTGCAGTTATTGACCAAGCCTAAGGCTCCTAATGACAAAAAGCCTAAGCCCATTGGCACTATCAAACCGATTGCGCCAATTAAGCCGATCTAACCAAAAGAAAGCCGGTACCAAGATGAACAAGGTGTCGGCCATTGATTTAAGCAGTGATCGCGTGTGTTGCTGCTTCAAGCAGCAGGCTTAGCAGGTAGCTTCAACTTGCCCTTTTTGACAGCGCCCTCTTCCTTGCCAAATGCAGCTTTGACCAAACCACTGACTGCTTCAATGCGTGCATCCAGCTCTCCGGCATCCACAGCAGCACGCAAAACTTCAAGCGTGGTGATAACGCCTGCAATGGTGTCAGTCTCTATGGCGTTCTTTCCTTCGACCACATCCAGAGTGCGTGCGCCATAGCGTACGGTGATGCATAACTTACCGTTATCTCCAGACCACCACCATGGTTTCAACCGCTTGGGAATTTCTACTCGTCGCATTTCGCCGGTGGCGTCGTCCCGTACTGTGCGAATCTTCACTGGTACAAACTCGGTCCCTGACTGAACGGCTTTGGCCATTTGAATTTGCTCGTGCAGCTTGGCGCTGAGCTTTTGCCGTCTTGCATGCGCTGGGCTTGTGCCCTGCTGACGCTTGCTGGCGATGAATTTCAATGCGTTAAGACCTGACATTTGCTACTCCTTGTGTGTTGCAGGAATAACAAATTTATTGTCAGACCGTGGCTCTGGGCAACCGAATCATTGGTAACCCGACAGTCTGGAAGGACACCACCGGCAGCTTTAACCAATCAAGATGTTGGGAAACACCGATTTGTAGCCCTTGGCCAAAGCTTCCTCTTGCTCGATTCTTTTCTTGTGCGCGCTTTCCTCGGTAGCAGCGTTCAAAGAACGCGGTTTGTAACGCTCTAACTGCTTAGGGGTCAAATGCCAATAAGGGTTGCCCGTTTGCTCGCGCATCTGCATTTCAATCTCGGTCTTGAAATCCACGCCCAAACGACGCTTGAAGAAGATGGCGTCATGAACATTGGCAATCGGTGTGTGACCTTTTGTCATTGCTACGTGCCTGACGATATCCATCACCTGTGTCTCGCCGTGCTGATACAGGTAAGCCATGACCTTGGCTTTGCTGGGCCTACCACTGTCGGTTTGAAGGAAGCTTTCTTGCAATAAGTCTGGACGGTGCTTTTTAACGAGCTCATACAGGTAGTCGTCCAAAGCGTTTTGTTCTTTGATGAAAAGCTTGACGGTCTTATCGGAGAGAAATCGCTTTCTATCGTCTCCGTTTTTCAAAATATCCACCAAGGCTGGGTTGGTCCAATTGCCTGAAGCATCTAACCAACCATTGGCCGTTTGACGAGCACCAAAGCTAATGGCTGTGAAAGCTTGCTTGAGCAAGACAGGCTGCAGGTCTTTGGGCACTGGACTCGTGTCGCCAAACGTGAAATACCTGATCGTTGCCATTAAGTCGGCCTTGTCTTCCAGGTACAGCAAAGTGGCTGAGAAATGCTTGCGCAAATCCACATCCAATCCCGAATCACACAACAGGCTTCTGGCGTAACCCATCTTCCATGCCACCACACTGCTGCGGATGTCGTACTCCCAGCAATTGCCCAGCATGGCACGCCTCAAGTCTTTGTTGACGTTTTGCACGCTGGTGCCTTCGTAGTACGTACGCCCAAACTGACTGGGTTTGACCCGCTGTACGTAATAGCCCTTGGTAAAAGTGGCAACGTTAATGATCGTCAAGGCTTGACGAAGAATCGTGTCTTTTTGAGCGTCCTTGATGTGCGTAGATTCCATTTCTACCCAGTACAGGTAGGCCTTGACGGATTCGACGTCTACCGGCACCCAATGGAAAAGTTCAGCCAGTTTTTCTTCTTGCCAAACCTGTCCGTATTCAGGGTAAAGGTGATCGAACAACGCCTTATTGGAGACTGGATCACCACTCAGGTATGCGTCAATTTCCTCATCCGTGCTTGCAGTAGCCAATGATCCAGGAGGTACGGTCAAAGTGTTCTGGATTGAGATCAAAGGCGACAACTTCACCTGTGTGTACTGGCCGGTGAATTTGCTGCCTGGAACAACGGTTTGCAGTAACTCCAAATTGTTTTCTCGCAGCCATTTGTGCATGCGAACCTTTTTAGGCCCAATTTGCCCTCCCTTATTGGCCAGTTGTTCCATTGAAACCGCGTACAAATCAAGCTTGAGTTGTTCAGGGGTTCTGCCATGCTGTAGAGCATCGAACAGCATGTATTCGACAACAGCAATGTATTTAGCCAATGCACGCGCAGCTGAGGTTGCTGGCCTAGGAAACGCCTTTTGCAAAGCAGTCTCGACAGATTCATGAACGGTGACTTTGATCACAGGGCGCACACTCCTTGATGGCGGAAATCCAGGATTTCACATGTATTTAGCGCCTTTTCATAGATTTCGGCAATTACGAAAAAAAGTCACATGCATATAGTAATTTCAATCATTCAAGTGAAAAAACACCCGATCCAAATGGGATCTTGAAGTGGCGCAGCCACCTGATGCCGCAGGCATGCAACTCCTTGCTTAGATCAAGTCCTGTGCAAACCAGTCAAGGCCAAGGTCAACTGACGAAGTCAGGTCATTACAACGGAAATCCGGACGCCCAGTGCACAAGACGCCCGTTGGTTGCTTTGGGCCTGAGTATTTGATTTCTCGGCTCCGGGAGGCTGTCGAGTTGACGGCCCTACAGAGGGGCGTAGAGCGGTGGTCGGTGAATGAAGCTGTGGTCGTATCCTTGAATGACGAGCTTGAATCGGTCTGATTAGGATACGACCTAGGGAAGGTCTGCATAACCCCCGCCAAAGCGCGAGCTGATGCGTGAATGTTCACATGCTGAAACCGGCGTTGAATTCACGCCCAATTTCCATGCTTTTGGACTCAATGAGTCCTCTTTTCGGGCCTTTGCCCACGCTGCAGGCGCACTCATGCCTGCGCTCCCTGCAATATTCGTTTGCGCACCATCCACAAGTTCGACAGCGCAAACATCACCAGCAACTGGTTGGTGTTTTTGGCCAAGCCCCGGTAACGCGCCTTGCGATGTCCGAACTGGCACTTGATCACCCGAAACGGGTGCTCTACCTTGGCCCGGATGCTGGCCTTGAGCTTTTCCAGCTTGTCGCGCAACGCGTGACTGGGTTTGGTTTTGTTCAGCGTTTTGCGCTTGCCTGGTGTCATTGCAATTTGCCAGTCCACATCAGGGTGTTGCTCCTGAATCTCCTCGCGCTTTTCAACGCCCCGGTAACCCGAATCGGCAAAGACCATTTCCTCCTCGCCGTGCAGCAAGGCATGCGCTTGGGTGATGTCGTGAGCGTTGGCCGCTGTGGTTGTGACCGTATGCACCAAACCCGATTCAGCGTCCACACCAATGTGAGCCTTCATGCCAAAGTGCCACTGGTTGCCCTTCTTGGTTTGGTGCATCTCAGGGTCTCGCTCGCCTTTGTCGTTCTTGGTCGAGCTGGGCGCAGCAATCAACGTGGCGTCCACCACAGTACCGGTCTTGAGCATCAGACCGCGATCGATCAGTTTGGCGTTGACAGTGGCCAGAATCTGCTGACCGAGCCCATGCGCTTCGAGCATGTGGCGGAACCGCAGGATAGTGGTTTCGTCAGGCAAACGGGTCATGCCTGCGTCCAGGTGGGCAAAATCTTGGTACAGCGGGATGTCATGCAACGCCTCTTCCATGGCGGGGTCGGAGTGACCAAAGAACTGCTGGAGCAGGTGTATGCGCAGCATCACTTCTGTGGCAAACGGAGGCCGACCGGTCTTGCCCGCAGGCGCGTGAGGTGCAATCAACGACAACAACTCAGACCACGGGATCACCAGGTTCATCTCATCGAGGAATTCCCGCTTGCGCGTGCGCTTGGTGACAAGCTCAAATCCAGTGGTGGCAAGGCTCATTTGTTTCATTGCCCAACTGTCTCAGATCAGGCCGTCACGGGGCTGACTTTTGCAGACCTTCCCTAGGTTTTGGTCAAACAATTGCGACAGCTGCGACGCGGTGCTCTTGTGGAAGTCTTGCCACAGTACCAGGCAGCAACACTGGGGATTTACACGGTCTATCCACACGAAAGTTTTTGCTGCCGATGGTGAGGGCTCTCGTTGAGTTTCTTAATGAGAGGCTCAAAGCAGCGCCATGGACAGTTATTTAATTTGAAGCCATCTGGTGCGAATCTAGGCATCCTTTGCCTGATGAGGTTGCCTATTCCACTTGAAATTGGGATGTAAATCGGCCTTTATTAGAAGCAACTCCCATAAGCCAATTGGCATCTTTCGCTTCCCAGACTCCCACCATTGCCAGCCCCTTAAGGTGACCCACACAAGTGCTGCGGCCTCTGACTGGGTCCAACCGAACTTTTGTCGTATTTCATAAATTTGCTCGGGGGTTGGTGATTCGTTCATCTAATAATTTTATGAACAATGTACATACGAATCAAGGGTTTCTATTAATATAAAAAAAAGCACAAAAAACAAACACCCTTCAGTAATTAACCTCAGAGGAAAGATCATGAACGCACCCGCCAAGTCCATAGGTGAACTGCTAGACGATAGCAATAAAGGTTTAATTGGATTTGGATATCGGCAAATCAAGAGCTCGGCAGAAGAAGCGGCAAAGCTCCATGGTTGCGAATGGGCAAAGAAGTACCCAGCGACGGCTGAAGCAATCCAACTTAGGCAAAGGCTCAGAGATTTAGTCCTGTCGTACGTGCCCAAAACACATAGCAATCGAGACGTTGTCTGGCAACGATACAGGCAGTATGCGTTGAAGTTTTGCGGCCTATGAAGAGCATCGAATCTATGGGGACCCAAGAATTACTTGATGCCGCCAACTGCGACATGAAGGTTGTTTGTGGAATCCAGTGGAGTGAGCTTGAACCGACTGATGAGCCAGGGATTCGTTTTTGCGGCGAATGTAAGCAGCTAATTTTCCACACTACGACGGTTGCTGAGTTGCGAATTGCAGCCGAAAAAAAGTTTTGTGTTTACATCGCTCCAGGAAGTCATGCAAATACAACGCGACCTGTTGAATACATAAATTTCCCAGATTTAACTCGAAAGCGTATTCGAATGATTGAAGCAAAAGCGCTAAGACGTCTTAAAGGTACCACTATGGGCGTAGCAATTATTCGTTGAAGAGAATCAATATTTCAAAAGGTAAAGCATGACTGCCATTGAAAAAGACAAATACACGCTTGCAGAAGAGAACGCCAAGCAGTTCGTTACTCTTGTAGCCAAAGATTTAGAACGAAGACTGGGACCTTGGTTTGAAAGCTCTAAAAGAATGGAGCATGGACAAATTAGTAGCGCTGCGCGTTACACAATGAAAAATCTTGGTCACGAATGGATGCTCAAGGAGGAAGGCGAGGACAAATACTTTCGCTCGTGCGTGAGACTTGAAATGAGACGGTTGGTAAAGAACATAGTTAAAAAGTGGCACGGAGACCCAAATAGTGTGTGGCTACAGTTCAGAAACTACTGCATAGAAAAGGCTGCTGCAGAGGCTGCAAAGCTCGCAGTCAAAAAGATTGTTGCAATGAAGTAACCGCGCTACACGACAGGAACTGCCCATTTAAGCGATAAACAACACACAAGTTCAGGCCTGTATAGGCCTGCCGCCTAGTTTCGATACCCTGAAGGAAGATTGACGCCAAGGACCTCTGCCCCATTGGCTCCGTTTAGTAAGCGTGAAATTGGTGCATACGGTAAGAGTCTAAAGGTTCAAATCCTCCCTGGCTCATCCCATGAGCCTACCCATCCACTACCATCACAATATTGATAATTTTGAGAGTTTTGGCCATGCATTTGCCGAACAGGCTTGTTTCTCCCTTTTTGGCCATATTGCTTCTGTGCTCGATTTCGATCACTGCATTCGCAGCGCCACCCAACTCTCGCCAACTCTACGAGCGCATCCGTCCGTCTGTTGTTGAAGTGGTAACGAAAAATCGGACCAACTTGGGCGTTTCTTCCGTGGCCAGTGGCTTTGTGACCCACCGAAAAGACTGGGTCATCACCAACTACCACGCCATCTCAGATTCAATTTTTGAGCCGGACGATCACACCCTGCAAATTGTGTCGATGGATCAAGGCGAGCTCAAGGCCGAAATCGTGGCTGTAGACATTCAGAACGATCTGGCCATTTTGAAAGTTGAACAAACCCTACGGGTCCCCTTGTTGGAAATGCGTGAGACTTTGCCCGACCGTGGTGAATCGGGCTATTCCATGGGCAAGCCAGGCGGTTATCAACACAGCATCGTGACGGGTACGTTTAACGGCGTCACAGACAAAACCTCAACGCCATTGATCATTTTCAGCGGCGCTATCAATGGCGGCATGAGCGGTGGGCCAACCCTGGATGCGGAAGGTCGGGTGCTTGGAGTGAACGTGGCCACCAGTACTCAATACCAGTTGGTGGGACTGGCAGTCCCTGCTGAGGCTGTGGGTCAAATGATCCGCAGCAAGACTCCTCAAAAGCCCCCCAGTTTGGATGAACTGCGCAAGGACATCGCACGCCAAGTCAGCGCATTCAATCAACAGATCGTGATGCGTTTTGACCTTCCAACACACAGCGTTAGGCGGCTTGGGCCGTTTCAGGTAAGAGGGGATATTTCTAGAGATCAACCCTGCTCTGCCGCTCGCAAAGACACTCCGAATGACCACTACAAACGTGTTGACCAACGGTGCGACTCTTCTACGAGCTTGTATATCTCGGACCAACAGAACGCGGGCCACATCGTCATGGGCAGTTTCTGGTTCAGCAGCGAGAAAATGAGCGCCCATGGCTTGGCACGGTTGATTGAAGATCAACTAACGCGCCTGCGTAACGTCAAAGACAACGATGGGCCTACTGCTTCTTGGAATTGCACGGAGCAACGCTTGAGGGGGCGTTTTGATTTGCCAATTCAACTGCATGCATGCAGACGTGCTGTCGAAAAACTCCCGGGCTTGTTTGACTATCGATTTCGATACACACCCTTAGTGTCAGGCCAAGATGCATTGCTGGTTGCCATCGGTATGTCTGGCTTTGATGATCAAAGCGCCCGCGCCATCTTGCTGAAAAGTATGGACAGTCTGAGCTTTACCCCGAAGGCTAAACCATGATGTCAAGACCTCTCATAGCCGCACCCGCTTTCATCCTGGCTTGGCTAGCAGCTCAACTGTGGGTCTATTTGCCAATCTACAGCAGCGCCGCCGATACAGCATTCATCACTAAGTTGATGATAGAGGAAATCGCCATCTTGGCTTGTTGGATCAGTGCATGGTCCTGGGTAACTTGGCAAGAACAAGGTCGAACAAGGCTTGCTGAACACACCATCATTGCAGCTGGTGCGTCCTTCATAGACGCAGCGGTTCTCAACTACGCCTTGCCGTGGATGTTCTTTAACTTGGGCTGGCCATGGCCCACTGACATACACAACATCCCAAATGCAGTACTTATAACGCTGACCGCATTGATTCACATTCACTTGGCAAGCCGCATAGGGTTGAATCTGCGCTTGTTTGCAATGTGGCTTACTGGCAGTGTTTTGGCCATATCACTTGTGACGGCACACACTTGGGCTAAAAAGAATGATCAGGCTGCGGCCGATAAGTTGCCGTATTCCCCCAACATTTACGCCCCTGCTTTTGTCGTCACACCTGAGCACAAATTACGCGAAGGTTTGGAGCACATGTGGTCAAAATCTTGGAGTGATCAGTGACAATTAGGTCTGACCAGAGGACTTCTAGACCACCCTGCCTCTTTAAATAAAGCCTTTGATCGTCTCACTCCCCAGCTTTTAAGTCGGCAAACTTTTGCGCCATGGTCGGGTTACCACGCGTCAATTTCTTGATGGTCACGTCTTGCGCCTTGTCATTGGCCAGTCTCAAATTTCTGTCGGTTCCGATTAAGGCTTCCTTGGTTTTTTGCAAGTGATCAATCGACTTATCGATTTCATCGATCGCAGTCTGGAAACGCTTGGAGGCTAGATCGTAGTTTTTACCGAAGGCCGCTTTGAATATGTCCAGCTCGTTCTCGAAATTGGTGATGTCAATGTTCTGGCTCTTGACGAGGGCCAATTCCGACTTGTACTGCAATGAGTTCATTGCAGCGTTCCGAAGCAAAGAAATGATGGGCAAGAAAAATTGGGGACGCACGACGTACATCTTGGGATAACGGTGAGATACGTCAACGATTCCCGTGTTGTAAAGCTCACTTTCCGGCTCCAAGAGCGACACCAGAACTGCATATTCGCAGCCTTTTTCATTGCGGTCTTTGTCCAGCTCTTTCAGAAAGTCTTCGTTCTTCGTCTTGGTAGTAGTCGTATCGCTCTCATTTTTCATTTCGAACATGATCGAGACGATTTCTGTACCCGCGCCATCCAACTCTCTAAAAATGTAGTCGCCCTTGCTTCCTGAGCGAGCGTCGTTGTCTTTCTCGAAGTGCGCCTGAGGAAACGCCATTGCGCGCACACGGTTGAATTCCGTCTCGCAATGCAACTCCAAGGTCTCGCCAATCATCTTGGTAGACAAACGGGCTTTTAAATCACGGAGGCGCTCGATCGTGTCCTCGCGGTCCTTGATCTGGGTCTCGTATTTGTCCTTGAGGGCTTTTTTGGCCAGCTCCATTTCTAACTCGGCGCGCTCAAGGCCCCCTTTGAATTGATCACGCTCCTTTTCAACGGCGCTGACAGCTTCCGTGATAGCAAGCCTTTTGGCGGTCTCAATCGCATCCAGTTGGGCTTTCAAGGCTTGGATCTCGGCGTCTTTTGTCCCAGCAGCCTTTTGCAATTCATTTAGTGACTTGGCTTTTGCAAGCTGAACGGCAGCTTCTTGGTCGTGCTTGGCTTGCTCCAGCTGATTTGCCAAAGCGTCGCGCTCTTTTTGAACTTGGCTCAAAGCCTCGTTGACAGCGAGCTGCCTAGTAATCTCGCTGGCATCCAGTTTGGCTTTCAGCTCTTGAATTTCAGCATCCTTGGTAGCCGCTCTTTTTTGCAGCTCACTGGCCGCTTTAGCCATGGCCAAATCGATGGCCGATTGCTTTTCTTTCTCGGCCAATGCGAGTCGATCATGCAGGGCCTGGTCAAACTCACTATCTCGAACCTGTTTGAGGATGTCCGCATATCCAGATTCGTCAATCTTGAAGGCTTTGCCGCAGTGCGGGCAATTGATTTCTTGCATGTTGAAATACCAATGTTCTGAAAACAGGTCTGAGCCCAATCAAATAGCCAAGTCAGCGGCAAAAATGCAAACTAGCTAGCTTCGCTCAAACAACTATAAACCAGCCATTCAGATACAAGAAATCAATATTCACTCGGCAACATGATCACCCAGTGATCCCCATCCCAGCATGCATACAGCGTTTGCTCAACCAGGGGAAAGTCGGTGAACGGAATCTCTTGGCGAGCATGTTCATGCCCGTTCCCGTCCTCATAGACCATGGTTACTCGGGTGCCTTTCACCGTCACGCGAATCTGTACAAACCAATCCGCTGTTCCAATCTCGATGAGGTGACTGGCCACGGCATCCATCATCCAAAAACACTCTGCCTCTTCAGCCAGGTATTTGGTCCCATCGGTTAGCAAGTGTTTGCGGCTGATTCGGTAATAGCGCTCTGTGCCGGTGAAGTGTGACAGTTGGTTTGCATCGAATTTTTTCATCTGTAGTCCTCGTTGTGTGACCACAGTTTTGTGTCAGACAAGCAGATGGACAACCGATTTCAAGAGTCCCGACAGATTGGACGGATACCGACTCAACACCGCTTTTTGAGTCTGTTCGTTTTTGGCATTGAGTTGTAGTTGTGTGTTATTTGTTCGGCGCTCAAGGCTTACATGCGCCAAGCAGCACACACAAAAAGTCCATGCGTAAAACGCCCTACAACACGTTTTTCTCTGGGTCCGAATACTCAGAGTGCTGACTCAACCGATCAGCGCTTGTAGGGCTTATTTGACGCCCTGCTCTGCTGGGCACTGAAAGAGTGCGAGATCGCGGCGGAAATCTATGAAAAACATGCTTTTACAAGATTTCACCGGTTGAGCGTTGAAATCATTGAAGAAAATTTCAGTGAAAAAGTTATCCACAGGAAGTTCATCCTGAGGCAGATCTAGCCTGAAACCCGCCACTTTGGCGGGTCTCCGGTTGTCCAGATAAATATGTGAAAACACAATGCAATTAACGCAAACACATGATTACAGGAGAACTGAAATGGCACAGGCAAAAACACTGACAAAAGACGAACTGGCTCAGGTACTGGACTACATAGACACGCGACGCTTTGCGCAACGCAACCGGGCCATGATGTTGCTCACCCACCTGGCGGGTTTGCGCATTGGGGAAGTAGCCTGCTTGCGCTGGAGCGACGTAATCAACACAGATGGCACTGTCAAAGAAGAAATTCGCTTGCTACCCGACATGACCAAGGGCAGACACGCTCGCACAGTTTTCGTCAACATCAAATTGCGTGAAGAGTTGCAGGCTTATGCTGCACAGGCTAAGTGTGTAGACAGAAGCTATCCGTTCTTTGCCAGTCAAAAAAGCATCCTCACTGGGTTCAGCGCAAACAGCCTGGCGCAGACTTTTGCTTTGTTGTACGCGGGTGCAGGACTGCAAGGCGCCAGCAGCCACAGCGGTCGCAGGACGTTTTTGACCTCACTGGCCAACAAGGGAACTGCGATTCATATCCTCAAAACTTTGGCCGGCCATCGCAGCATCCAAACCACTGCCGCATATTTGTACAGCAGTCCAAGCCAGTTGAAGGCTGCGGTCGAGTTGGCTTAAAGCTCAAGGACTCGAATATTTTGCCTTTGGGGCTCAACCAAGCTCACAGGGTGAGCCTGCAAAGCAAGAGCATCACTGTGTCTAGAACACAACCGATGCAGCAATCATGGTCCTGACTTTTTTCCTGGTTTTATTAGCTCCACCCACCTTATCCCCTGCAATGTTTACTCCGGTGCAAAAGTACGTGGCGTTGGAAAAGCAAAAGATGATGCTGTTCGAGTATGGGCAGCCCTTCAAGCTGCACAAGCGCAGTCGGGCGGAACTTTACAAGGCCACGGTCGGGCGTTGAATATGCCCAGTTGGGCCGCCCGATTAAACTGGTAAAAATTAGAAACGACCACAGACATGTCAGAAATCGATCGCCTCTACCAATACAAAACCCTGCTGAGCGGCCGCAGGGCCATGTCACGCGAAGACATCATGCAGAAGCTCGAGATCTCTCTGGCCACCTTCAAACGTGACATCGCCAAGTTGCGGGACCAGTTGCACACCCCCATAGTTTTTGACCGCGATCTGGGTGGCTATCGACTAGAACAATCCGACAGGACGGAACTGCCGGGTCTGTGGTTCAGTCAGGACGAAATGCTCGCCCTACTGACCATTCAAAGCATGATTGTTCAGCTAGAACCCGGTCTGTTAGGCCCCAAGCTCAAACCCTTTCAAAAGCGGCTGGATGACATGCTGGCCAGCCAAGGGCTGGACGCAGCCACTTTGACCCAGCGCGTCAGGGCCGTCCATGCAGGCAAACGCCACCTGACACTTACCAGTTTTGAGACAGTGGCCAAAGCCACCCTGGAGCGCAAGCAAGTCCAAATCGAACATCTGAACCGGCAAAACGGAGAGATCGTTCTGCGCGACATCTCTCCCCAGCAATTGGTCCACTACCGAGACAACTGGTATGTGGATGCATGGTGCCATTTGCGCGGAGGCCTCCGAAGCTTTTCCATTGACGCCATCGAGCGCGCCCATTTGCTCAGCAAAGCAGCCAAAAACATCGATCTGATCTCCATGCGGCAGCAACTTGACGGCGGCTACGGCATTTTTGGTGGCATACCTAAGGACTGGGCGGTACTGGAGTTTTCTCCTAGCAGAGCGCAGTGGGTGCGCCATGAGTCTTGGCACCCTGAGCAAGAAGGCAACTTGCACGACGATGGTCGGTACACACTTAAAGTGCCTTATTCCGATGAACGCGAGCTGTTGGGTGACATCTTGCGTTTTGGCGCAGAGGTCAAAGTGCTAGCGCCGTCGTCGCTGCAGCAAAAGCTCAGTAAAGAATTGTCCAAAGCGCTCAATCAGTACAAAACCTGATTCACCATTCTTCATCCTTGCGAAAACCGCCGAAAGTGGTGATGGCCATGCCAGGCAGACCGCTTCCTGCGTCAGCGCCCGTATCCACAACTGACATCACTGAACCATCCGAGCCGGTGATCAGATTCCCCTCTTGTCGGTAGACAGTCCCATCATTCCGCAGAAACGTTGAATCATCTATTTTGTTGATGACCTCACCCGTGTCTGTGCTGGCAAGAGACCCGAAAATATTCCAGAATTTCATAGTTGACTCCACATCATTGAATAGTGCTAGCTTGAACTTCGGCGTTCGCAGATTCAAACAGCTGAACCATGTCCGCATCGGTCAGGCAAATGCGCACGGTTTGCAAAAAGGGGGCCAATTCATCTGCACGGTGGAGCGATTGGCAAATAATTCGAGCCGCCAACACGGCGGGAAACTTGAACATGCCCGTACCAATGGCAGGTAGGGCCAAACTTCGGATGTCATTGTCATTGGCCAATCGGAGCATCGACTCCAAAGCCATCTGCATGTATTTCTCTGGCTCGTCGTTGTTGATGTAGTGAGCCGATCGCACATGAATGATCCACGGGTTGGCCAATTTAAAACCGGGTGTGATCAATCCAGCGCCCAAGGCCAAGGGCGCATAGGGCTTGCAATACTCCTCCAGCTTGGGGCCAGCAGCCATGTGAATGGCACCTGCCACGCCCGAGCCTAGACGCAAATTGGCATTAGCGCTGTTGACCACCGCCTCCATGTCGGGTTGCTTGACGATGTTGCCAACGACGATTTCGATCTTCATGGGTTAACTCCTGTGAACGACAGAATCTTGACCAAAGAGAGGCTCAAGGCGTGAGCCACGTTGGAGAGAACTTGTTTGCTCAACTTAGCGTGCCAAAATTGGCTATGGCCCGCATTCACCCCAGTTTTCCCCTTCATGTACCCACCCATCTGGGTGCTTACCGCGAACGCGACATCCTCAGAATGTTAGAGAACGGTCTGGACAACCGCTTTGATGTTTTCCATAACCTGCCCTGGTCAGGCATGCAAGGTGAGCAGCAAAGCTTCGGCGAATACGACTTTGTGATCGTATCGCCCGGAGGGCAACTGCTGATCCTGGAAATCAAGTCAGGAGACGTGACCGAAAGCGACGATGGCCTGACCAAGAACTACGGACGCCATGGTCCCAAAGACATCGGCTACCAAATGCGTCGCATGCATTCGAGTTTGTTACAACGCATCGACAGCAGTGACTTGCCCCAAGTCCATGTGGGCGCCATGTTGGTTTTGCCGGACCACAAAATCCAAAGTGCAAGTGTCAGCTACCCGCCAGAACGCCTGGTCGATGCAAGCCAAATTGACCAACTTTGCCAGCGCATCACGGCAAGCTTTCCCCCTCAAACCCTGCCAGCGGACCAACGCCAGCGTGTGCTGGACTTTTTGGCCAACCGCTTTGAGGTACTCCCCGATGTCGCCACCCACATTGGCCAAGTGCAGCAAGCCACCACCCAGCTGGCCAGCGGACTTGCCACTTGGGTGCCGCGCATCACCCACGCTGAGCAGCTTTATCAAATCGAAGCCACGGCCGGTTCGGGCAAAACACAATTGGCTCTGGCATTGCTTGCTCAAGCAGCCGCTCAAGGCCGCAAGGCCCGTTATGTGTGCTTTAACCGACCACTGGCCGATCACCTTTCACGCTTGGCACCAGCCCGATGCGAAGTCACCACCTTTCATCAACTGTGCCGTGACCACGCTGAGAGGCAAGGCCTCAGTTTGGACTTTGCAGACCCCACGGTTTTCGAGCGCATCACCCAACAATACCTGCAGGACGCAGCGGCCCTCCCTGCCCGCCTGGACCTGCTGATCCTGGACGAGTCACAAGACCTGAACCTGGACTGGGTCGATGCCCTCACACAATCCTTGAAGCCGACCGGCCAGCTGTACGTTATGGGCGACAGCCAGCAACAGCTTTACGAGCGCGAACCATTTTCATTAGGTAACGCTGTGCAAGTGCGCTGCATGGACAACTTCCGCAGCCCACAGCGCGTTGTGCACATGATCAACAAACTGGGCCTGACACCCGAGCCCGTACTGGCACGCAGCGCGCACGCTGGCGAAATGCCGTATTTTCATATTTGGGAAGCTGGTCAAAGCAGTGCACAGGGCAAACTAAACGAATGCTTAGCCAAGTTATGGCAAAGCGGCTACATCCCAGACCAAGTCGCTGTCATCAGCTACCGGGGTGTACAGCAGTCTGAAGCGCTGCGCCAAGACCGCTTGGGCGGACAAGCCACACGGCGCTTCACGGGCCAATACGACAGCGCGGGCAACGCGCAGTGGAGCGAAGGTCCGCTGCTGGCCGAAAGCCTTTACCGCTTCAAAGGCCAAAGCGCCCCGGCCGTGGTGCTGTGCGAAGTCGATTTTGAAACCCTGACCGAGCGCGACAAACGCAAACTCTTTGTTGGCCTCACTCGCGCTCAAATGCGGGTGGATGTTGTGCTCAGCGAGCGAGCGGCACTGGCGTTAAACGAGATACTTTAAAAGACCGCACGTCGCAATGATCAAAGTTGCGGTCACGACAATTTTGACTTTGGCTTTCGCGGAGCCTTGGGTTTTCTCCAAAGCTTCAATAATTCGTCATCACTTAAATCGCCATTTGCCAAGATGTTCTCATGCTTTAGTGAAGCGAGGTAATCCTCTATCGAATGACATACAGTCATATCGTAAAAGCTCGCCCCTCCCTGCCCGTGGTAATACATCATCAAGCAAAGCGATGCCGGTGGCATTGCCTTTGAAGTGACATCAATCGCATGAATGGAACACATAGTCTCTTCTAAGAGGGAATCTAGGCGACCTCGAGCGAAATCAATTCTGATCTGATCAGTGATGCCATTTCCTTCATCGACATCGATGTAATCCATCATTGTTGCGTCATCAAGGAATTCAACCAAACGATCACGGTCAATATAGCCACCCCAAATCCCATTGACCACGTTGTCCCATGCTTCATCCACCAACCATTCTGAAAGTAAAGACAAATCAGGCTTCGGGAATTTTGGATCCCAAAGATGCCTAATGGCATCATCAATTAACAGTTGAACTTTTTTGGGTATTTTCGTAGCCATCAAATTCTTTCCAAAAATATTCTGATTGATTTGGATTTATCGAGCCAAGTATCCATACCGCTCAATATTGGATCTCTTGCTGCCACCCCTGCACCACCATCACCATCGCCAGGGTGTCCAACTCACAGTAACGCAGCAGAGCTTGCTTGATTTTTTCCCTTTGCGCGTCCTGCAGGTCTTCAAACTGGAGCCGTGAATAGGCCGTTGCGGCGGCACCACCTTCAGCGATGACCAGATCATCCGGGTCCTGACCTGTTGGCAGTGATTCACCCAGCATCTCAGCGCCCAAGTCGCGCAGGATTTCATAGGGGTCATCGATGCTCTGGCCGTGATCGTCGGTGGGCAGCCATGAGAAATCCTTGTAATTGAGGCTGGGCATTCCGCCCTCTGCGCCATAGATTGGCTGGGCATAGTGCTGCCGTAGCCAAGCATTGCTGGCCAGCATGGCGGGCAGCACCTTCTTGATGGAGACACTGCCCTTGGTGCTCACATGAAAGTAAGCGGCCTTGGCCAAATCGCACAGGTCGTACATGGCTCGCTCGCCAGACTTAATCAAAGACTCCAAGAAGACCTTCAGCTCATCCGCATCAGCTGGCGGGCTCAGGCTTTCATCGAGCTGCACCATGATCCGGTTCAAGATCGTGTTTTCATGGTGGCTCCACATGAACACCGTGCCAGAGTCCCCTTCCAGCTCTGCCTTCAGGGCGCGGGCAAATTCGAAGTTTGGAAACACCCCAGGCTCGGCCAGCAAAAACTGACCCTTGTGCTCGACGCGCCCATCTTCGTGCATCAAATGGTGGGAATACTGAAAGGCCACCTGCTCATAAGGCCGCATGCCTTGGTGAAACGGAATGGCTACCGCACTGGTCTCAAAGTCGATGAAATGGTACGGAAAGCGCCAAGATGCCATTTCTCTGCGCATGTACGCCTCGGCCAGCCAGTACCCGCCCCGGTCTTCATCTGGGGGTATGCCTTTGGCCTGCATCCACTGGCGCTCGCTGACCGTCAAAATTTCTCCGCCGTCTTTGACATCGATGTCTCCTGGCTGCACGGCTGATAGGCGTATCCGCCCTTGCGAGATCAAGTCGTCTTTCTTCCGGAAATTCCACAAGTCCAACACCGTGCCTTGGGCGAAATCCTGGGCAGTGAAGCCATAGGCCTGAGACCAGCACTCATGGAATCCGCTTTGCAGTTCATCGTCGCTTTTGGCCTTGAACTCGCAGCTGCTGCACTTTGCACCTGGCAAAGGCGTGATTTTGTGGTCATCGGCATAGGCTTTGGCCCAGTCATTGGCCGCCTGGTCCAGAGGTTGCAGAAAGCCGTTGGTCCCCACGCCATGTTTGTAAACCATCTCCACAAACTCCTCCACGGGTACCTTGGCCAAAAGATTCGTCTGAGGGGCGAAGTTGGCTGCATCGGCTGATCGGGTCACCCTAACCTTCTTGCCGTCCCTGACGATCTTGAAAAGCTGGTTCAAGCGGTCTTGTGTCGCCTTGACTGACTTGTCGGGCATCATCAAAAAAGTGCTGATCTCATCGCCTGGATACGCTTGGCGCATGACCCAAGCCTGAAAAGCGACGTCTTCAATATAAGGACGCATACCTGACTTGATGGGCACGCGGCTGCCAGCGATGTCGAGGCGAGTGCTGTCATAAGACTTGGCTTTTACCTCGATCAGCTCGTACCGGTTGCCGTCTTTGACCAAGATGTCCACGCGCACAAAGAAGTTGCCAAAGGCAATGGCAGCTTCGAACACAACCGCTCGATCTTGTTGCAACAACAGCGCTGTTTGCGCCAAAGCGCCTGCATGATCAGTGGCTTCAACCTCAACCCCGTCAGGGTATTGGCACTTGGCCAGCTCGCCCACTTGGTAGCCCCCTTCGGCCAACATCTGCAGAAAACTGTCCTCTTGCTTGTTGTCCCGGTAGATCTTGGGCTTACCGGTGTAGAAAAGCTTGGTCGGGCATTCCACGGCCAATTTGAACCGTGATTTGGTGAGGTATCGCATCGGTATTTTCTATCTCACGCCATCAATTGACGGCTCCACCAGCACTGTGATCAGTGCCCATACCACGCAGTTGGCACAGCGTATCGATCATGTCATCGGCTTGAGATGGATCGGCGTTGATGGCCATCAGTGTCATAGTCTCAGAATCTGATGCGCTATCCCGGAGTAAGACAATTCCCTGCTTGGAATCGGACGAATAGCAGTCCACCAAGGCGCGTAAAACGTGCATGAAGTGGGCACGCTTTTCTGGGGCGAACTTGGCTGTGTCCTCGGCCATAGTGCTCATCAAAATGCCCATGTCCAGATCAACGGTTTCGGTATTCAGCATCTCATGGTCCTTGTCTGTTCGGCTTGTCAATACGCCAGGGCTGGCTCCATTGCCTAGCCCCTGCAAAGTGTTCGCCTGATGTGTTCGTTTTGGCGTCTCTGTTTGCCGAATCGTAGCCAACTAAAGGCTCGCCTGGTGAGCCACGCATGTAAGAAGATCTAACGCTCGCCCTTTGAACACTTGAACAATATCCTGCAGGCTCATCATGAAAAAACATTTGATCACTCTGGCTGTCGTGGCCATAACACTTGTCACCAACGCAACTGCCCAGACCTATCTGGGCAACCTGAGCGCCAACCCCTATTTGCCCAAGGCACCGCCACAGCCTGCGAACACATTTAATAACCCTTATGGCAACAGCAGTAACAGCCCGCAGTTGTTCAATAGCCAAGGCCAGTTTCGAGGCAACCTGAATGCCAACCCTTATGACGCCAACAGCGTCGCCAATCCCTATGGCCGTTACGGAAGTCAGTATTCGACGGACAGCATCAACAACCCATATGGCGCAGGAAGCAGATACAACCAAGACAGTCCAAACAACCCTTATGGGAACGGTTTGACCATCATTGGGCGTTAATGCTTCGGATATTTTGGTTTCAGTTAGGTCGGATACGAATCGAAATGCAAACTATAGGGTTTGCAATGAATTGACCGTACTTATTGGGCCAGAAACTTGTGCCGTGTCTACATTTGACATTGCAACCTTGAAACTTAGAGGGTGCAGTAAGCGATCAAGGGCATGAACTTTATTGGCTCCAAGTGAGACACCAATTAAAAATGCAAGCAGTTGAGCCGAACTTTGGTCATCCGGTTTCCTGATTGCGTTCACAGCAGCGATGATCTCCTCGGGTGGCACTGAACCGAATTTAATCAAGTGGCTGTAGCGCACATAAAGCGCAATCAGCTCAGGGGACCAAGGTCCCGGAAACATATTCGGAAACTTTCCTTTCAATGAGCTCGAGAACAGGGTAATGTCTTCAGAGTCAGCAAGACATGGGTCAAATGCATGACTCCAATATTTTTCGTGAAGTCCTTGAGCTTGTTCGGCCAAATCGAGATCATTCTCAAGAAAATTGGTATTGGATCGAAGGTTGATCCATTCGATTGGTCCAGAGATAAAAATCGACCCATTTGCTGAATCTTCTCTCACCAAGTCAAACAGACACTCTGTACTTTTGAGGAGAAGCTCCTGGATGTCCTCAAATCCGAGTCCAGGCGCAGATGGGTAACATGAGCGCAAAGCCAGTCCACGCCAATGAGAAAGCTCGCTTTCATCAATAGATGTGCCATTGCCTAGACCAAAGCTTCGACATAAAGACAAGCCATTCATACATGCCTGGTTCACCATTTGATTTTTGGACCACTCAACCCATTGGGGCTCGAAAACTGCTGCACTGATCGCAACACGAGCTTTGTCTGCATCACCTTCAAATGTCCAGGCGTCATCAGACTTGATTGGGAAAAATTGAACAACCTGATCTAGCAACAGCCAAAAGACGCCTTGATTAAAACCGGGGGGATGATGACCATCAATTTTTTGCTGAAGCTGTATGAATTCAACAACCAGGAAGTCCGAAGTGTCTCCCAAAGCGAACCTGTCTGGAGCTAAGGCAAATAGAACATCAAAGAAATCGGGGTTCAATTGACCTGATGCGGCTCTAGATTCGTGAATGCGGATTCTGCCCATGGAACAGAGGTTTCTCCATTCACTGGCTGTTAGGCATGTAAAGCTGTTCATACTTTAGGCAGGACGTCGGAATGTTGAACGTGGCGCAACAAAGTCTTCAAGGCATTCGTCCGGCAACAAATCCAGCAAGTGATGCTTGGTGCCGTGATATGAAAGGTACAAATTTTCTTTGCTGCGTGTGATTGCCACGAAAAAGTGGCGACGCTCGTTGTCGCCATTACTAAAGCGGCGATCTTTGGCATCAAGCTTTACGTCATCAGTGAGGTCGGGCAAGAAAACATTGTTGAAGTCCAGCCCTTTTGCGCTGTGATAAGTCATGAGATAGACCAGTCGAGCTGAGTCACTTTCTGGCAAGGATCCATTGTTGCTGCCAAGAAACCTCAAAGGTGATCCTTTGCGTGTAAAGAAATCGTTGAATGCTTCGTAACTCGTGACACGTCCAGTTTTCTCGCGTTCAGGCGGGCTACCCCAACCATTAGCGCCCGAAATCACGGATGCAAATTCATGAATTTGCTCGTGAAAAGGGAAAAGAATGGCACTTGGTTGCTCGATAGAGGAAACACGAAACGCCTCTGCGTAAACCTTGGCGAATTCGTCCCTTTTACTGGTTCCTTTTATTACGCGGGCATTGTTGCCATCGCCCCTGACCTCTGCACCTCTTACGATTTCAGCCTCAGGCAGTATGGCGGTCGCCAACTGATAGTTTTTCAATGTAAGCCGTTGAATATGCTTCAACGTATGTTTGCGTGCGCCCCCTAGGAGACGGCGTAAGTTGGCTGGATCCACTCGCCCAAGATAAATGGATTGATCCGGATCACCGGCTGCCACAACATGTTTTGCTCGAGCAAAAATCCTACCGATTACATCTTCTTTGATATCTTGAATTTCATCCACAAGGATGTAATCGAAATTTTCTCGAGTCGTCAAAAAAGTATCGACTGTTTGGATCGTCACGCGCGCCAGCGCCCTCTGACTAAGCCCGGAATGGACAAGATCTTTGAGGGCATGGGTGTAAGTCAAAAAGCAAATATAGGGACTGCGAGTTCTCGAAATCATGCGCTCTATCAGGTGCGTGATAACAACCGTCTTACCAGTTCCCGCATACCCTGCAATCCAATGCGTCCGTGTGTCATCCTTGGACACATCATCCAAAATACGGGCTTGTTGAGCGCCCAGCTGATTGATCGAAATCATCCATTGCATATGGAACCTCTTGACATTCAAAAAAGCTCTAAACCATGAATCCGAATCATTCAGCCAGCGACTTCAACAATGCATCCCGTCCATCTTGGTAGAACTCAATGTCCAGCTTTGTCGCCATTTCATCTGAAAGGTCAAATAGTTGTTTGCGACAAGACACCGGCAGCAATAAAGCCTTGGCCCCTTTCTCAATAGCAATTTCAGCCAATGACACTGCGTTATGAATCGGCTCAATAGTGCCGCCAAGAGTGACTTCGCCGACCACAATCAATCCGCCTCGCACTGACTTTTTGAGCAAAGCACCTGACAAAGCGATGAGGGCAGCAACGCCTGTTTTTGAACCGGACTTTGCAGCATCAAAGCCACGTAGCTGTACAGAGAATTCATGCGAGCGCGGATCGCGGTCGCCAACCAGCTGCATGGCGCGTGCATAGAGGTTTTGCTCTGCGCAACGAATCGATTCTTTGAATGCCTGAGGAACAGGGTTATTAAGAACCCTCACACCACTGCCAGGCCCCTCATTCACCTCAAGTCTGAAAAGACCAGGATGTTCATCTTGACCGCCAGGGGAAATAGTCCAAACTTGTCCACACTCCAATGGTTCATCGCCGATACCGCCTTGGCTTTGCAACTCAGGTGTTGAAACAAACTTCTCTACGCCCTCGGTCCCTATGGTGTAGCTGAAATGTGTGTTTCTGAACTCGGCAGCGCCAATGCGTTTTTGCTGTTCTTTGACGCGACGACGCACTTCCAATGCCAGACGTACTGCCCACTCCAGGTCTTCCGGCGAGACCTTGCTGTTGGCGTCTGGATACATCAGCTTCAGCAAGCCGCTAACGGTTTTATTCACCCCATTGATGTCACGCCCAGAAAGCGCACCACCCCAAAATACTTGCCCCTGAAGTGAAGAAACACGACTCTGGTTTCTCAGCTGCGTAAAGCATTCCGACAAAAAGTCGCTGACCAAGCCGAAATGTTCTGTAAACAACGACGGGTTCAGCTTGGGTACATCCCAGCCTGGCAAGAAGCAGTGGATGCGGTCCATGAACGCTGTGTCATCACGCATTTCTGGTGGCAGTGGGCTAAACAGGTGACCTACCCGTTGCTGGTGCTCCACATCCACATCGAAGTTACCTACCAGCACTATGGAACCATCTGCACGGATGCTTTCTTTGCCACGAGAGAATTCACCGCTCTCCATGTAGCCCTTCATGATGTTGACGCCATCCTTTTGGTCAAAAGAAACCCCGGATACCTCATCAAAACAAACCACGTCGTATTGGCAGACAAGACCACGTTGCCCATTGGAATTGTTCACAAACATCCGCGCTACTGTGGCTTTGCCGCCAGAGATCAAATGAGCGTAAGGTGAAACCTGTTGAAACAAGTGAGATTTACCAGTGCCACGCGGCCCCAACTCCACCAGGTTGTAATTGCGCTCAACGAATGGAACCATTCGCAGAAACAGCGCATCCTTGGCCCGTTCAGACAAAGTCGCAGGCTCAAAACCCACACTGCGCAACAACAAGTCGCGCCATTCAGCAGTGGTGAAGCTTTCACGGCCCTTAGCCAGCACATCCAACACTTCACGTTTCGACAGCTGGATCGCACGCAATGACTCGACGCCAAATGGACGACCACCTTTTTCTTGAGCTATGGAGGCGTCGTACTCCAAGGTGATTTCCGCATAAAAACCACCCGTCAGCATGCGCTCATTGTCTTTGACCATCTCTGGTGTCAAGCGCACATCGTTCAGACGTAAGCTGGGCAAGGTGGCAACGTAAGAGTCGGTTTTGGAATCCAAACGAGCCGTGATGATGTCAATGATCTTGACTGAACCAGATTCACGGGCCCGCGCCTTGAACAGCTCTTCCTCTCCGGCTTTGACAGTTCTGGAGCTCAACTGGCGTTGGACGATTTCAATGCCCTCTTGGATTTCAGCTTCATCCGTCGTCGCGCAATAACGCCCGAGTAAAAACTCCACCACGTACGTTGGCACCGGAAATTGGCGACTGAACGTACGAACCAAATCTTTCCTGACCACATAGCCCTCAAAAGCTTTAGTCGACTTGCTGTCCAATTCATCGAGTTGCATCTTTATTCCTTATCCGCCGACAGTCGTCGCCATTTTCTGAATCACATTGCCTTGAGTATCAAGGACTACCACTACAGCAGCAGCGCCCAATTGGTCATCATCAACGATGGCCAAACTGGCCTTGCCATCCACCAACAGCTTGGGCTGCGACACCAGACTGCTGGATGACTGGGCGGGCTTGGTACGAATATCCAAGCTCAAGTCACCTGACAGTGACGACACCAGTAACGTACACCGCAGTCCCCTCCAGGTCACGGAGTCAATGGTGGCTTTGGCTTGGCCAACAGCGCTCATTCCCGATTCCAGGGTTACAACAGGCACCCAACACTCTTGGAAGCTGATGCCCCCATGCGCATAGTCGCTGCCTGCCACAAAAGATGAAACCCCAGGCGCGTAAGCCACTTGGACGTCATTGCACCAATCCCAGCCAAAGGTCAGCGGCGTGCCATGGGCAGAATCCTTCAAGACAGCGCAACGCCCCCAGCGCGTTTCAGCTTGATGCTTGGGTAATTCTGACTTGGGCAATCCACCAGGCAGCAGCAACCAACCATGGTCAGTCACTATGCGGAACTTTTTCCAACCCGCTTGCTCAAGCTCCAAAATTCGTTCTACTACCTGGGCTAACTGAACTTCCATGTCACGGGCCAGTCTGATACCGTGTTGGTGACCATAGTGGTCCAAATCCCCAGTCTCGGTCCAAGCAGCACCAGCAGCATTTCCAGTCTCGTGCTTGTCTAAGAACTGCACACCATGGTCTGACAACAATTTTCTGAAGTTGTGAGTTGAAAGCGGCTTGCCGTCAGCAGATACACGCGGCTGGAACTCTGTGTCTGCTGGGTCACCGCTGATCCAACGTGCCACGGGAGAACACCACGCTTTGCCGGATGCCGTCACCGAAGGCATGCTGGTCCATGCAGCATCCAAAGTTGTCGTTCCAACACTTCCCAACAGCTCTTGCAATCGTGTGGCAACGTCATAGCGCAGACCATCCACAAAAACAGTGCAAACACCCGCAACGGGTTCTGCCCCATTGGCTTGAGCACCGACACGCAAACCGCCAGCCGTCTTGACGGCGTCTTGCAAACGCTTGGCCGACTCTTCAAGCCAAGGCAAATAGACCGCACGCAATGCCAATGAAACGGCGTCGACATCCACCTTGGAAGTGACCGCAGCCAAAGCCCGCATGGCGGCGAAATCTACTTGCCAACCGGTTTGTTGGTAACTCAAAGCCAATGCATCTGGGGTGGCCCCCACGGGCAATTGCTTGCTTGCGGCAGCCACTGTGGCCAGAAATTCCAGGGCCGTGGCCAAAGGTGCTTGCCCCATGCGCGCCCAAAGCCAAGTGCGACGAACGCCATGATCTCTTTCGATCTTGGCAATTTCATCTCGCGCTTGGTCAGGCATCATGGGACCACAAGCTGCCAGGGCGTAACGCAAAGAAGACTCTCCACCTTCGTTGGCCTGTGGATAACCCTCTTGCCCCTCAAAGCCATCAAACAAATTACGCTGAGGCGGTTGAACCTGAGCCAACAAATCAAAAATCTTTGGAAAGCTGCCAAACGAATCTTTGTACAGCTCAGAAACAGCCGCCCACTGGCCCTCTGCTTTGGCCAACTTCTCTGCGGCAACCAAAACGCCATCAGCTTTGGGGTCAAAACCGAAATCAGCCTTAGCCCGCTTGTCAAAAATTGCCCACTGCTGTTTGGACCACTTCGCATGGGCAGCCTCAGGGTCATTCATCCACACCAACAAATCACGGGTCGGATTAGGGGCCAACAAACTGTTCAGCCAAGCAGCATTGATCGGACGCCCCATCAGCTCTAACACTGAGCGCTCCAACAGAACCCCTGCTTCAACCGCTTGAATTAAGGCCTCTTGAGTCGCTCTATCTTGAGCCACATCCAACCCAAGACCACCATTTTTCGAGGATAAAAAGGCGCCAATCGTCCAATCTTTCGCACTAACCTGGCTCCAGAAAACACCACGGTATTGAAGTTCAGCAAGCGGTTGCAACTCACGTGAGCAAGACTCTATAGCCCTCAACTCTGAACGTCCAACACCAGGCAAATAAATCACTGGAATTTCAGTTCTCGTAGCGTCATCCATAAAACCCGCTATGGCACATTTCAACCAAATAGCCGGACCTGAGTGAAGTGCAGGATTGAACTGCCCCAATTTATATACATGGGGCATTAACGCCATCAATGGCGCAATGACTGATTCCCATTGTTTGTCTTTGTCAGGCCACAAAATAACCGCAGGCGGAACGGCAGCTTGACTGTTCACTGCCGCCGCTTTGTTTAAGGCCGATACAAGTCGGTCAAGTAACTTATCGCTCATACTGAAGGGCTCGATGGATGATTCGGCCTGTAAGCAGTGCCACTAGAGCAAATGCACAAAGGATCGTTTGATGATCGGCCACAGATGACACACGGCTCGTAATACAAACGTTCATCCTCTTGAATTTGAGGCGGCCGTTTTCCTGTGTGAGTCCAGAAATAAGTTGGATCTGCTCTGTACATTACCTCGCCTGGGACCAGGCTGTTGTCCTCGCGATTAGCAAGGTTTGATCGAGCAACCAAGTCACCAGCTTCGTGCCCACCACCTGAGGAACCTTGGCCATCCATGATGGCTGAAGTGATCCATCCTGAATGAGCGCCGGGTGTAGCCAAGGCGAACTCTAAATCATGTACCTGTGCAACAACCTGGCCTTTTTGGTTCATTGACCAAGCATTTAAATTCAGGACCAAGTCCTCATCAATGCTCAAGTCAAGTTCGATTCGTTCGCGGAAAGGGTTTGCTTTTGAATCAACTTTCAAAAGCATGCTGCAAAGTGGCCGCCGCTTATCGTCGGGAAGAACACGTGGTCCAGGACGATGCGGACTCACGACATTGAACTTACCAAACCCATCTGTTGGATCAACGCAATAAAGCGAAAAACGTTCTTTACGCTGCTCACGCTCCAAGGGCATTTCTACCCCAGCAGTAAGAAGAGGCAAATAAGAGTTACGCGCAAGCGTCAACTCGATATTTTTAGCCAAGTGCAGCCTGGCCTCATCATGCGCAACCCAAGCAGCCCCATCTGCAATCGCCGAAGCACTGTTTTTCGAAACATGCACACGGCCTGGGCCAAAAAGTTCATCTAAACGATTTTTGACCATTGGCATGTTGACCATACCGCCCGTAGCCAAACAAAGTTCAATAGAAGCGGTGGAATATCCTTCACGCTCAAGCAAACGTTCAATACGACCTACACCGTTGCTTATCAGGCCACCCACGATGTCCTGCAAATCCTCCCTGGACAAAGTGACATCCAACGTAGATTTATTTTCACTTTGATAGTAAGGATCAACATAAACAGTCCAATTGCTTTTGCCACTGAGCTGAATTTTTGCTTGCTCGCACTCATGCAACAAACGTTTTCTTGCCTCGGGCAGGACCTCAACGTCATCTCCTAGGCCTAATTGTCGAATTGATCTTTTTTCGACCTCATTGCGCAGTGCTTCATCGAAGATGTCACCGCCAACGTCGTCAGTGCCGTCGTTAGCAACTTGAACCAATAGACCATCCAGAACACGGCAAAGAGTCAAATCAAGTGTGCCACCGCCCCAATCGAAAACCAAGACTAATTTTCCGTTGTAACGCCGAACCAAATCATCGGTAGCTTGTGAATTACGCAAGTAGCCATAAAGAGCAGCCAGTGGCTCGTGAACAAATTGCACAACACTCATACCGGCCTGCCTGAACGCCTGGCGCAACAGTGCACGTCGCCTACCCTCCATGTTTACAGGAATGGTCGCAACGACACGATTCATCTTCAAATTTTGGCCGACTCTGGTTTGCAACACGAACTGCCGAACGTGCTCCAAGACGTGCTCGACCATCTTGACCGGATCTCTTCTGACGCCATCAATGATGAATTCTTCACGGCCCAACAAGGTTTTTGGCGAGCGTACGGTACTGCCCTGGACACCCAAACCTGCACTTGTCAGTTTGTCGCGAGCCTTACGACCGACCTCAACCTTACCCCCCTCAAAACTCACAACAGAAGGTATGGGCTGTTCATTGTCTAGAAAAGTAATGACCGAATCACCCACGACCACTGAGGCGAGGCTGTTCGTTGTGCCAAAGTCGAATCCGAGAACAACTTCTTTATTAGGCATTTTCATCACTCCCTAAGCTTTTGAGTTCTAAACGCAAAGCATCAACCACGCGCTCAGCGCGTTGGACCATGACGTTGATGTTCGGTGTGTTGCTACGTAAAGCAGACAAGCCGACCTCCAGCATCTCCGTACTTTCATTCAAACGACGCACCAAACGACCACGCAACGTTTCAATCTCGTGGCTCAAATGCATTGTTTCTGCGGCATGGCGTGTTGTCAGTTCGGTCAGGGCTTGGGTACTCTGCTCACGCGAATTGATCAACTGAGCATCACGATCTACAAGATCACTGCGCAACTGAGTAATTTCAGCATTTAATGCTTCGACTTGGGTACGAGCCGATTCAAACTCCCTGACTGAATGGGCTTGAGCGTTGCGTGCATCCATCATTTGCTGACGCCACCGCTGGCCAAGCCATCCAAGCACAGCAGAGTCGTCCAGGCTCGTCAATGCCCGAATCTTGTCGGCATCGGTTTCCAGAGTTCGCCCAGACTCCTGCCATGACACCTGCATCAACAGGCCAGCCAACTCCTCTAAATTCAAACTGCGGTGACAATAAAACCATGTCACCAAAAGATTAACCGCGTTGCGTCGTCCTGCGTGGACTTCAGCAGGCTTGAAAGCGACCTCCTTGTCTTCTTCGGCTTTTTTGGGGGCCGGCTGCCACGTTGACAGCATTGTTAGGGCCTCAAATGGGGACGGTGCGTCAGGCAAGTGACGCACTGTCGCCTGCAAACTCTCTGCAGCGAATGCTGGGTGCTTCAACATCACATCCATAACGAACGATGTAAACGCCTCTCTCAAGGCCGGAAAACCGACCACCTCACGACTAATGAGCAGAAGTTCACGCGGTACAGCCAACCATTCATCGGCTTGAGCTAGGCCCGATAAACGCAACTCAGCTTCGTCATTGAGCCGAGGGTTTTCTGCGATCAGACGCTCTACCTTTGATGACAGCGAGGCACGCTGCCCCTTACGTGAATAGACATAAGAGATGAACTGTTCAAGCGTCTCAATTTCAGGCTTCGACTTCTTCGGGGTGGACTTCTTCTCATCAGGACTGCTAATCACCTCCTGCTGGACCATCACAACGGGTGCAGACTCAGCATCTTGTGACAAGACAGAATCGATTTCTGCTTCTGTGCGTGGGCCTTGCACTGGCATTGGTTCTGAAAGTCGGGTTTGCCCAGTCGTGACATTGGTAATTTGAACTTGTCGTTTTTCGTGGTGTTTGCTCATGATCTACCTAATTTTTCTAGCATGGCTTGAGCCCAAGCGCTGGCGTCCGCCGTACTCGACCACCTGCGGGCTATTTGACGTGCTTGGAGCATCGATTCTTGATCGCCACACAGCATCAGGGCCTCTGTAGCCAACAACGATCGCTTGAGATGGTCATAACCACCGGGGAGTCTGTTGTATCTGCTCACAATATCCTGAGCGTGCTCTTTCAGCTGGGTTTGCCCCAAGCTCGCATCCCTGAGTAAATACAAGGTGTCTTGATCCGTGAGTAAATTTTCAACCGGCCCCAAGGTAATTTGTACTTGTTCAAAATGCCATGGGTCACCCAGTAACAAACCTTTGAAAACAGCAGCCGTATGGCGCAAAGCCCCCTCAGGGGCCAAGACTTGAGCATCGCCAAAATGGTTGAAATGGAATGCTACCAACGCTCTGATGCTGTTTGATAGTGGCCGATCAAACCCAGATAAAACGTCATTTGCCTGAAGAAACTTTTCCGTGTACTGATCAATTGGAATGCCCGAATCTGGTGCACGCTCTTTAGCCATGACACCGTAGAGGTATTGACTAACGCCATGTGCATACATGCCTGCGCTCGTAAAGGATTTGCAATCTTGATTGAATCCTGCAATCGCATCGATACTGAGACTCCTATCTCGCGCCATGCGCAAGAATGCGGCCTCAACCCCCTTTAAGTCAAAGACATCCGCAACGCAAAAATCCAAAGCACAGCGAGTCATTGCTCCTGAATTGCCCAATTCAACTTCGACAAATTCCCTTCTCAAAGATGCCAGTCTTTTACCCAATTCAGCTGGGTCAATTGACAGTCCATTGAATCGACAAACAAGCGTGTCCTCAACTGCCACATCTTTCGACTGAAGAGGCATCATCACCTTCAATGGCAATTGGCCAACAGATTGGCCACGTACCATCAATGTGGGCTGCCGCAAGGGATGAGACTCAAACCGGTGACGTCTTAGAGACTCCAAATCACCGAAATGCTTAGTGCATTGCTCGCAATAAAAGCGTTTAGGTGGGGAAGGCGTAAAGACGACATCGTCCAAGCCCACGGGCTCATGAAACTCTTCGTAGCCAGTGTGCCAAAACCCCATGCTCAGCTTCTCCCAGCCTTGATCTGAGCTTCTTGCTTCTCCGCCAATGACGAATGATGGTCGTTGATGCGCTCCCCTTTGTACACCTTGAACCAAGGCGCGCTCTCCACATCCTTGCCCCGGTCTTTGTCCCAGGCGATGTTGAGCTTGGGCTTTTTGTTGTGGCGCAGGACTTCGGCGGTCATGAAGGGGCGGATGTTCATGCGCACGCCGTCGTTCAGGTCGGGGTTCCAGCCGATGGGTTGTTCGGACAGGGACTTCCAGCGCACGAAGATGTCGTAGGGCTTTTCGCCCTCCAAGATCAATTCCAATCGACGCTTAAGGTCGTGTGCCGCGGCCAGTCGTGTTGGGGCTCCGTCCACACCATCTCGCACGCCACCTTCTTGCTGGCGAATCCAGTCACCAAGGTAGGTGTGGATCAAGCGCTCCAGGTTTTTGGTGTCGAGCTTGTGGTAGTTAACCAGCGCGGCAAAGCCGTCTTTCAGGCCATCCCACACATGCCAGATGAAAGGCCGGTGGTGAAAGCGCTTGGCGTGTTGCTCGAAAAACTTTTCGCGCAACCAAGTGTCCAGGCCCTTGCCAGCCCAGTCGGCGTCAGTCAGCAGCTTGTCGAGCACAGCGGGCTTCCAGCTGCCGGGCTGTACTGTCTCCCAGGCAGCAATCAAGAGCTTGAGCAAGCGATCATGTGCTGCTGGCTCGCCGCGTACCGAGGGCAGGCAGATGATGCCGTCATCGTCGGTGTGCTCTGACAGTTTGTCGCACTGTGTAATCCACGAGCGTGCCTCGTCGGACAACTCCATGGATGCATCGGTTTCTGCGGGCCAGCGGTAACTGGCCAGGCGGGCAACTGCTACTTGAAGCGGATCGATTGAAGGCTGTGGGTGGCCGTGAAACAGCCACTGGGTGGGATCATCCGAATATGGTTTGGGCAATCCGTTGGGATAGCGCTCAACGGCCACTTGTTGCCAATGCGCAGCGTCGAAAGGTAGATCATTAAAAGTGCCGTTTGTGACGTTAACCTTCTGATTTAACTTTCGAACTTCAATTGCAAACTCTGGGGACTCTGCGAAAGACCAAAGTGCTGGAAGTAGTTTTTCATCCTTAATAATAAAAGGTGAAACTGTAGGTGAAAAAATTTCACCTGAATGGAGCGTCACAAAGAGGGAACTCATCTGCTGAATTGCAACACCTTTAGATCCAATCAATGATGCCGGGGGAAAATTATGGGCCTTTGAATTTAGATGCAAGTCCCCTTGCTTATTTTCCCATCTGACAAATGAATGTCTTCCTGCGTACAGCAAAGACCGATCAGGTGGTGTTTGGTATTTAGACCAAATATTAAAACGGTCGACTATTTCCCAGTGTCGAATAACATAACGCATGTCATCACCTGTGACTAAACCTTGCCATGCGCGCCCATACTTCCCGAGGCGAACAGCATCTAAATCAGATGAGAGATTCACCCGTGCACCATTAGCAAGCTGACTTTTCTGTGAGACTTCAACTATTACCGATTGTCTCAGCGCAATTGACTTTTCTTGTGCATCTTTAGACACACTGGCATCGATACCTCTGAGTAAGTATCCATCATGTGCAATATCATGGGTTTGTACTAAAAGGACAACCTGTACAACTTCACCGCCAATTGTCTCGAAAGCCCCTGGGCCTAATCGCGCCAATAAATTCCACTGAACGCGCTTCAGTAAAGATTCACGTTGTTTCCTATAACTTGGCAAGAACAACCAGTTCTGCGGCATCACGATTTGCACAACACCCGCACCTTGTTCTTGGCTTAACTCAAGACACCGCTCCAAGAAGACATTGGCCAAATCATTCTTGGCGTCCCCGTAATGCGTTTCGCAGTATTCCTTCAGCGTGTCGTTTTGCTTGCCACGTGCCAAGTAAGGCACGTTGGTAATAACCAAGTGATATCGGTTATCCAACAAGCGTGCAGCATCGAGCAAGCCGAGAGCTGTTAACGCGTTGTTCCAGGTGGCAGAGGCGTCCTCCAACAAGTCAGGTTGCTGCTCGGCCTTGAGTGCCTGTTGCAACAAGCTGGACAGTAATTTGTAATCGGCCGTGAACAGGTCGCCACTTGATTTGCCTGTATCGAGCAAGCTTCCCAGAATGGGTGCTTGCGTGAACGCTTTGTGTAGCTGCCGCAGTCCATTCTTCAGTTCATCGGCGTTCTCAACATGGTCAGGGACTAGCGCCGTCCACTCAGCAGACTTGGCTCCCACCTTCAAGCCGCAGCAAGCGATGTTTGGCGCTGGCATGTCTGCTCGCACGCCAAGCGAGTCTCCGTTTTCATCTGGGTAGCGCCAGGCCGCCAAGGCCAAGGCAAACACTGCAATCTCCACGCAACGTGCATCCAGCTCCAGGCCGTGCAAGTTGTCTTGCAGCACCAGGTCCACCGCGTCCATGGCGGTCAGGCCTTCGGCTGCCATGCGCATGGGCACCAGAAGCAAGAAGGCAGCTACCAAGAAGTGGCCCGAGCCGCAGCACGGGTCCAGCAGCTTGAATTGCTCTAGGGTATCTGGCCAGCCTTCAAACTTCCCCGCAGCGGGCATGCCATCGTACAAGGTGCGTAAATAGGTCAGCGGTACTGGGCAAGTTTTACCTGGATGACGAGTGGTCCACCAGGCACCCAGCGAGTTGTGCAACAGGAAGTCCACCATGTAAGGTTCGGTGAAGAGCTGAGTTACGGCGGACAGCTCGTCTGCGCCGATCTTGACTTCAGAGGCGTTGACCTCGTCCTTGCGTTTGGCTTGCCAAAACTGGTACACCCAGCCCAGACTGTCACTGGCTTTGAAGACTTCTTCGGGCAAGGCGGCCAACAACGTTTCGAGTTTGCGCTGGTGCTCAATGGCAAAGGCCATGTCAAACACGGGGTGTTGCGGCTTGAAGACCTGGGGCAGCATGCGAGCGGCCAACTTGCCTGCCAAGTCCCAGCCACTTTTAGCGCCCAAGCTGGTGGCTGGGTCTTCCGCCATTTCTTCGCACTCGGCGAGGGTCACAGGTGCACCCGGCTCCCACAGCAGCAAACCGTTTTCAGCCAAGAAGCGGGCAAACAGCATGCGGTGCCAGTGCTCGTAAGCGGTTTCCCACACCAGGTGGCGAATGCTTTGGCTGCCGTCTGAGGCTTTGACATCACCCAAGGCTCGGCCGTGTGCACGCAGGCGACGGCGCAGGACTTTTTGTGGGTCGCTTAAATAGTCAGGCGCTTTGCCCTCGCCCACAGCCAGTTGTGCCAAGGCGGCAGTAGCAGCCACCTCAGCCACATCACGGGCGACTTTGACGGTGTTTTCTAGCTGCGTGCGCAGGAGTTTGGAGAGGGGCTGGTTGTTGAGAGCACTCATGCTAGGACTTGTCTTTCACGTTCTTGATCACAGCGACACAGGGCCTTGTTTGAGCTTGTCGCTCAACAAAGTTTCGACTTGGCTCAACCAGGCCATGAGTTCAGCTTCGTCGTTGAGGGTGCGCTTGGGCAGATCAACGCGGATCACATTGGGCTTGAGCAGTTGAACGGCGGCATGGCGTGCGGCCTCAAAGCGGCTGGGCAGCGCCTGGGTTTTTGACACCCAGTGGTCCAGGTCGCAATCATCCAATGCGTCTTGCAATTGTTCTGGCGTGCTGAGTTGCACAGCATCTGGCGCAGTCAGGTGGTGCTTGCTGCTCAGGTCATCGCGCTGTGCGTCGGTCAGCTTCTTCCACTCGGCATCGGCAAAGAGTTGGCTTTGTTGCTGGGTATAGGCCTGGCCAAAAGCTTCTAATTTGGCGTTCAGGGCCTGGCGCAACAGGTCAACCGTTTTATCCAGCAGCGGGCGAACGGCGTCAGGATCGACCAGAAGACTGCGTTGCAATTCGATGGCGTCCAGTTCGGCCTTCAGGTTGGCATAAGGCCCCAGGGTTTGCGCGTGACGCAACAATTCCTTGAGCTGACTCCAAACAGGCAGGCGCTTGGAAATGGCTTCTGCGGTTTGGCCCCATTCTTTGGAAAGAGTCTGCAACTCGTCGTATCGGTTGAACAGCTCCAACAGCTGTGCATTTCCTGACTGGGCTTCAATGGCCTCAACCACGGTGAGCTTGGGTGACTCAGGTGCAGGGGCATGCCCCCCTGCTTTACTGGCCTGGTCACGCAATTTAGCGAGCAGAGCAGGCACTTTGGCTTGCTCTTCTTTGGGTTGGCAGGGCACGCCCACTTGGCTGAACAGCTGCCTGATTTTGATGAGCTGCGGCGGCGTGATGGTGATGGATTCGCGCTGAAAATTGGCCTGGGTTAAGCGAGCACGATCCAAGCTTTTCACATCCACGGCCTTGCTTGTGGCATCAGTCGCTTTGATGTGGCCAGCGGCCAGCAAAGCATAGAGCGCACCGTCAATGGCATCACGGGGCCAGCCATAAGGAGGGCTTTCAAACTGCTCCCGTATGTCTGATCCTTTTTTGTTCAGCCCAATGAAGGCCAGCAGCTTTTGGCACACGGGATGTTTGTCTGCCTCTTGGTTGTGACCTACCGCCTTCATGGCTTCCAGGTTGCCCTTACGGGCTTCATCCAGCACTTTGCTCCATTGGTCGTGGTCAGCCGCGTCAAACTGGTTGTACAGACGAATGACTGAAGATTTGGCAGCACGGTTGATGCGATCGGCCAGGTCTTGGCCTTCCGTGGCTTCTTGACCACCTGCCATGAACAGGCGCGCACCGACCATCAATTTGTCGAGCAGGTCGGCCAATTCCTTTTCAGCGTTGCGCTGTCGGCTTTCCATAGAACGCTGGGCGTCGCGTCCCTCTTCGGTAGACGGTCTACCCTTCTTTTGCAACGTGTTACGAGCTGCCTCGAGCGCAACGATGGCGTTGGTCAACGCTGTTTTGTTTTCCGCAGGCAAAAAGGCGAACAAGGTCGGGTTGTCCGCGCCCTTGGCTTTGGCCTCTGCAATCAGTGAGCGCTCTTCGGTTTGCCAGCCGTCTTGCACCCACAGAATGAGGTTTTTGTCGTTGTCACGCGGCAGGGTTTCGTCGTAGCTGGGCGTGAGCTTGCGCTCAACGTTGTCTTTGCCCTGCGTGACGCGGACTTTTCTCAGGACTTCGCCATAACGGGCTTTCAGCAGTTCGGTCCGCTTTTGCTCTACACGCTGGGGCGAAGACTTGAAGTCAGCCTCTTGGGCTCGGTATTCGTCGTACCAAGCGCTGGATTCACGGGTTTGCAAGCGGTATTCGGTGCCCGTACCACCCGCCAAAGCCATGACGAGGCGGTCTTTGTTTTGCAGCTGGTCTAACAAGGTGGGCAGACTTTTTCTGAGTTCTGCGGAGCCAGCGGAAAGATCGGTTACCAACAGGTCGGCCAATACTTCTTCGGTAGCTTTGAGGCCCAAGTCCACTGCCGCATCGGCTGGCAGTTTGTTGATGAGGTAAATCAACTTGAGCAGTTTGGCTTTGAGTTGACTGTCTGCATCACCAGCAGCGAATTTTTGGACGTTCTCAAAAACCTCTTTGGGTAACTGGGCTGTCGATACCAAGTTGGGAGCAATTTGGTCATACAAAAAGTCACCAGAAACCACATGACCCAAAGGCTCATTGGCGGTGGCTAAAACAGCCTCATGCACCACACGCAATTGGCTCCGCAACTGTGACACGGTGCCCGTGGTGTCAATAGTGCGCAGGATACGCTCCCAAAAACGACGGCGGACAGGCAGGAGCGGGTAATCCGAAGTCATCTGTAATTCGTCTTCAGTCACATGCTCCAACTTGGTACCACGTAAATGGCGAGAAATCTCGCCAAGGTTGGCTCGCCAAATGGTCTCGATCTGAGGTTGTGCTGATGGCTTCTTTGCCAGGATGATTTGGCGAGTAACGTTCTCAACGTCCCAGTCGCCCAACATGACTTGCACTGGAAAGCGACCCATAAGTCGCTGCAAATTGGGCATGCCAGAAAGGGCCGATTGGCCCGTGCCTACAAACAAGAGCTGGCCATTGAACTTCTTGGAAAGTGTCTCGGTCACTTCTTGGATTTGAAAAGCCTTTTCTGCATCGGTGCCGATGTATTGCTGCACTTCATCCAAAACCACCAAGGTCAAGGGGAACTTGCCGTTATTTGACAGGGTGGACTCAATGGCTGCGACCATTTGTTCGCTGGTGATGTCGGTGACCTGCGGGAATTGCGCTTTCAATATTTGCTTAACATCCGCTTCGGAAGACCCCAGGTCTGGTTGGACCTTCAAAAGCGCTTTGGCCAAGTGCCCAGACACATACATGTGCGGCAGTTCTTGCTCCAGAGTTTTACCCACTGTTTTCAGCTCTGCTTGTAATTTGTCGACCAGTTCTTCTTTTTGCAACCAGAGCACAAACTGCGCTTGGTTGTATTGCTCAGGCAAACCTTTGGACTTGAAGATGATGCTCAGCAATGCCAAGCGCACTTTGTCGCCCGCACCAGCACCCAACTTGCCCGCAGCTGCATGTACCCCCCCCAGACGTTTGCCCTGTGTCGTGAGTTCTTTCAGGTGCTCAATGACGCCATCTGGCAATTTGGCAATGCTTCTTGCGGCTGCTCCATCCGCAAATGTGTAATCAGTCCACAAAGTCCGGAGCATTTTGGCCAAATGGGATTTACCGCTGCCGTAAAAGCCAGAGACCCAGACGCCTGGCTGCTCGGTCTTCGAGCTCAAGTTCATCAAGAACTTGTCCAAGATGGTCTCAATTCCTTTTTCGTACTGACCGTCGCACACAAAGGTTTCAAGTTCATAGCGCAAAATCGACTGAGCCGCCTCGGAATGGTCCTCGGATACTTCAGCCACACCGTTGTTCACCAAGCGGTTGTCTTGCGGTGCTTTGTTGTAAATGTCCCTGTTGATCATGGTCATTGCTCTTTAGGTTTTGTTCAGTTCGATTCGTTGGCGGTCAACGGAATGGCCAGGTAATTCCAGCCGTCGCGTGCGTCCAGCAGTCTGTAGGTGTGGCTATCGGGGTGATGTTCACCCGGGAAAAAGACCAATAGTCGGCCCTGAATGACATCCTTGATGCCTTCAACAACGGTAGACACCCGTGCCAGGCCAAATAGACTTCCAACTCCCAGCAACGCCACGACGGTGTTGTTGTCGGATGCTTGCTGTATCTGTTGCTTGAGCTGATCGATCAACTCATTGACGAATTGCGTCAATTCACCGGTTTGGTAACCGGCCAAGTCTTCAGGAGATTCAAAGTAGGCGTCGCGGTACTCTTGCTTGGCCATCCATTCTGGAAAGGCGTTGGTCACATCAATCAACAACCATTTCTTTTGGGCTTGTTGCGTGGCCAGCTGGAATTCACCAACATTCGCTCGCAGGCGCAGTTCATCTGTCTTGTCATAGACCGCAAAGATGACACGCTGAATGCCCGCAATACCCTCTTGCCAAGGCACGCTTAGGTGCTGTTTGTAGGTGGCGGCCAGTTTGCTGACTTTAGAGCTCATGGGCTAGTTCCTGGCGAATTTGGTCTTCTGTGGGGGTCAAGCTGTCTGAGAAACGCACTTCTTTGACGCCCCCAGCATTGAGAAAAACGATCAGCCCGCGGTGATAAGCAGCATTCGTCAGCGATTCAATGTCTTGTTCTGAGCCGGGAATGAGCTTGCACCAACTGGAAGTAAATAGGCGCTGACCAGACATGCCTTGCAAGTGCCCCATGAATAAGCACATGGCTACGTTGGCTGGCGTGATGACTGGCTGAGAGCGTGTTTTGCGACTACGACCCGACAAATACCCAGCAAATGTCCAAGTGCCATTGACGTTTTGAGCGAATGATTTCAATGAAGCTGGGCTGAAGCGGTCTGGGTGGGACTGCACCAAAAGCGCTTCAAGGTCTTCACGGCTCACATGTTGACCGTCATGTTTTTGCAAGATGAATTCTTGAGTACCAGCCAACAATGGATCTCTGGCAAGGGCCACGGTCAATGCCAACACCGGCTGAGCTTGCTCGTCGGCAGCCCAGAGACGGCGAAACATTCGAAACAAAGGAAATTTGGGATCCAGTCCATACAAGGTGACCAGATGCCTGTACGCGAGTTCTCTCGCCTTTTTGGTGGGTTTGCCCAGCACATTCAAATCGATAACTTGATGGGCGTACTCGGGTTCATTGGCCTCTTGCGGAACCGCAGAAAGCAGCACCTTCAAGTCATCCAGCATCATGGTCCGGGCAGCGTGCGGGCCATTTGTCCCAAACCGGAAACCGTATTGGGTGAGCAGATCATTGCGGCGGTCGGACATGCGGCTTTTGGTTATTCGTAGAAAACATAAATTGTCTATGAGCTTACCTGAGGAAAATCCAATATTGGAGGGAGAAATGCCCTTACCTTCAGAGGTTTTGACGGTTTTGGAACAAGCCAATTTGCAAAACTCAAAGACTTAATATTACTTCTTTATTACTGCTTTAAGCCACCATCGCCCACATCTCCAGCGGGGATACGCCAATCGCTCCCCTTGCTTGCGCCTTTACGAGTAGGTCGCGATCTTCGGTAACAACCAGGCGGGTGGTTTGGGTACCCCTATAAACCTCGGATTGAAGGCTTTCAAGAATCCGGCCATCGGCGCGGTCAGATCCCTGCCCCCCAGAAAACCAAACCCTCAGGTTGTCGGTTTCGCTCCAGTGTTGGTCGTCGGGGCTGTCAAACCAAATGTCCGCTTGCAGCAGCGGGTGCAAGTCGGTCAAGGCTTTGACCCGCTCAATAAGCAAGGCGCGGGCTTGGGCGGTTGGCCCCTGCCCTGCTTTGAAATAACTGGCCCCAATGAGGGGCTTGAGTTTGGGTAAGAGGTTGTGGCCGTCAATCAGCAGGCGGCAAGGCCGGGCGTGCAGCAGGCAGTCAGCCAGGTGCTGCGTGGGCGTGACGGGTGGTGGAATGTCTTTGGGGTCGTGGTGGTGTTCGGCATAGATGGCCATGGCCTGGCGGTCAATGAGCGCATAGGCTTGTTGGCACAGGGGCAGGCCCCAGGCTTCAGCCAACATGGTACGTTCCAGCGTTTTTTTGTGGTTTTGCAGGGCGTCAATATCGTGCAAGGTGTGCAGGGACTGCGCCAATGCCCGCAGTTGGGGGGCTTGCGGCTGCAGGCTGGTTTGGTTCAGGCGGGCTTCGGTGCTGGCAATGTTGGTGGCCAGAGCCCGGATTTCATCGGCCAGCTGGGGCAATGGGCGCAGGGATTCTTGCTGGGCGGTTTGGAGTGCGGCCAGCAGGCTGCGGGCTTGGGCCAGTTCTTCGGTGACTTGGGCGCGAGTGCCGTAACGCTTGTCCTGTTGCGCTTGCCGGGTCAGTACTTGTTGGGCGCGCTCTAGGGCGTTTTGGCTGGCAGGCAGGCTTTGGGCCAGGCTTTCGCTGGAGTCCAGCCAGGGAGCCAGGCGGTGCTGCAATCCATCTGCAATACCTTGCGCAATGCTGGTACGCCATAGGCTTTGCAGTGCATCTAGCTCACTACCCAGGGCGTTGGCGCGGCTGGTTTGGCCAGCAAGGTCGGTGGCCAGTTTGGTGTTCAGGGTTTGCAGCTTGTCACGTTCTGCAACCAGGGCATTGCGCTCCTTTTGGAGTTGGCGGTAGGGCGTACTGGCCAGAATATCGCGTTCCTGCTGTTCTTTGCTGAGGGCGGGCGCAGCGATCTTGGCGGTGCTCAATGATGTTCGAGGTGCGGGCGCTTGGTAAGGAGTGTCTTGCAGCACTGATCGCAGGGTGTCGATCAGCGGTTTGAAGCGGTGCTTGAAGGTATCTTGCTCTTGAAGCTTGGCTTTCGCAGCGTCTTTGCTGGGCTTGGTCAGTTCTTCGTGGGCCATTTTCCGAATGCTGTCGCGGGTATCCAGCAGCATGGATGTAAGGATAGGTACAGGGCCAAAGTGGTCCAACAGGGCGGGCAGGCCTTGCTGCAGCGCTTTTTCACTGAGGACGTCTACCAGCGCTTCGGACAAAGTGGCCGTGCGCAAGATGTCAAGGATGGGCGGGGGGGGTGATTTGAGTTGCAGCTTGGCCAGCACCCGCTGCTGCAGCATTTCTATATTGGGCTTGTCCTGTTTAAGGCCCTTGAACAAATCCGGCATTTTTCGCGCGCCACTGACCAAGAGAGCATCGGGCATGTCCTCTATTGCGGCCTTACAAAAGGCCAGCATCTCGTCACTGAGTGGGTATTCATCAAGGATCATGAGCTTGGGAGTGATTTTTTAATGGCTATTGTGGCTGCGGTTCTGATGAAAACCCGGTAAACCGATTGAGATGGCGGCAAATCATGCATTCATGAGGAAGTCCCTTTGAATCTCAGGAAAACTGAGCCCATCAACGCCTCAAAGCCCTTTAGTTGGACTCATTGGGAGAAATTCAGTCCTCCCAAGGGCCAACCTGTTCCATCACTGTTTTGTGCTGAGGGCACAAGGGCGGCCCAAAGGTCAGGAACTTTTTGTACATGGGCACCTCAAAGCCACAGCTTTTGCAACGTGCACGGGGACGTGGGGCGGAGATCTTTCGGACATGGTGGACCTTCAATTGCCCATGCGGATAGGGTCCTAAAGCGTCAGCTATTTTGGCCAATTCCTCTTTGAGTGCTTTGCCTGCACCGGCACTGCGCATAGGCCCCTCAAGACCGATGCTCAAAGCTATCTTTTTGAACTCTTTGCCGTGTTTGTGCTCGCAATTATCAACAGCATGGACCAATTCATGAACCAGTGTGTCTAGAACCTGGACAGGGTCACCCAGGGCTGGGGAAATGAAGATTTGATTTCTTTCATTGGTGCTGCTGCGGCGGGACCAGCACTGCCCGATGTGGTGACTGCGCGTTCCAGTGCTGGCAAATCCGCATGAGACCTGACAGTCTTCCGGAACAAGGTGTTTTTTTGCAGCAAAGATAGGTTTGAGCAGTTGAACAGCTGCAAGCAGCCACGCCTCACGGTTTGAGAAGGCAGTCATGGTGGTCCTCAAAGTTATCAAACCACCATAGTGAAACCATCGGGGCTCACGCTAAGAGCCACTAGAACTGTTCAAAAATACAGGATGGGGATCAGCGTTTCGAGAACACGCTTTGGTGTTAGCAGCGTGCGTAGTTTTAATCAGCTGGTGAGGTCATCAATACCTCGGGAAGACACCCTCGCAAGCATTTGCCACCAAGCCCTGCCCCTTCCTGACCATCTCGCTGACTGTTTGGCCCATGGTGATGTGCTTAGCAGTTTGCTCGTTGGGAGAGTCTCCGGATCTGGTCATGGCCTTGGGATTGAGACGCATCTGTTCACCGATTCGCCACAACTTGGTTCTTGGAGCGCTGTGCTTGATGGTGTCATGTGCCTCCAGTACATCCAGGTGTAGCTTGATGGCTTCGGGTGTGATTCGGCTTTTGTAAATTGACCATGCTTTGGGTGCCGAAGAAAGCATGCCACTTTGCCCCTCAAGCAGTCTCATCTGCTGAACCAGAAAACTGACCTCTTCGCCGACCATTTCCGTAGGTGTTTCGTCATCGGCGTCTATAGTGATTCGGCAACTGGTCTTTTTTCGCTGAGCCACAACCAACCGAACTTTGAATGTAGCCATACTGCGCCCAAAGTTTTCGCAGCCTCGCTCATGCCACCACTCTCGCAATGTGCAGTGCTCAAGGCAACCGAATAGCTTAAAGGTAGTGGCCGCCCCCTGTGAACCAAAGATCCCAGTTCGGCAGTTCTGAATGTACTGCTTGGACAGCTTCAGACATCGAAACCAGACTTCCAAGTAGCCGCCATAAATGAATGGCTCACTCCCAGCGGCGGTCATGCCACCCGAAGCAATTGCCTGCATCAATGGCTTTACACCACTAGCAGATATCTGAGTTTCCAACTTCATTTTTTCGAACCCCTCGAAAAAAGGAACTGACTCCCTGTCCCAAAACCTAACCTCAGCGTGTCGCACCAATTCTGGTCGACGGAACCCATGGTTATGAAATTTAACAGGAGTTTGAAATGAACTTAGAAAACACAAACAGCGCCCCACCCGCAGCAAATGGGGCACCCGTCGATACCCCGGCAACCACCTCACAAGTGGATGAGTTTTCCTTTGGTCTGTTGATGAACCGCGCCTTAGGTGGCTCAGACAAGCGCCGGCCCAGTGACAAAAGCGCCAACGAAGTGCAGGTGGACATGATCCTCGGTCAGGCCCAGAACCTGGCCAAGATGAACAATCAGTACGTTGAGACCTACGTAGTGCGCGGCACAAAAGAGTTGTACGCACTGCTGGGTGCAATCTACAGCTATGCGCTGCAAATCAATGAATCCGTTTTGAAAGATCACATCCTGCAGCGCATGCGCGATCGGCTGGAAAGCGAGCACGACATCAAGACCCAGATCAACACACCTTGGATCACCACGGTGTTGCGCTTTATCCTGCCCACCGATCGCCAAACAGCCTACAACTACTCGAAGGTTCTGCAGGTGGCGTACGAGGAAAACTTGGACGCCACTGAATTGCCTGGTTACATCAAGGACCGGGGTGGCATTGCCAAGATCACAGCCACCAAGGAGGACGCAGGCACAGCCAAGGCTGTGAAGGAACACAAGGAGGCCAAGACCAAACTGCTGCGCAAAATCTTACTGGCCAATGCCAAGGTTGCAGACACCGTGGTTCAGGTGGAGGACAAGTTCGTGCTCAACACCGTGGGCGAAGGCAAAAAGGAAGGCACCTTTGAATTCGCAGTGTGCGTGAACCCCATGGGACACGAGCGCCGCGTGGTTCGCTTTATCCGGCTCAATGAAGCAATGGAAACCCAGATCCTCGCCATGGTGGCTGAAGCCAGCCTTTCTGACGACTTGAAAAGCATGGAAGACAAACTGGATGTGCTGCGCGAGAAATGGGGCATCACCTCCGGTTGGGGCATGCAACCGGGTGACAAGGGTTATCAGCCTGCGGGACTGCCTGCCCTCAACTCAACTGTGCAGCCAGAAGCCATGATCAATGCGCCTATGAATGCAAACGTCGCTGGCGTGACGGTTAAAGAAGCCATGTTTTAACTGCAAGCCTGATCCCCAGCCGATGAGGGTCTGGGGATCAATCCGCCCAACTTGAAATAAAACCAGGAGAACCCAATGAGCGAATTTTTAGGACCCCGTGGTAAAGCCACTGTGATCTTGATGAAGGCCCACTTCGACACTGAACTTCCCAAGTTGAAAGACCTGAAAAGAATCTTGTCGATTCCAGACGGCAGGTACTACAAGAGCAGAGGCAATTTCTCCAACAGCATTCATCGGCTAACAGACCTACTGGGAATTGTTGCCCGAATAGAAAAGACGGGAAAGAAGCAATCGGACTTTCGCAGCTCAGATTTTTTGATCACCGTGGCCGAAGTTCATTCCAATCTGTTTATGAAACTTCAGTACGACGCTGAAGTCATTGAAGGCTTCAATCTGACTGAGCAGAATTTTGATCAACTGGCCAATCTCATCGATCATTTTTACGAAATCCATTCAATGATTCAGTCGGTTCAATACATGTCCCGAACCCTTGAAGATCAAAGGAACACTGCTGTTGAAAAGGGGTTCACAGACATAACTCTATTGCAGCCTGATGTGACATCCTTGAACAACTTACTTGAAGGCTACGGTGATGCGCAACTGGCCATCATCGAAAAAGCCATTCTTGATTGGTACGAGTCAAACCGATGGAAGGTCGCCTCACCTTTCAAGAAAGCATCTTCTGCCGAACCTGAAGATGAGGCTGAAACCGTGTGAATAACGTCCTGCAAATGATTGCCGAATTTGCAGGGCGATTCTTTAAGAGATTGATCGTTTAAAAGCCACAGATCAACCCGAGCCCTGCCCCTTTCAGGTTGACTGGTCAGCTGTTCAGAAAACAAACTTTATGAATACAGCCGAGAAATTGACATGCCACGCGCCATTGAACCCGACTCACACGAAAGGCACAGGTCTGTGCCCATCAAGGAAACCATCACGCGAATTCCAGGGTACCCACGCAAGCTGGTGATCTTCAAAATTCCAGCGTCCAGCTACTGGTGGGTCAGGTATTACGCCGAGAGCCACATCTTCAAGCGCACCACCAAGACCGAAATCAAGCGTGACGCGTTGGAAGCGGCCAAGCGCTTTTACGATGACATCACCATTCGCATAAGGGGTGGCAACTTTGAAGGCTTGCCCATCGAGGTCAACGCTGCAGAAGTTGTGACTTTCGCCAAGGCCACCAAGATGCTGATGGACAGTGAATTAGCCAAGCTGAACCGAAGCCAACTGTCAAAGATCAGTTACGACAACATGCAGCTGCGCTACGACAAACACATCCTGCCCTTTTTCGGTCAAACGGATGTGCTCAGCATCAACTACAAGATGCTGGACGAATTTCTGCAGAAGCTGTCCAACCAAGTGCCCAAGCTGAGTGTGAGCACGCTGGGTGCCTACATGGGCCTCACGCGCAAAGTTTTGCAGCACGCGGCCAGACACAGCTTTATCCAGCACATCCCCGAGTTTCCCAAGGTTGGCATTGAGGACAAGCCGCGAGGCTGGTTCAACGTGGGTGAATACAAAGAAATTACCAAGGTGGCCAAAAAACTGGCTGGCAAGAAAGTTGAATGGCGGGCACATTCCGAAGAAACCAAGGGATCCTACTTTTGCGAGCCTGGTGGCAAGTTGGGACCTTCTGACCGATTGATCAAGCGCATCGAGATGACCAAGGACTTGGCGGACTTGATCGTGTTCATGGTCAACAGCTACATCCGCCCTACTGACATTCGCAACATGCAGCACAAGCATGTGGAAATCATTCGACGGGAGTGGACATACCTGCGGCTCAGCTTGCCACCCAGCAAGGGGCACACATTTCCCATCACCACCATGCCATGGGCTGTGAAAGTGTATGAACGCATCAGGCGCAGACAGGTGCTGGAACTTGGTCGCGACATTCACCCCGAGGACTATGTGTTCATGCCAGAAGCGGCATCACGCGACAACGCCATGAAGCTGCTGGCAAGGCAGTTTGAAATCGTGCTGGAAGTCACAGGCTTGAAGCTGAGTACTGCAGGAGAAACCAGAACGCTTTACAGCCTGCGCCACAGCAGCATCATGTTCCGGTTGATGTTTGGCCGTACCGTTGACACCTTGACCTTGGCTCGCAATGCCCGAACTAGCCCCGAGATGATTGACCGCTTCTACGCTGCACCACTGCAAGGGGAGATGAACGTGGGTGAACTGCAGAGCAAACGTCGGCCACGGCCTTGGGAGTAAAGAGTCAGAGTTGACGACGGCTATGCAGTGGTTGCGGCCGATAGCTCGAAGTGGCTCCACCGATGTACTCATCGAAAAGCCCTAGCTCTTACCTGCCGTCTGCAAAGCGTAAATGCCTGAATATCCCGCCGAGAAATCCGGCGGTAATTCGATCACTCCAGCTTCCACGCGTGCATGGGTAGCCGGCTCGCCCCTGACCATCTGGTTGCGATGGATGCTGTCTACAACGGGTGCGGTATAGGCGAATGAGTCAGCAGCGGCGTACTGAATGATGTAGGTCGTGCGCAAGGTGTCCGAGCGATTTTGACTGGAGCCGTGCACTGCGAGGCCGTGATGTGCCACCACATCTCCCACATCCAGCTCATTGTCGACTACGTTCTCAAAGTCTTCCCGCGTCATCGTGTGGTTGCAATTGAGTTTATAGATGCCGTTTTCCCAATGACTGCGCGGCCCCAACTTGTGGCTGCCGGGGATCGTCTGAAGGCAGCCATTGATGGCGCGGGACGGATTCAAAGGTACGCTCAGAGCGACAAGATTGGTGTTGGTGTGAGGAAACACCGGCCAGTCCTGATGCCAGCCAATCTCTGCACCTCCATGAGGCAGTTTGAAATTGATCTTCGAGTGGTAAAACTTGACCGCTCCACCAAGCAGGTCTGCGGCGATGTCACCAAGAATCGACTCAAAAGCAGTTGCAACGTAGACCGGATCAAGCTCGGTCGGGCTGGAGATTCGCCGTATGCGCGGCGCCTGGGCGGTATGCGCAGGCTCCAGGTCGTAATGTTTCGACTTTTGCTGGAGTGATCGGCCCTCATCGTACAGTCGCTCAGTGGTCGCGATCAGCCTCGCAAGCAATTTGGGATCAAGTACCTGTCGGAGATTGAGGTAACCCGTATCGTGGTAATCCCTGATCTGTTCAGGGGAGAGGATGCGTTGATGACGGATATTCATCGGGCCTCCTGCGTCGAGCTTTCAAGCGAGAAAATGTGCTCGCTTCCCATGATGAGTGGTTTTGTATTGGTCGACCGGACGTAATCAGGCCGTGGGTTGGGAACATCGCGACACCGGTTGGTTACCGGGTTGTAAACCACATAAATCGCCCAACGATTGTGCTGGGACAAGTTATGTCCCGAGGCGTGCAGGATGTTGCAGTCAAAGAACACCACGGTGCCGGGCTTGCCAGTGATCGCCACTGGTTCGGGGCTGCGGGCCATGATTTCTAACAGCTTGTCCTTTGGCGTCACATAAAACTTGTAGCCCGTAGCTTCGTTGAATTCAGGCTCCAGACTGCCCTCCTTGTGGCTGCCCGGAATAAAGTACAAGCAGCCGTTCATCTCTGTGGGCTCGTCCAACATGACCAGCGCAGTAGTTGGACGTGCCTCAGGCATGCCATCTCGCTTCCAGGTTCCGTAATCCTGGTGCCACGCCCACACCGAGCCGTCAATGGCGGTCTTCAAATTGCATTTCGTGTGATGGATGTACAACTGCTGCTCGGAAAGCAGATCCTGCGCGGGCTCGAGCACGCGTGAAGTACGCGAGACGGCATGAAACACCGGTGAAGCCGTAGGGCCATCCGCCTCGTGGACCCGATAGATAGTTTTGGCAGCATTGCTGCCCTTTTCCCGTACCAGGTGATCCGTTTCGATCTCTTGAATTCGCTCAAGCTCGGCTCTCATGGCCGCTACCTCGGAGGCGGAAAAAAGGCCATCGAGGGTAATGAATCCATCTCGGTGGTAGGTTTCGATCTGCAGATGGGTGAGGCGCACAGGCAAACTCCTTAAACAGGAGTTCATGGTATGTGACTGGCATGCCAGTTGTCAAGTACGGGTAATCAGGGTCCTGTGGGCGAAATCAAATAGATCATCAATCACCCGATCACTGGCATCGGCAGCCTTCTCAGGTTTGCCGGAGGCCATCGCACGTGCAAGGGCCACATGCAGACGCAGTGTCGCGTTGACTTGGCCATGATGATGGTAGAACCAGAAACGCCGTGAGGCCGAGTGAAGGGCGGACACGGCCGCAGCAGCCACCATGTTTCGAGCGCTTAGTGCAGACTGCCTGTTCATTTCGTTGTCCCACTGCAGGAATGACACAAGGTCTTCAGACTTCACAGCAGCTTCCATGCCATGTGCGACAGCTGCCATGGCTTCGCGTTCAGCCAGAGTGGCACGCGTGGCTGCAGAACGAGCGATCAAGCGGTCGAGTTCGCGTCGTGTCTCTAGGATCTGGAGTTGATGACCCACGTCGATGGCGGTCACTACCACCCCACGACGGGGCAGGATCTGAACAAGGTGTTCACGCGCCAGACGCTGCAAAGCTTCACGGATCGGCGTATGTCCAATGCCAATGCGTTCGCTGAGCATGGCTTCCGACACCACGCTGCCTGGAGCGAGCTCAAGAGTCACGATCATCTCCTCAATGCGGCGATAAGCTTCCTCGTTGAGTGAGGGAGGCTCTTGGCCAGGAGTTGGCAATTTCGAGAGTGCGCTGGGTCTGCTGGTCATGATCAATATGGTGCCACAAGTAGATCCCTAAGGCGGCAACCGACGGTCATATGCACTAGGTAATGGTCCGCTCCCAGCCTTTAGCGAATGTTTGCGCGCAAAGTCTGCTTAAGGCAGTGCTCCTTTGCAGCTGGCACCCGTGCGGGCATCAAAAAAGCCCTACAAAGCGTTTTTTCTTGGGCTCGCTGGGCTGATAGCAGGTGTCGCTTCAAAACAAACGTAGCGTTTTTTTCAAGTTGAGCACAGCGCTAGCTGCGTCTGAGCAGAGGCAAAAATCAATGCAGCATTGACACCATGCTGGCGTCACAGTTGACTCATTGAAATGGGGTTGTTTGACTGTTCCGAAATCTATGAAAAGACATCGAAAAATCTATGAGAAGTAGTAAACCCGGACCATACTACTTTGAACCAAAGAAAAAGCACCTAGAGTTTCCTCTAAGTGCTTGATTTCATTGGGAATTTTTGGTGGGCGATGCAAGTTTCGAACTTGCGACCCCTGCAGTGTGAATGCAGTGCTCTACCCCTGAGCTAATCGCCCCACGCTTCTCAGCGAAGACCAATATTATTGCATGAAAAATATGACTAACTGGCGTCTGACAAGCAAGAATTGACGTCTCAAGCTGACGCAACTTGGATTTGGCGCCAGACAGTTTGCCCACCGCTGGATTTGTCGAGTTGGGTCAAAACATCTTCATGGACGGCAAGTTCTTGCGCGTTGGCCAAGACGATGGGCAAAGTGAATTGGCTCAGGTCAACTTGGACCGACACAGTTTTCGAATCGCTGGGGGCATCGCCCGCGTCAATCAGCAGGGCTTCCTGGCCGCGCGTCATGTTGATGTACACATCGGCCAGCAACTCGGCATCCAGCAAGGCGCCGTGCAGGGTGCGGCCCGAGTTGTCAACCTCCAGACGATCGCACAGGGCATCCAGGCTGTTGCGCTTGCCTGGGAACATTTCCTTGGCCATGGCCAGCGTGTCGATCACGTTGTCCACATAGGCCTTCAGTGGCTTCTTGCCTACACGCTCCAACTCCTTGTTCAGAAAACCGACGTCAAACGCAGCGTTGTGGATGATGATTTCGGCGTCACTGAGGTAGTTCAAAATTTCTTCAGCCAGCTCGGAAAACTTGGGTTTGTCCCGCAAGAAATCATTGCTGATGCCATGCACCTTGAGGGCATCTTCGTGGCTGTCACGCTCTGGGTTGAAGTAAAAATGAAGGTTTTTCCCAGTGAGCTTGCGGGCATACAGTTCAACGCAACCGAGTTCGATGATGCGGTCGCCACCTTCGGCTGAAAGGCCTGTGGTTTCAGTGTCTAAAACGATTTGGCGCATGGTTTTTTTGCTTCGCAGTTCAGTGAAGTTCTTTGGCGTGGTTGATGGTGTAACGCGGAATCTCGATCACCAGATCCTGCTTGGCCACAAAGGCCTGGCAACTCAGGCGAGAGTTGGGCTCGAGGCCCCAAGCGCGGTCAAGCAGGTCTTCTTCTGTCTCTTGCATTTCGTTCAGGCTTTTGAAGCCCTCGCGCACAACCACATGGCAGGTGGTGCAGGCCGCGCTCATGTCGCAGGCGTGCTCAATGTTGATTTTATTGTCCAGCAAAGCTTCGCAAATGCTGGTGCCTGCTGGTGCGGTAATTTCTGCGCCGCTGGGGCAGTATTCGGGATGGGGGAGAATTTTGATGACGGGCATAGGTGTCTTTTGAATTCGGGTCAGATCAGGCGTTTACAAGGCTTGGATATTTTGGCCTGCCAAAGCTTTTCGAATGCTGTGGTTCATGCGCTCAGCAGCAAAGGCTTCGGTGCCTTTGGCCAATGCCTGGGTCAGGTCTTCCAGCGCTTGGGCCTCTTGTTCGGTTTGCACAGCGGCTTGCAAAGTGGCCACCAGGGCATCAATGGCGTTGCGCTCATCGGCTTGCAGCAAGTGGCCATCTGATTGGAGGGCGCTGCGCGTGGCCAGCAGCATGCGGTCGGCGTCCACCCTCGCCTCGACCAACGCGCGGGCCTTCATATCGGCTTGCGCTGTGGTGAAGCTTTCTTGCAGCATGGTGGCGATCTGATCGTCGCTCAAGCCATAAGAGGGCTTGACATCGATGTGCGCTTCCACGCCACTGAGTTGCTCTTTGGCGCCCACGCTCAACAGACCGTCAGCGTCCACCGTGAAGGTCACCCGGATACGGGCGGCGCCAGCGGCCATGGGCGGGATGCCACGCAACTCAAAACGGGCCAGACTGCGGCAGTCTTGCACCAGATCGCGCTCACCTTGAACCACATGCAGGGCCAGCGCGGTCTGCCCGTCCTGGTAGGTGGTGAAGTCTTGCGCCATGGCGGTGGGGATGGTCTGGTTGCGCGGGATGATGCGCTCGACCAGTCCCCCCATGGTCTCGATGCCCAGTGACAACGGGATCACATCCAGCAACAGCATTTCGCCGGCCGCGTTGTTACCGGCCAACTGGTTGGCCTGGATGGACGCACCCAGCGCCACGACTTCGTCTGGGTTGAGGTTGTTCAGTGGGGCCTGGCCAAAAAAGTCGGCCACAGCCTGCTGAATTTGCGGCATGCGTGTGGAGCCGCCAACCATGACCACACCTTGAATCTCTAATTTGGTCAACTGGGCATCACGCAGCGCTTTTCGCACAGCGGTGATGCAGCGGGCCGTGAGGGATTGCGTCACCAGCTCGAAGTCTGCACGGCTCATTTGCACCGACAACTTGCCGGCCGACAAGGGCACATCCAGTGAAGCCGACTCGGCGTTTGTCAAAGCCTCTTTGGCCGCACGGGAGGCCGCCTTGAGCAGCGTTTTGTCTTCTGCGGTCACGGCCAACAATCCAGGCTGAAGCGCCAGCGCAGCATCGGCCAGCGCCTGGTCGTAGTCGTCGCCACCCAAAGCAGAATCGCCGCCCGTGGCCAGCACCTCGAACACGCCTTGTGTGAGGCGCAAGATGGAGATGTCGAACGTGCCACCACCCAGGTCGAACACGGCGTAAACGCCTTCACTGGCATTGTCCAGGCCGTATGCAATGGCGGCGGCAGTGGGCTCGTTGATGAGCCGCAAGACGTTCAGGCCCGCGAGTTGGGCGGCGTCTTTGGTGGCTTGGCGCTGGGCGTCGTCAAAGTAGGCGGGGACGGTGATCACTGCACCGTAAAGGTCGTCGTTGAACGTGTCTTCAGCACGGTAGCGCAAGGTGGCCAGAATTTCGGCGCTGACTTCCACTGGCGATTTGGGGCCTTGCACCGTCTGGATGCTGAGCATGCCCGTATCACTGTCTGTGAATTGGTAGGGTAGTTTGCTGCGGTCAGCGATGTCCTTGAGGCCACGCCCCATGAAACGCTTGACTGAAGCGATGGTATTGACCGGGTCGGTGGCTGCGGCCTGCACCGCATCAAACCCGATTTGGCGGCCCTGCCCAGGCATGAAGCGCACAACCGACGGCAGGATGACCCGGCCATCGTCGTCCGGCAAGCATTCGGCCACCCCATTGCGCACCGAGGCCACCAAGGAATGCGTGGTGCCAAGATCAATGCCCACGGCAATGCGGCGCTGGTGAGGATCGGGCGACTGGCCCGGTTCGGAAATTTGCAATAGCGCCATGGTCTGTCGGTTCAGGTCAATTCAATCGGTCAAGTTTAGCGTTCACTTCTTGCATGAAGCGCTCAATGAACATCAGCGCCCTCACCTGCCCCACGGCCAGTTCGGGTTTTTTGGCTTGGTCAAGCAGGTCGGCCAGTTCAAGTTGAACCCGGCGCTGCTCGGCACTGACCTGCTCCGCCAGGGCTTCCAAGCCCTCAGCACTTTCGGTGTCTTCTAAGCCTTCACGCCAGGCCATTTGCTGCATCAAAAACGCGGCTGGCATGGCTGTGTTGTTCTCGGCCTGCACGGGAGCGCCTTGCAGTTCGCACAAATATGCTGCGCGTTTGAGCGGGTCTTTCAGTCTCTGGTATGCCTCGTTGATGCGCACGGACCACTGCATGGCCACACGCTGGGCGGCAGCGCCTTCGGCGGCAAAGCGGTCAGGGTGGGCTTCACGCTGAAGCAGCTTCCAACGGGCATCGAGCAGTGCCCTGTCCTGCGCAAACTGCGCAGGCACATCAAACAGCTCGAAATCGTTGGCTTGCAGGCTGATCACACGCGAAACGATTCGCCGCAACCGCAGCGGTCACGTTCGTTGGGGTTGTTGAAGCGAAACCCCTCATTCAAGCCTTCACGCACGAAGTCGAGTTCGGTGCCATCGATGTAGGCCAAACTTTTCGGGTCGACCAGCACCTTGACGCCATGGCCTTCAAAGACCACGTCTTCAGGGGAGATGTCGTCCACATACTCCAGCTTATAAGCCAGTCCAGAGCACCCAGTGGTCTTGACCCCCAGGCGCACACCGACACCCGAGCCACGTTTGGCCAGGTAGCGGGTCACATGCCGGGCTGCGGCAGCAGACAGTGAGATGGCCATGTCAGTTCAGGTGTTTCTTTTTGTAGTCGTCCACAGCGGCCTTGATGGCGTCTTCGGCCAGGATGGAGCAGTGGATCTTGACGGGCGGCAGCGCCAGCTCTTCGGCGATCTGGCTGTTTTTGAGGGCCGCCGCTTCGTCGAGGGTCTTGCCCTTGACCCATTCGGTGACCAGCGAGCTGGACGCAATGGCCGAGCCGCAGCCATAGGTCTTGAAGCGAGCATCTTCGATCACGCCGGTTTTCGGGTTGACCTTGATCTGCAGCTTCATCACATCGCCGCATGCGGGCGCACCGACCATGCCCGTGCCGACGCTGTCGTCGCCCTTGTCAAAAGAGCCGACATTGCGGGGGTTCTCGTAGTGGTCAACCACTTTTTCAGAATATGCCATGGTGTTTTCTCCTTAAGTCAGATGGGAACAGCGTCAAAAATCTGTCCCGCAAATTCGTCCATTCAATGGGCTGCCCACTGAATAGTGCTCAAATCGATGCCGTCTTGGTGCATTTCCCACAAAGGGCTCAGCTCGCGCAGTTTGGCTACGTTCTCGCGGATGGTTTTGATCGCATAGTCGATGTCTTCTTCGGAAGTCCATCGGCCAATCGTCATGCGCAAGCTGCTGTGTGCCAACTCATCGCTGCGGCCCAAGGCGCGCAGCACATAGCTTGGCTCGAGGCTGGCCGAGGTACAGGCCGAACCCGACGACACCGCCAGGCCCTTGATGCCCATGATCAGCGATTCGCCTTCAACAAAATTGAAACTCATGTTGACGTTGTGCGGCACACGCTGGGTGGCGTGACCGTTCAAAAACACCTGCTCCATGTCGCTGAGGCCGTTGATCAGTCGGTCGTGCAAGGCGCGGGCCTTGGCGTTGTCCTGGGCCATTTCCAGCTTGGCAATGCGGAAGGCCTCGCCCATGCCCACGCACTGGTGTGTGGGCAAGGTGCCCGAGCGCATGCCGCGCTCATGGCCACCACCGTGCATTTGCGCTTCCAGGCGCACACGGGGCTTGCGGCGCACATACAGCGCGCCAATGCCTTTGGGGCCGTAGGTTTTGTGCGAGGCCAGGCTCATCAGATCGATGGGCAACTGGGTCATGTCGATCTCGATCTTGCCCGTGGCTTGCGCGGCATCGACGTGAAAGATGATGCCTTTCTCACGGCACAGATTGCCAATCGCGGTCACATCCTGGATCACACCGATTTCGTTGTTGACGAACATCACGCTGATCAAAATGGTGTCCGGGCGAATCGCCGCCTTGAGCGCGTCCATGTTGAGCAGACCATCGGCCTGCACGTCCATGTAGGTGACTTCAAAGCCTTGGCGCTCCAGCTCACGCATGGTGTCGAGAACAGCCTTGTGCTCGGTCTTGACGGTGATCAGGTGTTTGCCACGCGACTTGTAAAAATGCGCTGCGCCTTTGATGGCCAAATTGTTGGACTCGGTGGCACCGCTGGTCCAGACAATTTCACGGGGATCGGCACCGATCAGTTCGGCCACGTTTTCACGGGCTTTTTCGACGGCTGCTTCGGCTTCCCAGCCCCAGGCGTGGGTGCGCGATGCGGGGTTGCCAAAGTGTTCACGCAACCAAGGAACGATGGCGTCTACCACCCGAGGGTCGCAGGGGTTGGTGGCGCCGTAATCAAGATAAATGGGAAAGTGAGGCGTGGTCATGGTGGGTACTGCTTTTCAATCAGGATTTGGCAAACACGTTGCCCAGGTCAAACACTGAATTGGGGCCTGTCAGGCGTATGGGCTTGCTGATCGGCATGGGGGAGATGGCGCGGCGCAAGCTGGGCTTTTGCTCGACCACCAAGCCTTTGGCCAGTTGGTCATCCACCAGCTTTTGCAGCGACACCGAGTCAAGAAATTCGACCATTTTGGAATTCAGCGAAGCCCACAGGTCATGTGTCATGCAACGACCTTCGCCGCCATGGCAGTTTTCCTTGCCGCCGCAATGGGTGGCATCGATGGGTTCGTCCACCGACAAGATGATGTCGGCCACGGTGATCTCGGTGGATTTGCGGCCCAAGGTGTAGCCACCGCCAGGGCCTCGGGTGGACTCGACCAGATTGTGGCGACGAAGCTTGCCAAAGAGCTGCTCGAGGTAAGACAGTGAAATCTGTTGGCGCTGGCTGATGGCGGCCAATGTCACTGGGCCCGCATCCTGGCGTAAAGCCAAATCGATCATGGCGGTGACGGCGAAACGGCCTTTGGTGGTTAAACGCATGGCAGACTCCTGAAGTAGATGAAACTTGATCGTTCACCTGCCTGAGCAGGTTCCCGACTAAACAAGTCAAGTATAGATCAATCCCGATTAAAACAGTCAAGTAAAGGGGTTATTCAGGCCCGAATCAAGGGCACGATGTTGTCGCCCCCATCGGCACCAAAAGCCTGCTCTTTCAGGATACCAAGTTGGTCGCGCACCTGAGCGGCTTTTTCAAACTCCAGATTGCGGGCGTGCTCCATCATTTGCTTTTCAAGTTGCTTGATGGCCCTGGCGATGTCTTTTTCGCTCATGTCCTCTATCTTGGCTTTTTGCAGCGCTGCCTGCTCCAGGCGTTCGGCCTCTTTGCCAGACTTTTCGCTGTAAACGCCGTCAATGAGGTCTTTCACCTTTTTGACGATGCTTTTCGGCGTGATGCCGTGTAACTTGTTGTGCTCGATTTGCTTGAGGCGGCGACGCTCGGTCTCGCCCATGGCTTTTTTCATCGACTCGGTGATGCGATCGGCGTACAAAATGGCGCGGCCATTGATGTTCCGCGCCGCCCGGCCGATGGTCTGGATCAGGCTGCGCTCGGCGCGCAAAAACCCCTCTTTGTCGGCATCCAGAATCGCCACCAGCGAGACTTCGGGAATATCCAGTCCCTCGCGCAACAAGTTGATGCCCACCAGCACATCGAAAGCGCCCAAGCGCAGATCGCGCAATATTTCAACCCGCTCGACCGTGTCGATGTCGCTGTGCAAATAGCGAACCTTGACGCCGTTGTCACTCAGGTAATCGGTCAACTGTTCGGCCATGCGCTTGGTCAGGGTGGTGATCAGCACACGCTCGTGCTTTTCGGCGCGGATGCGGATTTCCTGCAGCACATCGTCCACCTGGTGCGTGGCCGGACGCACCTCAACCTGCGGGTCGACCAGCCCCGTGGGGCGCACCACCTGTTCGACAACCTTGCCGGCATGGGTCTTTTCGTAATCGGCGGGCGTGGCAGACACAAAAATGCACTGGCGCATGCGCTTTTCAAACTCTTCAAATTTGAGCGGGCGGTTGTCGAGCGCGCTGGGCAGCCTGAAGCCGTACTCCACCAGCGTGGTTTTGCGCGCCTTGTCGCCGTTGTACATGGCGTTGAGCTGGCCAATCATCTGGTGGCTCTCGTCCAGAAACATGATGGCGTCAGATGGCATGTAATCGGTCAGCGTGCTGGGCGGATCGCCAGGAGCTGCGCCCGACAAATGCCGGGTGTAGTTTTCAATGCCCTTGCAGTGACCCACTTCGGAGAGCATTTCCAAATCAAACCGCGTGCGCTGCTCCAGGCGCTGCGCCTCCACCAGCTTGCCCATGCCCACCAGCTCTTTCAGGCGCTGGGCCAGTTCCACCTTGATGGTTTCAACCGCAGCCAGCACCTTGTCTCGCGGGGTGACGTAATGGCTGGAGGGGTAGACCGTAAAGCGAGGGATCTTCTGGCGGATGCGCCCGGTGAGTGGGTCGAACAGTTGCAGGCTCTCGATTTCGTCGTCAAACAATTCAATGCGGATGGCCAGCTCTGAATGCTCAGCAGGGAAAACATCGATCGTGTCACCCCGCACCCGGAATTTGCCCCGGCTGAACTCCGTGTCGTTGCGCTGGTACTGCATCCGGATCAGCTGCGTGATCACGTCGCGCTGGCCCAGCTTGTCGCCGGTGCGCAGGGTCATGATCATGCGGTGGTAACTTTCGGGCTCGCCAATACCGTAAATGGCCGACACCGTGGCCACGATGACCACGTCACGCCGCTCCATGATGCTTTTGGTGCAACTCAAGCGCATCTGTTCAATGTGCTCGTTGATCGCGCTGTCCTTTTCAATGAACAGATCGCGCTGGGGCACATAGGCCTCAGGCTGGTAATAGTCGTAGTAACTGACGAAATACTCGACCGCATTCTTGGGGAAAAACTCCCGAAATTCGCTGTACAGCTGGGCGGCAAGCGTCTTGTTGGGCGCAAAAACAATGGCGGGGCGCCCCAGACGGGCAATCACATTGGCCATGGTGAATGTCTTGCCCGATCCAGTCACACCCAACAGGGTTTGAAACACCTCGCCGTCGTGAACGCCTTCCACCAGTTGATCGATGGCCGCCGGTTGGTCGCCGGCTGGCGGGTAGGGCTGAAACAGCTCGAATGGCGAATCGGGGTAGCTTAAAAACTGCCCCTCGGCATAGGGATCAGCTTCAGATACAGATTCAACAACTGAGACTTTGGACACATTGGACATCTTGGGTAAACAACCTCTGGTCAAACCCGGCGGGCAGACCGTTAAAATCAGGGACAACCCGAAAGCCTAACCGAGGATCGGGATTCCTGCCACCCATGAACAATCCGAGGACTTTCCATGTCTCTGTTTTCCGCCGTCGAAATGGCCCCGCGCGATCCGATTTTGGGCCTGAACGAACAGTTCAATGCCGACACCAACCCCAAAAAAGTGAATCTGGGCGTGGGCGTTTACTACGACGACAACGGCAAACTGCCTTTGCTGGAATGCGTGCAAACCGCAGAAAAAGCCATGATGGCCAGCCCAACAGCGCGTGGCTACCTGCCGATCGACGGCATCGTGGCTTATGACAACGCTGTCAAGGCGCTGGTGTTTGGTGCCGAATCCGATGTGGTCAAGTCCGGCCGCGTGTCCACCGTGCAGGCCATTGGCGGTACCGGCGGCCTGAAGGTTGGCGCCGACTTCCTGAAAAAAATCAGCCCCAACGCCACGGTCCTGATTTCTGACCCAAGCTGGGAAAACCACCGCGCCATTTTCATGAATGCCGGTTTCAAAGTGGACACCTATGCTTATTACGATGCCGCCAAGCGCGGCGTTAACTTCGAAGGCATGCTGGCCAGCCTGAATGCCGCAGCCCCAGGCACCATCGTCGTGCTGCACGCCTGCTGCCACAACCCGACCGGCTACGACATCACCGATGCGCAGTGGGACCAGGTGATTGCCGTGGTCAAGGCCCGTAGCCTGACCCCTTTTCTGGACATGGCCTACCAGGGCTTCGGGCACGGCATTGCCGAAGACGGCGCCGTGATCGGCAAATTTGTGGCTGCGGGGCTGAACATTTTTGTCTCTACCTCCTTTTCCAAGAGCTTTAGCCTTTATGGCGAGCGCGTGGGCGCCCTGTCGGTGGTCGCCTCTGACAAGGAAGAAGCCTCCCGCGTGCTGTCGCAGCTCAAAATTGCGATTCGCACCAACTACTCCAACCCGCCCATCCACGGTGGCGCAGTGGTCGCCGCCGTGCTGACCAACCCCGAATTGCGTGCACTTTGGGAAAAAGAACTGGGCGAGATGCGAGTTCGCATCAAGGCCATGCGCCAAAAGCTGGTTGATGGTCTCAAAGCCGCAGGCGTGACGCAGGACATGGGTTTCATCACCAGCCAAATCGGCATGTTCAGCTATTCGGGCCTCTCCAAAGAGCAGATGGTGCGTCTGCGCAACGAATTCGGTGTGTATGGCACAGACACAGGCCGCATGTGCGTGGCTGCGCTGAACAGCAAAAATATCGACTACGTCTGCGCCTCGATTGCCAAAGTGGTTTAACTTGACTGACATCAAGCTTTCAGCCGCCCCAAAAGGGGCGGTTTTTTTTTGGTCGGTCCGGAATGTGACTGCCGATTAGGGTTGGTACTCCATAAATAATCACTTGAGTCCTGTAGTATTGCTGCACCGCACCATATTGCTCCCCACGGAAACTGCCACATGCTTTACCAGATCTTCGAAACACAACGCTCGATCATGGAACCTTTTTCCGATCTGGCACAGGCTGCGGCCAAGCTGTACAGCAACCCCATGAACCCCGTGGCACAAACGCCTTTGGCGCAACGTGTATCCGCCGGGTACGCCCTGATGCACCGCCTGGGCAAAGACTATGTCAAACCCGAGTTCGGCATTCGGACCGTCAAGATCAACAAAACCGACGTGGCGATTCACGAGCGCATCGAGATCGACAAGCCCTTTTGCGAGCTGCGCCGCTTCAAGCGCTTTTCAGACGACTCGGCCACCCTGACCCAGCTCAAGGCCCAGCCTGCCGTGCTCATCGTTGCGCCCCTGTCTGGTCACTACGCCACCTTGTTGCGCGATACCGTCAAAACCATGCTGCTCGACCACAAGGTGTACATCACCGACTGGAAAAATGCCCGCCTGGTGCCTCTGTCTGAAGGTGAATTTCACCTGGATGACTACATCAACTACGTGCAGGAATTCATCCGCCACCTGCAGGCCACTTATGGCCAATGCCATGTGGTGAGTGTTTGCCAGCCCACCGTGCCCGTCCTGGCTGCGGTGTCCCTGATGGCCAGCCGTGGCGAAAAGACCCCGCTGACCATGACCATGATGGGTGGTCCGATCGATGCGCGCAAATCGCCCACCTCGGTGAACAACCTGGCCACCAACAAAAGCTTTTCCTGGTTTGAAAACAATGTGATCTACCGGGTACCGGCCAATTTTCCGGGTGCAGGGCGTCGCGTCTACCCTGGTTTCTTGCAGTACACCGGCTTTGTGGCCATGAACCCCGACCGCCACGCCACCAGCCATTACGACTACTTCAAAGACCTGATCAAGGGTGACGACGCCAGCATCGAAGCCCACCGCAAGTTCTACGATGAGTACAACGCCGTGCTCGACATGGACGCTGATTACTACCTGGAAACCATCCAGACCGTGTTCCAGGACTTCAAGCTGGTCAACGGAACCTGGGACGTCAAGGGTGTGGATGGCCGCGTGGAGCGTGTGCGCCCTCAAGACATCAAGCACACCGCCTTGCTGACCGTCGAAGGTGAGCTGGACGACATCTCAGGCTCTGGCCAGACACGTGCGGCCCAAGGCTTGTGCAGCGGCGTGCTGGCCAGCGAACGCCAACACTTGGAAGTGGAAGGCGCTGGCCACTACGGCATCTTCAGCGGCCGCCGCTGGCGAGAAATTGTGTACCCCCAACTGGTCAAGTTCATCAAGAGCCATGCAGCCCAGCCCTCACGCAAAACAGCCTCGATTGTCAAGTTGACACCGGTTGCAGCCCCCAAGTCTGTGGCCTTGAAGACCGCCAAATCAGCGCAAGCAGCAAGCACTCCAGCGGCCAAGGCCAGCAAAAAGCCAACTGCCAAAGCGGTTGTGGTCAAAGTCCCTGCAAAGGCAACCAGCAAGGTCACAGCGGTGAGCAAGCCCAAGGCCTCGGTCAAGACCACCTGGGTTGAGCCGAAGAAAAAAGCCTGAGGTTCATGCCCGCTTCGACAAGATCAGCGCCTGAAACCCGGGCGCTTTTTCTATTGCTCAACGACGCACTGCCTCAGACGCAGTGCACGCGTTGCGGCTTCCCCGACTGCGCCAGTTACGCCCTCGCGATGGCCGAAGGGCAAGCCCCCATTAACCAATGCCCCCCCGGCGGCCAAACGGGCATTGAGCGGCTTGCAGCGCTGACGGGTCAACCGGTGATCCCCCTCAATTCAGAACACGGCACCGAAGGCCCGCGTCGGATGGCCATCATCGACGAGGCTTGGTGCATCGGTTGCACGCTGTGCATCAAGGCCTGCCCGACCGACGCGATTTTAGGTGCCAACAAGCTGATGCACACCGTGATCGAGCCCTGGTGCACAGGTTGCGAACTGTGCCTCCCGGTATGCCCGGTAGACTGCATTTCCCTGGAAAACGTGACCGGCGAACGCACGGGCTGGGCGGCTTGGTCACCGGCAGAAGCCGAAACATCCCGCCAGCGCTACCAAGATCGCAAATCGCGCATGCAAACTGAGCTGCAGGCGCACAACGCACACCAGCAGGCCCAGGTCGAAATGAAACTGGCAGATCTGCCCACCCACACCAAGATCGTTCCAGGGCCAGGCGCCCAAACCGAAATCGATCGCAAGCGCGCAATCCTCGAAGCCGCGCTGGCCAAAGCCAAGGCACGCAAGGGATCGGCCTGAAATCAGGCGTTGGCCAGCTTTTCGAAAGCACTGACCACTTCAGGCGGCGCTTGCACCAACTCAATCAGCACGCCCTCTCCGCCAATCGGAAACTCCTCGTTCGCTTTGGGGTGTAAAAACGTGATGTCAAAACCGGCGGCACCCTTGCGAATGCCTCCCGGTGCAAAGCGCACGCCTTGGGCTGTGAGCCATTCCACGGCCACAGGCAAATCATCGATCCACAAACCGATGTGGTTCAGTGGCGTGGTGTGCACGGCGGGCTTTTTTTCTGGGTCCAGCGGTTGCATCAGATCGACTTCGACCTTGAACGGGCCGCTGCCGATGGCGCAAATGTCTTCGTCCACATTTTCGCGCTCACTCTTGTAGGTGCCGGTCACTTCCAGGCCGAACATGTCGACCCAGAGCTTTTGCAGACGGCCCTTGTCAGGACCACCAATGGCGATTTGCTGAACACCCAAAACCTTGAAGGGACGTGTCATTTATTCGAACTCCACAATCAACTGGTCAACGGTGAGCGATTCGCCCTTGGCGGCGACCACATTTTTGACCACACCGTCTTGCGTTGCAAACAGGACGTTTTCCATCTTCATGGCTTCGATCACGGCCACACGCTCACCGGCCTGCACTTTTTGCCCCACCTGCACCGACACTTCGACCAGCAAACCGGGCATGGGCGAGAGCACATAACGGCTCAGGTCCGGTGGGGCCTTGTACGGCATGAGTTTGTGCAAGTCCGCCATGCGGGGGGACATCACCAGCGCTTCAATGCGGGTTCCGTTGTGCTGTACCTGCAACGCCAGCGGGTTCTTCACGGTGCCGCGCTCTGTCTGTGCCGTGAAATGCTTGCCGTTGCAAATGCCTTCAATGCGGATGTCGTTCAAGCGGGAGTTGCTTTCAATCACGTAGGTTTTGCCGTTGACCGTGATTTGCGCGACACCGGGCTTGCCGGTGAACTCGTCCACATGCACTGACACATAACGGTTTTGACCGCCCTGCCCCAGCTCGACCACCGCGTAGTCTTGGCCGATTTTGACGTCGTAGCCCGGCAACTGACCGCTCAGGTTGGCGGCACGCTGGCGTGACTTGCGGCGCACAAAAGCAGCCAGTGCAGCCAGGAAGTCATGGTCGTCATGCGGCACGTCTTCTGCACGGAAACCCTTGCTGTATTGCTCGGCAATGAAACCTGTGTTGAAGTCACCCGATACAAAGCGGGGGTGCGCCAACAAAGCGGCCTGGAACGGGATGTTGGAGCTGATGCCCCGAATCACAAAGCCGTTCAGAGCTTCGCGCATCTTGGCAATCGCATCGTTGCGGTCTTTGCCGTGCACGATCAATTTGGCGATCATCGAGTCATAGAACATCGGAATTTCACCGCCATCCTGCACGCCCGTATCGACACGCACGCCATACAGGTCAGCGGTGTTGCCCTGGAACATGGTTTGCTTGGGCGGCTGAAAGCGGACCAAGCGGCCGGTGGATGGCAAAAAGCTGCGGAACGGGTCTTCTGCATTGATTCGGCACTCGATCGCCCAGCCATTGCGCTGAACGTCTTTTTGTTCGATCGGCAATTTCTCGCCAGCGGCCACACGGATCATCATCTCGACCAAATCGAGGCCCGTGATGGCTTCGGTGACCGGGTGCTCCACCTGCAAGCGGGTGTTCATCTCCAGGAAGTAAAAGCTCTGGTCTTTGCCGACCACAAACTCCACCGTACCGGCCGATTGGTATTTCACGGCCTTGGCCAATTGAACGGCCTGCTCGCCCATGGCTTTGCGGGTGGCTTCGGAGATGAAAGGCGATGGCGCCTCTTCGATCACCTTTTGATGGCGGCGCTGGATCGAGCATTCGCGCTCGTTCAAATAGACCACATTGCCATGGCTGTCGCCCAGCACCTGGATTTCGATGTGGCGGGGTTCTTCGACGAACTTTTCAATGAACACGCGGTCATCGCCAAAACTGTTGCGCGCTTCGTTGCGGCAAGAAGTGAAGCCTTCAAAGGCCTCCTTGTCATTGATGGCCACGCGCAGGCCCTTGCCACCGCCACCGGCCGATGCCTTGATCATCACGGGGTAGCCAATGCCCTTGGCAATTTCGACGGCTTTTTCTGCGGTTTCAATGGCGTCGTTGACACCGGGAATGCAGTTCACACCGGCAGCGCCCGCCAGCTTTTTGGATTCGATCTTGTCGCCCATGGCGGCAATCGAGAAGTGGCGCGGGCCAATGAAGGCAATGCCTTCGTCTTCGCAGCGCTTGGAGAACTCGGCGTTCTCGCTCAAAAAACCATAACCGGGGTGAATCGCTTGCGCGCCCGTGGCCTTGGCTGCGGCAATGATCTTGTCAGCGACCAAGTACGACTCGCGCGAAGCGGCAGGCCCAATCAGCACAGCCTCGTCGGCCAGCAACACGTGCCGTGCTTCCTTGTCGGCTTCCGAGTAAACGGCCACGGTTTTGATGCCCATTTTTTGGGCGGTTGCGATCACGCGGCAAGCGATTTCGCCACGGTTGGCGATCAGGATTTTGGTAAACATCTTGTTCTTCTCCTTGGCAATCACAGTGGAATGTTCCCGTGCTTGCGCCATGGGTTTTCAATTTTTTTGTCTTTCAACATGACCAGCGAACGGCAAATGCGTTTGCGTGTTTCGTGCGGCTGGATCACATCGTCGATAAAGCCGCGTGCGCCCGCCACAAAGGGGTTGGCAAAGCGGGCTTTGTACTCGGCTTCTTTGGCAGCCAGTTTTTCCGGGTCGCCCTTGTCTTCACGAAAGATGATCTCGACAGCGCCCTTGGCACCCATCACCGCAATTTCGGCGTTGGGCCAGGCAAAGTTCACATCACCACGCAAGTGCTTGGAGGCCATCACGTCGTACGCGCCGCCGTAGGCCTTGCGGGTGATGACCGTGATTTTCGGCACGGTGCACTCGGCGAATGCGTACAACAGCTTGGCGCCGTGCTTGATGATGCCGCCGAACTCTTGCGAGGTGCCAGGCATGAAACCAGGCACGTCCACGAAAGTGATGACGGGGATGTTGAACGCATCGCAAAAGCGCACAAAGCGGGCGGCCTTGATGGAGCTCTTGATGTCCAGACAACCGGCCAGCACCAAGGGTTGGTTGGCCACGATGCCGACCGTCTGGCCTTCCATGCGGGCGAAACCGATCAGGATGTTCTTGGCGTAGTCGGGTTGCAGTTCAAAGAAATCGCCATCGTCCACGGTTTTGACGATGAGTTCCTTCATGTCATACGCTTTGTTGGGGTTCTCGGGCACCAGGGTGTCCAGGCTCATGTCCAGACGGCCCGCCGGGTCACCGCTGGGGCGCACAGGTGCTTTTTCGCGGTTGTTGAGCGGCAGGTAGTTGTACAGGCGTCGCAACATCAGCAAGGCCTCGACGTCGTTCTCAAACGCCATGTCGGCGACACCGCTCTTGGTGGTGTGCGTGAGGGCGCCGCCCAACTCTTCGGCTGTGACTTCTTCATGGGTCACGGTCTTGACCACTTCGGGGCCCGTCACAAACATGTAGGACGTGTCCTTGACCATGAAGATGAAGTCGGTCAATGCGGGGGAATACACCGCACCACCAGCGGATGGCCCCATGATCATGCTGATCTGCGGCACCACACCACTGGCCATGACATTGCGCTGGAACACGTCGGCATAACCGCCAAGGGAGGCCACACCTTCCTGAATGCGGGCGCCACCTGAATCGTTCAGGCCAATCACCGGCGCGCCGACCTTCATGGCCTGGTCCATGATCTTGCAGATCTTCTCGGCATGCGTTTCAGACAAGGCGCCACCGTAAACAGTGAAGTCCTGGCTGAACACAAACACCAGGCGGCCATTGATCATGCCGTAGCCGGTGACCACGCCGTCGCCAGGAATCTTGTTGTCCTGCATGCCGAAGTCGGTGCAACGGTGCTCCACGAACATGTCCCACTCTTCAAAGGTGCCTTCGTCCAGCAAGACCTCCAGGCGCTCGCGGGCCGTGAGCTTGCCTTTGGCATGCTGCGCATCAATGCGTTTTTGCCCACCACCCAAGCGGGCTGCAGCGCGCTTATTTTCCAGTTGCTCATTGATGTCTTGCATGGTTACGCTTTCTTTTCTTCAGGAAGATTGGGATTCAGCCCTGGGTAGGCGCTGAGCAGTTGGCGGGCGGCCGTTGAGGCTGCCAGTTGGCCCGCTGCGACTTGTTGGCTGAGTTCGGGCAGCAGTGCTTGCACACGCGCTTGCGTTCGGAAGTTTTGTTTGAGGCCCGCGTCGATGCGCTCCCACATCCACGACAAGGCTTGATTTTGGCGGCGAAGGGCAAATCGGCCATTGCGGGTTTGCAGGTCCTTGAACTCACTGACGGCAGCCCAGAAATTGTCGACGCCCTGATTCAGCAAGGCGCTCAGCTGCACCACCTTGGGGTGCCACAGCGTGGTGTCAGCATGTGCGTGACCCGAGCCACCATGCATGCCCAGCAGTTGCAAGGCGCTGGTGATCTGCAGTTGGGCACGGGTGGCAGCGATCGCATCAATGTCGGCCTTGTTGATGACGACCAGATCGGCCAACTCCATCACGCCTTTTTTGATGGCTTGCAGGTCATCGCCCGCATTGGGCAGTTGCATCAGCACAAACATGTCGGTCATGTTGGCCACAGCCGTCTCGGACTGGCCCACACCGACCGTCTCGACAATCACGATGTCGTAGCCGGCGGCTTCACACACCAGCATGGATTCACGGGTTTTTTCGGCCACGCCACCCAAGGTGCCGCTGCTGGGGCTGGGGCGAATGTAGGCTTGGCTCTGCACGCTGAGCAACTCCATGCGGGTTTTGTCACCCAGAATGGCGCCGCCAGACACCGTGCTCGACGGGTCCACCGCCAGCACCGCCACGCGGTGGCCTTGGCCAATCAAGAACAAGCCCAGCGCTTCAATGAAAGTTGATTTGCCAACACCGGGCACCCCACTGATGCCGAGTCGAAAGGATTTTCCGGTGTGCGGCAGCATGCCCGTGAGCAGCTCATCGGCCAGTGCACGGTGGTCCAAGCGGGTGGATTCGAGCAGCGTGATGGCTTTGGCCATGGCGCGGCGCTGCTCGGCAGCGTTGCCGTGCAGCAGGCCATCGAGCAACTGCACAGGGTTCACCTGATCGCCTTCTTGATTTGCTCCAGCACGTCTTTGGCGCTGACCGGGATCGGTGTACCGGGGCCATAGATGCCCTTGACACCGGCTTCGTACAAAAAGTCGTAGTCCTGACGCGGAATCACGCCGCCAACGAACACGATGATGTCATCGGCACCTTGCTTTTTCAGCTCGGCAATGATGGCGGGCACGAGGGTCTTATGTCCAGCAGCCAAAGTCGACACGCCCACGGCATGCACATCGTTTTCAATTGCCTGGCGGGCGCACTCTTCGGGTGTTTGGAACAGCGGTCCCATGTCCACGTCGAAGCCCAGGTCGGCAAATGCGGTGGCCACGACCTTGGCACCCCGGTCGTGACCGTCCTGGCCCAATTTGGAAATCATCACGCGGGGACGACGTCCTTGCGCTTCGGCAAAGGCGGCGATGTCCGCCTTGAGCTGGTTCCAGTATTCCATGGTGTCTCCCACGTTCTCGCCGTCGTCGTAGGCTGCGGCGTACACGCCTGTCACCTTTTGCGTGTCGGCACGGTGACGGCCGAAGGCGGTTTCCAGCGCGTCAGAAATTTCGCCCACCGTGGCACGCAGTCGCACCGCCTGGATCGACAGGTCCAGCAAGTTGCCCTGGCCCGACTCGGCCGAAGCGCTCAAGGCATCCAGAGCGGCCTGCACTTTGGCACTGTCACGGGTGGCGCGGATTTTTTTCAGCCGCTCAATCTGGCCATCGCGCACACGCACGTTGTCAATCGACAAGGTCTCGATCGGGTCTTCCTTGGCCAGCTTGTACTTGTTCACGCCGACGATCACGTCCTTGCAGGAGTCGATGCGGGCCTGCTTTTCAGCGGCCGCTGCCTCGATCTTCAGCTTGGCCCAACCACTGCCCACGGCCTTGGTCATGCCCCCCATGGCCTCGACTTCCTCGATGATGGTCCAGGCCTTGTCGGCCATCTCTTGTGTGAGTGACTCCATCATGTAAGAACCCGCCCAGGGATCAATCACGTGGGTGATGTGGGTTTCTTCCTGAATGATGAGCTGGGTGTTGCGCGCGATACGCGAACTGAACTCGGTGGGCAAGGCAATCGCTTCGTCGAACGAGTTGGTGTGCAGCGACTGCGTGCCGCCAAAGACAGCCGCCATGGCCTCGATGGTGGTGCGCACCACGTTGTTGTAGGGGTCTTGCTCGGTGAGTGACCAGCCCGAAGTCTGGCTGTGCGTGCGCAGCATGAGGCTCTTGGGGTTCTTGGCATCGAACCCCTTCATGATGCGGCACCACAGCAGGCGGGCCGCTCGCATCTTGGCGATCTCGAGGTAGAAGTTCATGCCCACCGCCCAGAAAAAAGACAGGCGACCGGCAAATTCATCCACGTCCATGCCTTTGGCGATGGCTGTTTTCACGTATTCCTTGCCATCGGCCAGCGTGAAGGCCAACTCGAGTGCCTGGTTGGCACCGGCTTCTTGCATGTGGTAGCCGGAGATCGATATCGAGTTGAACTTCGGCATGTTCTTGGCCGTGTACTCGATGATGTCGCCAATGATTTTCATCGATGGCTCAGGGGGGTAGATGTAGGTGTTGCGCACCATGAACTCTTTCAGAATGTCGTTCTGAATCGTTCCCGAGAGTTTGTCTTGCGTGACGCCTTGCTCTTCGGCGGCCACCACGTAGCCCGCCAACACCGGCAGCACAGCGCCGTTCATGGTCATGGAAACGCTGACTTTGTCCAACGGAATTTCGTTGAACAAAATCTTCATGTCCTCGACCGAATCAATCGCCACACCGGCCTTGCCCACATCGCCCGTGACACGCGGGTGATCGGAGTCATATCCCCGGTGGGTGGCCAGGTCAAAGGCCACCGAAACGCCCTGCCCCCCCGCAGCCAGCGCCTTGCGGTAGAAAGCGTTGGACTCTTCGGCCGTAGAAAAACCGGCGTACTGGCGAATGGTCCAGGGGCGCACCGCGTACATGGTGGCCTGTGGGCCCCGCAAAAAAGGCTCAAAACCCGGCAGCGTGTTGGCGTAGGGCAGCACGGCCGTGTCTGCAGCCGTGTACAAGGGCTTGACCACGATGCCGTCTGGCGTTTTCCAGTTCAGGGCATTGACATCGCCACCGGGGGCCGACTTGGCTGCTGCTTTTTGCCAGGCCTCCAGGTTGGAGGCTGAGAATTCAAAGGATTTGGACGTCATGGCGCGTGCTTTCGAGACAAAAATGGCTTGCCCGGATTTTGGCAGCTAGAGTCTGCTGGCCGGCTTACAAATGCTGTGATTTATAATTATTGATGCAAAATATTTTAACCGCCTTACAATTCATCATCTGAAACGACGGTCCAAGCGGTTAATCCAAGCCCGGTCAAAGTCTGCCTTCATCACAACATGTCTGCCTTGTCTCTTGCGCCACGCGCCCTTTACGAAGAAGTTGCCGAACTCTTGCGGCAGCGTATTTTTGCGCGCGAGCTAGAGCCCGGCAGCTGGATCGACGAATTGCGCATCGCCGAAGCGCTCGGCATCAGCCGAACCCCCATGCGGGAAGCCCTGAAAGTTCTGGCCGCAGAAGGCCTGGTCACGATGAAGGTACGCCGCGGCGCTTATGTCACCGAAGTCAGCGAAAAAGACCTGCGCGACGTGTACCACCTGTTGGCCTTGCTGGAATCCGATGCCGCGCGGGTGGTGGCCCAAACTGCCAGCGCCGAGCAAATGGCCAAGGTCAACGCCTTGCACCAGGACCTGGAAGAAGCCATCCATGACCGTGACCGCTTTTTCGAGATCAACGAAGCCTTTCACATGCTCCTGCTGGAGTTGGCCGACAACCGCTGGCGCGACCAAGTGGTGGCCGATCTGCGCAAGGTGATGAAACTCAACCGCCACAGCTCACTGCTCAAAGAAGGGCGCATCGAACAGTCGCTGACCGAGCACCGGGCCATCTTGCAGGCCCTGACTGCGCGTCAGCCCGAGCTGGCAGCCGAACGCATGACGGCGCACTTCATGAACGGCTTGCAAGCGGCGCAATGAGCGCCACCCGAAGCGGCTCTCCAGACGCTTCGAACAATTGCCTCCCCTTTTTAATCGGTCACCACTGCGCCCCGCGCCAGTGCTGCCCTGGCCTGCAGCCAGACTTCTCGTGGCGCCAGTGGCTTGAGCTTGTGGTCGCTCCAGACCTGTCGCCACAAACGCCCACCCCGCTGCCCGTGGTACAGACCCAGCATGTGGCGGGCAATGGCATACCAAGGGCATCCGTCTTCGGCATGGGCCCGCTCCATATAGACGACCATGGCCTCTTCCACAGCTTCGCGGCTGGGGACATCATGGGCGTCGCCATAAAACGTGGCGTCCCAGGTGCTGAGCAAACAAGGGTTGTAATACGCTTCACGACCGACCATCACGCCATCGGCATGCTGCAAATGCGCAGCAATGTCGTCATTGGTCTTGATGCCACCATTCACTGAAATGACCAGCCCCGGAAAGTCCTTTTTGAGCTGGTAAGCCAACTCATAACGCAACGGGGGGATCTCGCGGTTTTCTTTCGGGCTCAAGCCATCGAGCCAGGCGTTGCGGGCATGCACCGTGAACACTTTGCAACCGGCTTCGCTGACCGTGCCCACAAAATCGCGCACAAAGTCGTAGCTTTCAATCCGGTCGATGCCGATGCGGTGCTTCACCGTCACAGGCACATCGACCACATCCAGCATGGCTTTGACCCCATCGGCCACGGTGCGCGGTTCGTTCATGAGGCAGGCCCCAAATGCACCGCGCTGAACACGGTCTGAAGGGCAGCCGCAGTTCAGGTTGATTTCGTCGTAACCCCAGTCTTGCCCCAGCTTGGCGGCATGGGCCAGATCGGCCGCATCGCTGCCCCCCAGTTGCAAGGCCACCGGGTGTTCTTCTGCATTGAAGCGCAAATGCCGCTGCACGCTGCCATGGCGCAAGGCGCCCGTGGTCACCATCTCGGTGTACAGCAAGGTGTGGCGGGTCAGCAGGCGGTGGAAAAATCGGCAATGCCGGTCAGTCCAGTCCATCATGGGCGCAACAGACAGACGCCAGCGTTGAATATCGGGAAATGGCATGGGGGCTGATTATCCTTGGCTTGTGCCGGATTTGGCCGGGACCCGCGTGATCACCCATGGGGTGGGCGTATAAAGGTACACATACAGCCATGCCAATACATAAACTCTCAAAGAAAGGACTGCCATGAATGACACAACCATGTGGTGGGTGCTGGCGGGTGGATTGGTGGCTTTTGAGCTGACCAGTGGCACCTTTTACTTGCTGATGCTGGGCTTGGGTGCTGCGGCTGCAGCCTTGGCCGCGATGGCCGGTTTCGGCACAAACATGCAACTTGTCACTGCGGCCATCGTTGGCGGCGTTGGGGCATTGCTGCTGGCTCAATGGCGCAAGCGCCAACCCACGACCCGACAAGAAGCAAACGACCAACACTTGGACCTGGGTGCCAGGGTCGAAGTCGAGGCATGGGATGCGCTGGGCACTGCACAAGTCAAGCACAGGGGGGCGGCTTGGACCGCTGAGCTGGCCCCGGGCCAGACCGCCACTCCAGGCATTTACCGAATTCAGGCCATGGTGGGCAACCGCTTGGTGCTTGAAAAAATTTGAGCACTCTGCTCTCAACACTGCAAAGGAAATCAATCCATGGAAATCGCTGCCGTCCTCGTGATCATCGCGATCCTGTTCATCGTCAAGACCGTCAAGGTCGTGCCGCAACAAGAAGCCTGGGTGGTCGAAAGGCTGGGCAAATTCAACGCCAGCTTGACACCAGGCTTGAACTTTGTGGTGCCCTTTGTAGACAACGTGATCCAAAAACACAGCCTGAAAGAAATCCCGCTCGATGTGCCCAGCCAGATTTGCATCACACGAGACAACACCCAACTGCAAGTGGATGGCATTTTGTACTTTCAGGTCACCGACCCCAAACTGGCCAGCTACGGCTCGTCCAACTACATCATCGCCGTGACACAGCTGGCCCAAACCAGCTTGCGCAGCGTGATCGGCAAACTGGAGCTGGACAAAACCTTTGAAGAGCGCACCATCATCAACGCGCAAGTGGTGGCAGCCATCGATGAGGCAGCGCTCAACTGGGGCGTGAAAGTGTTGCGTTACGAGATCAAAGACCTGACGCCACCCAAAGAAATTTTGCTGGCCATGCAGTCACAGATTACCGCTGAGCGTGAAAAACGTGCCCTGATCGCGGCATCTGAGGGGCGCCGCCAGGAGCAGATCAACATCGCCACCGGCGAGCGAGAGGCCTTCATTGCCCGCTCGGAAGGTGAAAAGCAAGCGGCCATCAACAAGGCCCAAGGCGATGCGGCTGCCATCACCGAAATGGCCAATGCCACGGCGCAAGCCATCGAGCGCATCGCCAGCGCCATCCGCCAGCCTGGGGGCGAACAGGCGGTGCAACTCAAAGTGGCAGAACAAGCCGTGCAGGCGTACGCCAAGGTGGCACAAGACGCCAAGACCACGCTGATCGTGCCGGGCAATATGACCGAAGTCTCGGGCCTGATCGCATCGGCCATGCAAATGTTGTCCACGGGCAAGCAAGCGAACAGTTGAACGCCTGTTAGCTGACGCAAAAAACCCGCCGAGGCGGGTTTTTTTGTGGGTGCTGCGCGCTTGATATTGCCTCGCTTGGTATCAACAAGCCAGGCAACAAAAGTGCATCAACCCATGTGCAGACCACCATTGACCGAGAAGTCAGCACCCGTGGCGTAACCGCCCTCTTCGCTGGCCAGCCAGGCGATGATGGAGGCGATTTCGCTGGGCTTGCCCAAGCGTTTGACCGGGACCGTGGCCACGATCTTTTCCAGTACGTCCGGACGGATGGCGTTGACCATGTCGGTGCCGATGTAGCCAGGGCTCACGGTGTTGACCGTGACGCCTTTGGTGGCCAACTCTTGCGCCAATGCCATCGAAAACCCGTGCATTCCGGCTTTGGCGGCCGAGTAGTTGGTCTGGCCAGCCTGGCCTTTTTCACCGTTCACCGAACTGATGTTGATGATGCGGCCCCAGCCTTTTTCCACCATGTCGGCGACCACTTGCTTGGTCACGTTGAACATGGAGTCCAGGTTGGTGTTCATCACGGCGTCCCAGTCATCACGGGACATCTTCAGGAACATGCGGTCCTTGGTGATGCCGGCGTTATTGACCAGCACATCAATGTTGCCATGCTCGGCCTTGGTCTTGGTGAAAGCTTCTACCGTGGAGTCCCAATCGCCCACGTTACCCACGCTGGCATGGAAGGTGTAGCCCAGGGCTTTTTGTTCATCCAGCCATTTGTTGAAGTCACGTGTCGGGCCACAGCCCGCAATGACTTTGAAGCCTTCCTGGTGAAGGCGCTGGCAGATGGCGGTACCGATACCGCCCATGCCGCCTGTGACGTAAGCTACTTTTTGACTCATGTTTGTCTCCTTTGTTATGAGTGGTGTGAAATCATCGAAGTCCGATCAAACTGCCATGGTTGTCTGCCCTTATCAATTGAGCAGTGCGCCAACTCACGCAGCTTGACCGGCGCAGGGATTCAATAGCGTTCAACCGCCAGCGACACGCCCATGCCGCCGCCAATGCACAGTGCAGCCAAGCCCTTTTTCGCCTGGGTGCGCTGCATTTCGTGCAGCAAGGTCACCAGAATGCGGCAGCCGGACGCGCCGATGGGGTGACCAATGGCGATCGCGCCGCCGTTGACGTTGACCTTGGCCGGATCGATGTCCAGCGCCTGGTTGACGGCGCAAGCTTGCGCAGCAAAAGCTTCGTTCAGCTCGAACAGGTCCACATCGGCTGCTTTCCAGCCAGCGCGGGCCAGTGCTTTTTGCGATGCAGGCACAGGGCCCATGCCCATGTGGGCTGGGTCAAGACCGCTGGTGCCAAAGGCCGCAATGCGGGCCAGGGGCTTGAGGCCCAAAGCAGCGGCCTTCTTGGCCGTCATGACCACCACGGCAGCGGCGCCATCATTGATGCCTGAAGCGTTACCCGCAGTGACACTGCCGGCCTTGTCAAAGGCTGGGCGCAAACCGGCCAACACTTCGGCGTTCGTTTTCTTGTTGATGAATTCGTCGGCGTTGAACACCAGCGCGTCACCCTTGCGCTGGGGAATCAGCACATCCACGATTTCGCCCTTGAACTTGCCCGCCTCTTGCGCGGCGGCTGCCTTGCTCTGACTGCCTGCCGCCAGGGCGTCCTGCATTTCGCGGGTGATGCCGTGGGCCTTGGCCACGTTTTCTGCGGTGATGCCCATGTGGTACTGGTTGTAAACGTCCCAAAGGCCGTCCACGATCATGGTGTCGGTCATCTTCCAGTCGCCCATGCGCTGGCCATCACGGCTGCCGTTGAGCACGTGTGGACTGGCGCTCATGTTTTCCTGACCACCGGCGATCACGATTTCGCTGTCGCCCCAAGCCACGGCTTGCGCGGCCAGCATCACGGCTTTCAGGCCAGAGCCGCACACGGCATTGATGGTGAGCGCGGGGGTTTCCTTGGCAACGCCGGCTTTCATCATGGCTTGGCGGGCGGGATTCTGGCCCACACCTGCGGCCAGAACCTGGCCCATGATCACTTCGCCAATGGCATCAACGGGCAAGCCGCTGCGTTCGAGCAAAGCCTTGATGACAATGCTGCCCAACTCGGTGGCAGGTGTTTTGGCAAGGGATCCACCAAATTTACCCACGGCTGTGCGGGCTGCTGCAACGATAACGATGTCTTCCATTTTTAAGTCTCCAGTCGATTGAAAATCAGGCTTTGGCTTTGACGTAGCGGCCTGGAGCCGCTTCGATGGCTTTGAATTGGCTGCCTTTGCCGTAGGTTTTGGGGGCAGCGATTGGCTTGCCTGCATGGCTCTTGAGCCAGTCAGACCAATCGGTCCACCAACTGCCGGGGATTTCTTTGGCGCCCGCCATCCAGTCATTGACATCTGCGGGAAACTTGCCATCTTCGCGCAACCAATGGTTGCGTTTTTTGGCGGCTGGCGGGTTGATCACGCCGGCAATGTGCCCCGAAGCCCCCATCACAAAACGCTTTTTGCCCGGCAGCACTTTGGTGCTGGCATAGGCGCCCCCGATCGGCACGATGTGGTCTTCACGTGAGCCGTATATATAAACAGGCAAGTCCACTTTGCCCAAGTCGATGCTTTCCCCGCACACGGTCAATTTGTCGGGTTTGACCAGGTTGTTTTCCAGGTAGGTGTTGCGCAGGTACCAGGCGTAAAAAGGTCCGGGCAAGTTGGTCGAATCGCTGTTCCAGTAGAGCAGGTCAAATGGCGGCGGCGTTTCGCCCTTGAGGTAGTTGCCCACCACATAGTTCCAGACCAGGTCATTGGGACGCAGAAAGCTGAAGGTGGATGCCAGGTCTTGCCCCTTGAGCAGACCCCCTTGGCCCATTTGCATTTCACGGTACTTGACAAAGTTGTCGTCGATGAAGACATCCAGAATGCCGGTGTCGGTGAAGTTGATCAGCGTGGTCAGGAAGGTGGCACTGGCCACCGGCTTTTCACCCCGCGCAGCCAGCACAGCCAATGCCGTGGACAAGATGGTGCCGCCCACACAAAACCCCAGCGCATTGATTTTCGGGGCGCCCGTGATGGCTTGCACCGTGCTGATCGCCTTGACGGCAGCGTTCTCAATGTAGTCGTCCCAGGTTTTCTGAGCCATGGACTCGTCGGGGTTGCGCCAGCTGACCACGAAGGTGCGGTGGCCTTGGCTGACCGCGTAGCGAATGAAGGAGTTCTCGGGTTGCAAGTCGAGGATGTAAAACTTGTTAATGCACGGCGGGATCAACAAAAAGGGCTTTTCGAAGACTTTGGCGGTCAGGGGCTTGTATTCAATCAGCTGGAAAAACTCGTTTTCAAAGACCACGGCGCCTTCGGTGGTGGCCACGTTTTTGCCCACCTCAAACAGGCTCTCGTCGGTCATCGACACATGGCCCTGCTGCATATCGTGCATCAGGTTTTTAACGCCCTTGGCAATGCTTTCGCCTTGGGTGTCAATGGCTTTCTTTTGCGCCTCTGCATTGAAGGCCAAAAAGTTGCTTGGAGCGGCAGCCGCGACCCATTGCTCGATGGCAAAACGGATGCGGGTGCGGGTTTTTTCATCGGCATCTACGGCATCGGCCAGACCCATGAGGGTGCGGGCATTGAGCAAGTAAGTGGCCGCGTTGAAGGTCGCCGCCGGATTGCTTGCCCATGCATCGCCCGAAAAGCGGCGGTCCTTGACCTGCAGGCTATTTTGCAAACTTTGATTCCACAGATCAGAGGCGTCTTTGAAATACTGCCCCTGAAGCGTTTGCAGCTTTTCGGGTGCGAATTTGAGTTGTGGTGCAGCCGCATCTGGGCCAGACTTGAGCCCCCCCAAGTCGATGGTCTGAAAATGCTGCATCGCCTGCCCCCAGCTTTTGGACAGGTTTTGCTGAAAACCCTCGCTCATTTGGGTCCAAAATTCCGGCGTGGATGCACTCATGCCTTGTCTCCTGAAGAATCGTTTTTTTGATGCCTGAATATTCGAGTATCTGTCAATTTGTTGTCACCTAAATTACAAAGACAAAAATAATGTACCTGATCGTTATTGCCTGGCTCTATGTCACCTTGCTCATGGGCCTGGCTGAAGCCTTTAGTACCCAAGGAAGTATATTGGGCGCCATCATCACTTTCCTGTTGTATGGCCTACTGCCCATGTCTTTGCTGGTGTACATCATGGGAACGCCTTTGCGCCGCAAAGCCAGGCTGCAAGCTTCGGAACAAGCGCCAAAGCAGCCAGCGGACCAGGCGTCAGGAGTCGAGCCAAACGCAAGCGGCCATGCGCCCGGTTTGCCCAAGGACGCGGCTGTCACGCCGGTGCGAAAAGAACTTTGAGGCCTGGGTGAACGTGCACCAAGCAGGCTGGCTGTCATTGCCAAAAACACGGCTCACCCCTCTGCGCTGCAATCGGAACCGGGCCAGTCCTGCCAAATCGGCCAGCCACTTTTCACCCGCAGTGGGCTTGAAGAAAGTGGCAGCAGAAGGGTCGAAGGCGCAAAAAGCCGCCCTCACCTCTGGTCCCACCTCAAAGGCTTGAGGACCGATACAAGGGCCAAGCCACACCAGAATGTCTTGTGGCGAGCTGTCTTTCAATGCCCCAGCATCCAGCAACGACTCCAGTACCCCGACTCCTTCCACCCCTGCCAGCCCCCGCCAACCCGCGTGCGCAGCAGCCACCCAGCGCCCATCTGTATCGCACATCAACACCGGCAAACAATCGGCCACCATGATGGTGCAAGCGACCCCTGCGCCCACCGCGATGCATGCATCGGCCACAGTGCCGTCCATGCTCGACGCATCCAGCAGCACCGAATCCACGCCATGCACTTGCTTCAAGAACACAGGCCGAGTGCCCATGGTGTCCTGCAGGCGTTGACGGTTAACTTGAATGCTCCGCGCGAAGTCACCGACATGGTCACCCAGATTCATGCTGTCCCAGGGCGAAACAGAGACGCCCCCATGCCGATCTGTCATCAGGGCGCGGACGTGCTCTGGCGCGGGCCAGTCAGGTCGCAGCCAATTGTCAAAAGAAGGGGGCATGAGAAGAGGCATTCGCCTTGGTGGAACGCACAATAAATCGCGTCAATGTCATGCGCAAGAGGATAAACCGAAAAAATACAAGCCGAAGACCCAGTGCGACATGTGCCATGGACCTTTTATTGTGTAATCAACCCATGCCACGTGCCGCCCAAACGCCTGAATTAAGCTGGATCGAAGTTGATGAAGCATTGCCCCAGCCACACCTTGCCTGGGGTGCAGAATCGCCCGCCCCCGGTTTGCTGGCTGCCAGCCGCGACCTTTCTGCAGCAAGGCTCATGGCGTCTTACAGTCAGGGCGTTTTCCCATGGTTCAGTGCCGGCCAACCCGTGCTGTGGTGGAGCCCGGACCCCCGGATGGTGCTGCGTGTTGGAAATTTCAGGTTCAGCCGCTCCCTGCGCAAAACATTGAAACACTGGCTGCTTCACCCCGGCTTTGAACTGACTTTTGACCGTGACTTCAGCCAGGTTATTCAACGGTGCAGTTCCGCCCCCAGAGCGGGACAAAACGGCACCTGGATCGTTCCGGCCATGGTGGCGGCTTATGAAGACCTGCACCGGGAGGGGTTTGCACACAGCGCCGAAGTCTGGCTCGACGGTGAGCTCGTCGCTGGCCTTTACTTTGTGGCCTTGGGCCATGCTGTGTTCGGGGAGTCCATGTTCACCACGGTGACCGATGGCTCCAAAATGGCCTTGGCCAGTCTGGTCAGCGTTTGCCGCACGCACGGCGTTTCGACCATCGACTGTCAACAAAACACCCCACATTTGGCCTCATTGGGCGCACAAGAAATGCCCCGTGCTGAATTTCTCGCGCTGGTCCAGCAGGGATGCCAAAAGCCCCCCATCGACTGGCGCACGCAAACCCTATACTGGAATGCATTGACGTCCATGGACACCGCGTCGTGACCCATCTCAAAGAACTTCCCATCCAGGCTTTGCAGTTTTACGCAACAGCGCCTTACCCATGCAGCTATCTGGCTGATCGTTCTGCACGCTCTCAAGTTGCGACACCCAGCCACCTGATTCAAAACGAGGTGTACTCCGACTTGGTGGAACAGGGCTTTCGCCGCAGTGGCATGTTCACTTACCGCCCCTACTGCGACGGTTGTCAGGCTTGCCAACCCCTGCGTGTCCTGGTCAAAGATTTCAAGCCAGACCGCAGCCAACGCAGAGCCTGGCGCACCCACCAGAACCTTCAAGTCCGGGTGCTCGACTTGCAGTTCGATCCCGACCACTACGCCTTGTATTTGCGCTACCAAACAAGCCGTCATCCAGGCGGCGGCATGGACCATGACAGCGTGGACCAATACAACCAGTTTTTGCTGCAAAGCAGGGTCAACTCACGCATTGTCGAGTTCAGAATGCCTGCTGAAACAGGCTCTTTGGGCCTTCTGAAAATGATCTGCATCGTGGATGTCCTGAACCACGGCTTGTCGGCCGTCTACACTTTTTATGACCCCGAAGACCGCGCGAGCTACGGCACTTACGGCGTGCTGTGGCAAATTGATCAAGCAGCACAACTTCAGTTGCCCTATGTCTACTTGGGATACTGGATCGAGAGCAGCCCCAAAATGAACTACAAATCCCAATTCAAACCCTGCGAAATAAGGGTTCAGGGGCAATGGCAGGCTTTGAGGTGAACGCCGGTATTTTTCACAGTGTAAGATTCAAATACTGTAACGAAGCACCATGAAAAAAGACCCCACCCTCACGCCGACACCTACGGTCCAGGTCATTGAGCGCATGTTTTCGCTGATTGATGTTCTGGCCTCCCGCGAGGAAGCGATCTCCCTGAAAGAAATCAGCGAAAAAACGGGTTTGCACCCATCCACAGCACACCGCATCCTGAACGACTTGGCCACAGGCCGATTTGTAGACCGCCCCGAAGCCGGTAATTACCGCTTGGGCATGAGGCTTTTGGAACTGGGCAACCTGGTCAAAGGACGTCTGAACGTGCGTGATGCCGCGCTGACCCCCATGCGGGAATTGCACAAACTCATCCAGCAGCCCGTGAACCTCAGCATGCGACAAGGTGATGAGATCGTTTACATCGAACGTGCTTACAGTGAACGTTCGGGCATGCAAGTGGTTCGAGCCATTGGCGGGAGGGCGCCATTGCACTTGACCTCGGTAGGCAAGCTGTTTTTGGCTGCCGATGACCCTTTGCGTGTTCGGTCTTATGCCACCCGCACCGGGTTGCTGGGTCAGACACGCAACAGCATCACGCAGTTGCAGGTTCTCGAAAGAGAGCTGGCACGCGTCAACCAATACGGCATAGCCCGAGACAATGAAGAACTGGAAATGGGTGTGCGCTGCATTGCTGCAGGCATCTACGATGACCAAGGCAAATTGTTGGCGGGCTTGTCCATTTCAGCACCTGCCGACCGCCTTGACGAGGGCTGGCTGCCCAAGCTTCAGGCCACGGCAAACAGCATCTCCCGTACGCTGGGCCATCACGGCAATCAATAAAAGACTGTGCCCAAAAAAAAAGGCCTCAATGAGGCCTTTTTGAAGCTGGTGGCACATCAACCGGGCAGGTTTTCCACCAAAGCAGAATGCCGAATGCCGGTGGTACCCGATGATTTTTCAAGCCAACGCCGCACACGTTCCGCGTCAGCAATTCGGCTGAGTTTGCCCGTAGAGTCCAGAAACACCATGATCAATTTGCGCCCAGCCACTTGAGCCTGCATGACGAGGCATTGACCGGCTTCCGAGATATAGCCCGTTTTTTGTAAACCAATATCCCACTGCGCACTTTTCACCAAACGGTTGGTGTTGTTGTATTGCAAGGTACGGTGTCCCACTTCAATCTCGCGACCATGTGAAGTTGACAACTCGCGCAAGGCCGGCTCCTTGTAGGCAGCGCCAACCAGAACAGCCAAATCACTGGCGCTGGATTGATTGCGACTGGACAAGCCTGTTGGCTCTACGTAGCGCGTGTCAGACATGCCCAGAGCTTTTGCCCGAGCATTCATGCGCGACACAAACGTTTCCACGCCACCGGGAAAGCTGCGCCCCAAAGCATGCGCAGCGCGGTTTTCGCTGGACATCATGGCCAAATGAAGCAAATCTCCGCGACTGAGGACTGTCCCGACAGCCAAGCGGGATGAACTGCCTTTTTCAGTGTCCACATCCGCCTGGGTAATGGCGATCAATTCAGCCATGGGCAATTGGGCCTCAGAGATCACCAAACCGGTCATCAACTTCGTCAACGAAGCGATGGGCAGCACGGCATGGTCATTTTTACGAAACAACACTTCACGGGTTTCCTGGTCAATGACAAGGGCCACACTGGAGTTCAAATCCAAGGGGTCAGATGAGGCATGAAGACCCGCTTTTTGCCCGAAGGATGCACGCACAACGCCCATTTTTCGGGCAGCCACGTCCGGCCGTTTCTTGGCTTTTTTAGCGCTGGCAGCAGGCTTTTTATTGACTTTTTTGGCCACCGCCACTGGACGCTTCTTGTCTGTTCCTTTTTTCTCCTGGGCCAGCGTCACCGTCGGCAGGGTTGCCATCACAACCAAAACCGCGGCCATGAAAGCTGTCGCCAGTCCTTGCGCCCATCGGCCGGAGACATGCAGGGATAACGGGGAAATGAATCGCATCAGGGGCATTTTGAATCAATGAATTAAGTAATTGTCGCCAAGTGTACTCAAATAAAAAAAGTCACGCAAGAACAAAGACTTGCGTGACTTTATTGAAGCCAGATAATACCTCTAAAGGATTATTTTTAACCCTGCGCAGCGACCCGATCGGCTTTGCTTTGCAATTTATTGAGTGCGCTGAGGTAGGCTTTGGCAGAGGCCACCACAATATCAGGGTCCGAACCGACGCCATTGACCACGCGACCACTGTTTTGCAAACGCACGGTGACTTCGCCCTGACTTTCCGTCGAACCGCTGATGGCATTGACCGAATAAAGCACCATTTCGGCGCCACTCTTGACGTGCGACTCAATGGCCTTCAATGAAGCATCCACAGGGCCATTGCCATCTGACTCTGCATGGACTTCCTTGCCTTGCACCGTGAAGACCACAGAAGCATGGGGTCGTTCGCCAGTCTCACTGTGTTGAGCCATGGAAACAAAACCGTATTGCTCCTTTTCAGCGGTAACGCTCTCATCGCCCACCAAGGCCAAGATGTCTTCGTCAAAAATTTCACTCTTACGGTCGGCCAGTTCCTTGAACTTGGCAAACGCGTTGTTGATTTCGGTTTCACTGTCCAAGGTCACGCCCAAATCGTTCAAGCGCTGCTTGAAGGCGTTCCGGCCGCTGAGTTTGCCCAAAACAATCTTGTTGGCGGTCCAACCCACGTCTTCAGCACGCATGATTTCGTAAGTGTCACGGGCCTTGAGCACGCCATCTTGGTGGATACCCGAGGCATGGGCAAAGGCGTTGGCCCCCACCACCGCCTTGTTGGGCTGAACCACAAAACCGGTGGTCTGGCTGACCATGCGACTGGCGGCCAGGATGTGGCTGGTGTCAATGCCGATGTCCAGACCGAAATAGTCGCGCCGTGTCTTGACGGCCATGACCACCTCTTCCAGCGAGCAGTTGCCCGCCCGTTCACCCAGGCCGTTGATCGTGCACTCGACCTGGCGGGCACCACCGATCTTGACCCCTGCCAAGGAATTGGCCACCGCCATGCCCAGGTCGTTGTGGCAATGCACAGACCAGATGGCCTTGTCCGAGTTGGGGATGCGCTCACGCAAGGTGCGGATGAATTCGCCATACAGCTCAGGCACGGCGTAGCCCACCGTGTCGGGTACGTTGATGGTGGTGGCACCTTCGGTGATCACGGCCTCAAGGACGCGACACAGAAAGTCCATATCGCTGCGGTAACCATCTTCCGGGCTGAATTCGACATCACCGACCAGATTACGGGCAAAACGGACCGATTGCTTGGCCTGCTCGAACACCTGATCTGGCGTCATGCGAAGCTTCTTTTCCATGTGCAGGGGCGACGTGGCAATGAAGGTGTGAATGCGCCCGCTGTTAGCCCCTTTCAGGGCTTCGGCCGCACGTGAAATGTCACGGTCATTGGCGCGTGACAAAGAGCAAATGGTGGCTTCCCTGATCGAATCAGCGATGGTTTTGACTGCTTCAAAATCGCCGTTGGAACTGGCCGCAAAACCGGCTTCGATCACATCCACGCGCAGACGCTCCAGTTGCCGTGCAATGCGCAGCTTTTCATCCCGGGTCATAGAGGCGCCAGGCGATTGCTCGCCATCGCGCAAGGTGGTGTCGAAAATTATCAGTTTGTCAGCCATGTTCACTCCTGGTCAATAACCCGCAAGTCCAAGCAAAAATGCAAAAGGCCCGTTGCGGATGGCATACGGGCCTTTTGGGAAAATGTTTGCGTGCGCTACACATCCCGCCCGTTGGGCAGTAGCAGTAGAGCATGCAAAGAAAAATTCATAAGTTCACTTTAGCACAATTCAAAAAGCCGGCCTGTCTTGCAGTTGACATCACTGGTGCAAACCACGCTCTTCAGGCTCATCGGTCGAGGTGCTGATCATGCTGGTGGGCTGGCCTTTGGCCTTGCGCCAGATATAGATCACATACCCACTCAGGCCATAGACCACAAACAAGGCAAACAAGACTGTGGGCGGGTCGATGTTGACCACCGCAATGCCCAAGGCCACCAACACCAGCGTTGCAAAGGGCACGCTCTTTTTCATGTGCATGTCCTTGAAACTGTAAAAAGGCACATTGGTCACCATGGTCAGGCCTGAAAACAAGCACACGGCAAACATGCCCCAGGCCACCGTTTTCGCAGGCACAGCGTTTTCAAACATGATCCACACGAAGCCCATCACCAAAGCGGCGGCGGCTGGCGATGGCAGTCCCTGAAAGTAACGCTTGTCCACCACGCCGGTGTTGACGTTGAAGCGGGCCAGGCGCAAAGCGGCACAAGCGCAATAAACGAAAGCTGCAATCCAGCCCCAACGACCCAGCTCTTTCAGGGTCCAGACATAAGCGATCAGCGCAGGCGCTGCACCAAAGGACACCATGTCGGAAAGAGAGTCCATCTGCTCACCAAAAGCGCTTTGGGTGTTCGTCATGCGTGCGACACGACCGTCCAGGCTGTCCAGCACCATGGCGCTGAATATGCCCACCGTGGCCAGGTCAAAGCGGCCGTTGATCGCCATGACCACCGCATAAAAACCCGCAAACAAGGCGGCCAGGGTGATCATATTGGGCAGCATGTAGATGCCCTTGGAAGGCTTGCGCGCCGACGCTGGCGCTTCCGTGTCTTCGGATTTATCAGTACGGTTGTTCATTGTCTGCTCCAGTAGGGGGTTTCAGTGATCCAACCCAATTAGCGAAGTTTAAGCCAGCATGAGTGACCATTGAAAAAGGCCACCGCAGTGGCCTTTTCAAAGCTGCCTGTTACACAGATCAGTTGCGGGTCTTGTCGACCAGTTTGTTCTTTGCAATCCAGGGCATCATGGCGCGCAGTTGGGCGCCCACGACTTCGATGGAGTGCTCGGAAGTCAAACGACGTCGGGCCGTCATGCTCGGGTAATTGGTACGGCCTTCCAAAATGAACATTTTGGCGTATTCACCGGTCTGAATGCGCTTCAGGGCATTGCGCATGGCTTCACGGCTTTGCTCGTTGATGATCTCAGGACCTGTCACGTACTCGCCGTATTCAGCGTTGTTCGAGATCGAGTAGTTCATGTTGCCAATGCCGCCCTCGTAGATCAGGTCAACGATCAGCTTCAACTCGTGCAAGCACTCGAAATAAGCCATTTCGGGAGCGTAACCGGCTTCCACCAATGTCTCATAACCCATCTTGATCAGTTCAACAGCACCACCGCACAAAACGGCTTGCTCGCCAAACAAGTCGGTCTCGGTCTCTTCTTTGAAGTTGGTTTCAATGATGCCGGCCCTGCCACCACCGTTGGCCATGGCGTAGCTCAGAGCCAAGGCACGGGCCTTGCCGCTCTTGTCCTGATGGATCGCGACCAGGTGTGGCACGCCGCCACCTTGGGTGTAGGTATTGCGCACAGTGTGGCCCGGGGCCTTGGGCGCAACCATCCACACGTCCAGGTCTTCACGGGGAAGGACCTGGTTGTAATGCACATTAAAACCATGGGCAAAGGCCAGCGAAGCGCCCTGCTTGATGTTCGGGGCGACGTTGTTGGCGTACACATCGGCAATTTGTTCGTCAGGCAACAAGATCATGACCACGTCAGCGGCTTTGACGGCATCGTTGACTTCCATCACGGTCAAACCGGCTTTGCCGACTTTGTCCCACGATGCACCGCCTTTGCGCAGACCGACCACGACTTTTACGCCGCTGTCGTTCAGGTTCTGGGCGTGTGCGTGGCCTTGTGAGCCGTAACCAATGATGGCAACAGTCTTGCCCTTGATGACGCTCAGATCACAATCTTTGTCGTAAAAAACTTTCACAGGGTTCTCCTTAGGAATAAACAGGTTCAATGAGTGGGCTTAAACGCGCAGGATGCGCTCGCCGCGCCCGATACCGCATGCACCCGTGCGCACGGTCTCCAAAATGGCGCTGCGGTCGATCGCCTCCAGAAAGGCGTCGTTCTTGGTCTGGTCACCGGTCAGCTCAATGGTGTAGCTCTTGTCGGTGACATCGATCACACGGCCACGAAATATATCGGCCATGCGTTTCATTTCTTCGCGCTCCTTGCCCACGGCACGTACCTTGACGAGCATCAACTCGCGTTCGGTATAAGAGCCCTCGGTCAGGTCCACAACCTTCACCACCTCGATCAGGCGATTCAGGTGCTTGGTGATCTGCTCGATCACATCGTCAGAACCAGCCGTCTGGATGGTCATGCGCGAAAGACTGGGGTCTTCGGTAGGGGCAACAGTCAGGGACTCGATGTTGTAGCCACGGGCAGAAAAAAGACCCACCACGCGGGACAAAGCCCCGGCTTCGTTTTCAATCAGTACAGCAATGATGTGTTTCATGATTACAAATCCTCCACGCCCATGAGCATTTCGGTGATGCCCTTGCCTGCCTGGACCATGGGGAACACGTTTTCGGTGGGGTCCGTGCGGAAATCCATGAACACCGTGCGGTCCTTGAGCCTGCGGGCTTCGCGCAAGGCTGGCTCCACATCTTCCGGCCGCTCAATGAGCATGCCCACGTGCCCGTATGCTTCAGCCAGCTTCACAAAATCAGGCAGTGCATCCATGTAGCTGTGGCTGTAACGCCCCGAATACTCGATCTCCTGCCATTGGCGAACCATGCCCAGATAGCGGTTGTTCAAAGCCACGATCTTGATGGGCGTGTTGTACTGCAGGCAGGTTGACAGCTCCTGAATGCACATCTGTACCGAGCCCTCGCCCGTCACGCAGAAGACTTCACTGTCCGGCTTGGCCAGTTTGATGCCCATGGCGTAGGGGATGCCCACGCCCATGGTGCCCAGCCCGCCGGAGTTGATCCAGCGGCGTGGTTCGTTGAACTTGTAGTACTGGGCCGCCCACATCTGATGCTGACCGACATCGGAGGTGATGTAAGCATCCACATCCTTGGTCATTTCCCACAAGGTCTCAATGACTTTTTGCGGTTTGATCACCTCAGAATTGCTGTTGTCGTACTTCATGCAATCCCGGCTGCGCCAGCCTTCGATGGTCTCCCACCATTGCCCCAAGGCCTGCGGATCAGGCTTGAGGCCAGATTCACGGATCATGCCCATCAGTTCGGTCAAAACGTCTTTCACGTCGCCCACGATGGGCACATCCACCTTGACGCGCTTGGAAATGCTCGACGGATCGATGTCGATGTGAATGATTTTGCGGTCTACCGAAGCAAAGTGCTTGGGGTTGCCGATCACCCGATCATCGAAACGGGCGCCGACGGCGAGCAACACATCGCAGTTTTGCATGGCATTGTTGGCCTCTAGCGTGCCGTGCATGCCCAACATGCCAAGAAAACGGCGGTCGGTGGCGGGGAAAGCACCCAAGCCCATCAAGGTGTTTGTGACAGGCACATTGAGCATGTCCACCAAAGCGCGCAATTCAGGACTGGCATTGCTCAACAGGACACCGCCGCCTGTATAAATATACGGGCGCTTGGCCGACATCAACAGCTGCAAAGCCTTGCGGATCTGGCCGCCATGGCCTTTGCGCACGGGATTGTAAGAACGCATTGAAATCGAATCGGGATAGCCCGAAAAAAGCGCCTTGTTGAATGACACATCTTTGGGCACATCCACGACCACAGGGCCGGGGCGGCCACTGCGAGCAATGTGAAATGCCTTTTTCATGATGTCAGCCATGTCTTTGGCGTCTTTGACCAGAAAATTGTGCTTGACGATGGGACGCGTGATGCCGACCGTGTCACATTCCTGAAATGCATCCAAGCCAATGGCGGCAGTGGGAACTTGCCCACTGATGATCACCATGGGGATGCTGTCCATGTAAGCGGTGGCAATGCCGGTGACCGCATTGGTCAGACCGGGACCCGAGGTCACCAATGCCACGCCCACTTCTCCAGTGGCTCGTGCAAAACCATCGGCAGCGTGCACTGCCGCCTGCTCGTGACGCACCAGCACATGCTGAATGGTGTCTTGCTTGTAAAAAGCGTCGTAAATGTGAAGGACTGCGCCGCCGGGGTAGCCCCAAACGTACTGTACGTTTTCGGCCTGGAGGGCCTTGACGAGAATTTCTGCGCCACGCAATTCCTGAGCCCCAGCGGGACCCGTTGCCTTTTCGGCTTTGTTCATTTCCATACATTCAACCTTTGTGAATTTCTCTAACGAAAAACCTTGGGTGCCCCTGGGCTCGACTCTTTTGAAGTGGCTTTGGGACTTAAGACCACAGACATGGGCACCAAACTGTAAAAGTGCCGGACGGTGATCCGTTTGCTTTTTTTCAATTGCAATCCGGCATTATCGCATTTGTGAAAGGCACTTCCGAAAATCTAGCCCAGGCATTTTGCTGGTGCCATAATCCCATCCCCACAGACTCAAGACGACTGGCTGGAAAGTGCGCCCCCCTTTTTCAACACCATCAAAAGCTTCGCTGACGCGATCACTGAACAAAGTTGGCATCCGACTCTGAACTTGCAGAATTTCTGAAAAACATGGAAAAAAAGGCGTTTAAACGCGCCTATTACCATGTCAGAAATGAGGATGCGGCCTTGGATATCCTGCAAGACAGCATGATCAAGCTGTGTACCAACTACGCAGACAAACCTGTAGCTGAACTTCCCTTGCTGTTTCAGCGCATCCTGTCCAACACCATGCTGGACTGGTTTCGGCGGCAAAAAACCAAAAATGCCCTGTTTACCAACCTGAGCGACTTCAGTTCTGGCAGTGACGACGGCGAGTTTGATCTGCTGGAGGTGGCTGGCAACGCTGCGGACAAGACGACTTCTGAGAGCGCAGAGGAATGGGTTAGCCGCCTTCAGACTCTTGAGCACATCGAAACAGCTGTCATGGCCTTGCCTGCACGTCAACGAGAAGCCTTCCTTCTGCGTTATTGGGAGGAGCTGGATGTTGCAGAGACAGCTGCAGTGATGGGCTGCTCAGAAGGCAGCGTCAAAACCCATTGTTCTCGGGCCATTCAAGCCTTGAGCAAAACCTTGGGAACACAAGGAATCAGACCATGAAGAACACCAATCCAACCACTTCACAAGATATCGACCGCCGGGGTCGGTATTTTTCGAATCAATTGACACTGGCCACCTCGGACTTATCCCACGACATCTCCGAACGCCTGCGGGTCGCGCGCCAACTGGCATTGGCCCAACGCAAGCCTGTGCTTCTGTCACGGCTGTCCAAAGAGGCGCATTTGAACAACAACGGCACCCTGACCGGCCCCACTGATGATGGGCTGAATCTCTTGAATATCCTGGCATCGGCACTGCCCATATTGGCTCTGGTGTTCGGTTTGATGGCGATCCAGTGGGTCCAGCAAGACAGCATTATTTCTGAGATCGCCGCAACCGATTCGGCCTTGCTCACCGACGAATTGCCGCCGGACGCCTACACCGACGCAGGTTTTTCGCAGTTTTTGAAGCTGGGTCTCAGCGCCAACGCCAAGGACGATTGAGAAGTGGCAATCAGCGGTCAATCCTGTTCAACCGTGGCCCTGAAAATGGCCTGCGGATGGCTACTGACGGTCTTTTTAACCTCCGTTGGGGCCCAAACACTCCCTCCTGAAGCTTCCAAGCGCGCACAGACCGTCGCCAGCACCCCTGATGGTCAATCGGTACCGCCATCGAAAGCATGGCAGCAACTGACCCCCAAACAAAAAGAAGCCCTGGCCCCACTTGGCGCCCAATGGGGCGCCCTGACGTCGCAGCAACAAAACAAATGGTTGGCAATTTCCACGAATTTCACCCAACTTCCTGTGTCCGACCAAGTCACGATGCACGCCCGAATGGCGGACTGGGTGAGCCTGAGTCCGCAGCAGCGAAATCTGGCGCGATTGAACTTCAACAAGCTTCAAAATCTGCCAAAAGAAGATAAAAAAGCCAAATGGGAGGCTTATCAAGCCCTTCCCACAGAAGAAAGGCGTTTGCTTTCTGCTGGATCCGCCCCCCTTACCAACAGTGCAGCCCCCACTGCCAAGCCTCTGGAGGCCCATCGTCAAGTCCAGACGCCATCTCGGCCTGCCTCTGGTAACCAGAACGTGCCCACATCCATTGATCGCAAAACCCTTTTGCCACGCCCGCCCGCCTTGGCCACCCCAGCACCCACACCACCAACCCCGACGCAACCGGGATCCCCGGACACAGCACGGCAAGCCACAGAAACCGCTCCTTCATGACGTCCACAGGCAATGCCACTTCGCCCACCCCAGATCTCTCTGCCCCCTCACTGAATCGCCGCATGGCTTGCTGGCTTTACGAGGGAATGCTCCTTTTCGGGGTGATGGTGTCATCCGGACTGGCCTATTTCATAGCTGCTTATTGGCTGACAGGCCTGGCGCCCGGCGACATGAATATCCATCCACAACTGAAGTCGGGCCTGCAAGCCATCAGTTTTTTTGTGCTGGGCTTGTATTTCACCTGGATGTGGCACCGCGGACAAACACTGGCCATGAAAACCTGGCGCATCGGCATCGTGGACAAAGAGGGACGTCCCATCAGTCGCAAGATCGCATTCAAGCGCTACGTGGCCAGCTGGCTGTGGTTCATTCCTCCTTTTGCGGCCTCTGCGGCGCTGCACCCGTCAGCCATTGAGCTCTCCATGCTGACCCTGGGCTGGGTGGCCGTTTGGGCCCTGCTCAGCCGCCTCCATCCGCAAAGGCAGTTTTTGCATGATGTTTTGGCCGGAACACGGCTGATTTCAGTGCGCTGACCCCCACCCGATCGCGCCAACATGCAAAACCAGCCCCAACAAGAAACCCCAGAAGTCAACCCGCAAAAGTCGCGCAAAGGCCTGGACCGCATCCTGCATGCTGGGGGGTACTCCATCGAGGGCCTGCGCGCAGGCTGGCACGAAACTGCCTTTCGCCAAGAGGCCATCCTGGCAACTTTTCTGGTGCCATTGTCATTTTGGCTGGGTCAAAACTGGGTTGAAACCGCCTTGCTGGCCGGTTCGGTCTTGATGGTCATGATCGTCGAGTTGCTCAACACCTCTGTGGAATCGGCCATCGACCGCATCGGCCCGGAGTGGCACGACTTGTCCAAACGTGCCAAAGACATGGGCAGTGCTGCTGTGCTGCTCAGTTTGCTGCTGTGCGCCGGAATTTGGTTAAGCGCCATCTGGCATCGATTCGCCTGATGGACATGCGCTCAGAAAAATCTTCCCCGGCGTTTTCGATCTGCGTCTACTGCGGCTCCAAACCCGGTAACAAACCAGAATTTGCCCAACTTGCCGTGCAGGTTGGCACCTGGATCGGCTCTCATGGTGGTCAACTGGTTTATGGCGGTGGTCGCAATGGCCTGATGGGTCTGGTGGCCGAAGCCACCATGGCCGCCGGGGGCACGGTGGTCGGCATCATCCCCAAAGCCCTGGTTGAAAAAGAATGGGCACACCATGGCTGCACCGAATTGCATGTGGTGGACACGATGCATGAGCGCAAGCGCATGATGGCCGAAAAAGCCGATGCGTTTTTGGCTTTGCCCGGGGGCATCGGCACCTTTGAAGAGCTGTTCGAAGTCTGGACCTGGCGCCAGCTGGGTTATCACGACAAGCCCGTCGGCATCCTCAACAGCCACGGCTACTACGATGGCCTGATGACTTTCATTGACCAAGTGGTACAAGCAGGGTTCATGGCCGATTGGCAAACCGATCTGGTCACCATGGGGAGTGAGCCGGAAGCCTTGTTGCAGGGCTTGGTAGAGGCCGCGGGCTTTGCACCGGCGGCCAAGGTGGAATTGCTCTGACCTCATCCGAGGTCGCTAATTTTGGCATTGGCCCAGGCCCAGGCACAAGCCAGGCGATCAGGCTCCCCTCAAATGGCGGTTTCGTCTTGCTCGCCCGTACGGATGCGCACCACGCGCTCGACCGATGTCACAAAAATCTTGCCGTCACCGATCTTGCCTGTGCGGGCGGCCTTGACGATGGCGTCCACACAACTGTCCACATCCTCGTTCTTGACCACGACCTCCACCTTAACTTTGGGCAAAAAATCGACCACGTACTCGGCTCCACGGTACAGCTCGGTGTGGCCCTTTTGACGGCCAAAGCCCTTGACTTCGGTCACCGTGAGACCCGTCACGCCGCATTCAGCCAAACCTTCACGAACTTCTTCCAGTTTGAAAGGCTTGATGACGGCGGTGATCTGTTTCATGGCTTAAATCCTCAAAAGATGTTGGCGCGCATATTCAGGCGCGAAATTTATTGGTCATAGGATAACGCCAATCCTTGCCAAAACTGCGGTGGGTCACGCGAATGCCCACCGGGGATTGACGGCGTTTGTACTCGTTGAGCTTGATCAGGTGGGTGACCTTTTCCACATCGGCCCGCTCAAAACCGTCAGCGATCAAGGCTTCGACGCCTTCGTCGTTTTCCATGTAACGGGCAATGATCGCGTCCAGCACCTCGTATTCGGGCAAGCTGTCCTGGTCTTTTTGGTCGGGCCGCAACTCGGCGCTGGGTGGCCGGGTGATGATGCGTTCGGGAATCGGCTGGTTGCCCGTGCCATAAGGGTCATTCAGGTTGCGCCAGCGTGCCAAATCAAAAACCCGGGTTTTGACCACATCCTTGATGACCGCGAAACCGCCCGCCATGTCACCATACAGCGTGCAATAGCCGGTGGCCATTTCACTCTTGTTGCCCGTCGTCAGCACAATGGCGCCGGTCTTGTTGGACAGCGCCATCAGCAGTGTGCCGCGAATGCGGGCCTGGATGTTCTCTTCGGTCGCGTCTTCTTTCAGGCCGGAAAACTGGCTTGACAAGGCTTGCCTGAAGCCATCGAACAGCGGGGAGATGGCGATTTCGTCGTAGCGGACATTCAAACGTTTGACCATGTCCCGCGAATCGATCCAACTGATGTCGGCCGTGTAGGGCGAGGGCATCATCACCGCGTGGATTTTGTCGGCGCCGATCGCGTCCACCGCGATGGCCAGTACCAAGGCAGAGTCAATACCGCCCGACAAGCCCAAAATGGCCTGCTTGAAGCCATTCTTGCCCAAATAATCTCGCACGCCCAACACCAAAGCGTCCCACAACTCGGCATCGGCCGTGGCCAAAGGCACCAAGGCATCGCCCGCAGCGGTCACATCCACGCCACTCAGGCCGCTCTGGGCCTGCACACTGAGATGGGCTTCGCGAAAACCTTCTGCCCGAGCCACCACTTGACCTTGGGTGTTCAAGGCAAAAGACCGGCCTTCAAAGATCACCTCGTCTTGCCCGCCCACCAGGTGCGCGTAAATCAGCGGCAAACCGCAATCGGCCACGCGCTCGCGCATGCGCTGTTCACGCTCAGCGCCTTTGCCCGCATGAAAAGGCGAGGCATTCAGCACCGCCAGCAACTGCGCACCGGCATCGCGCGCAAGACGGGCCGGTTTTTCAAACCAGGCATCTTCACAAATCAGCAAGCCAACCCGGACACCTTCAACCTCGAAGACACCCACGCCTTCGCCTGGTGTGAAGTAGCGGCGCTCGTCAAACACCTGGTAATTGGGCAACTCTCGTTTGTCGTAATGGGCCACCACCTGCCCTTCGCACAACACCGAAGCACGGTTGTGGCGACGGGTCACCGCCACACTGCGGGTGCGCAGGCCGCCACCTTCGGGGTGCCCCACCACCACGTGCAAGCCTTTTAACCCAGTCAGTTCTCGGGCCACTGTTTTCAAGGCATCATCGCAGGCGTCAATGAAGGCCGGGCGCAGCAACAAGTCTTCGGCCGCATAGCCGCAAATAGACAACTCTGGCGTGATCACCAAGCGCGCACCCTCGGCATAGGCCTTGGCGGCGGCATCGATGATTTTGCGGGCGTTGCCCGGCATGTCGCCGACGACGAAATTGAGCTGGGCCACACAAATTTGGAGAGTCATACAGGTGCAAGAAAATGTGAGCGTTGATTATGTCACCCAGGTGCTGGATGACCTGAGTGCCATCGAGCCCCAAGCCTGGGACGATCTGCTCGCGAGGCAGGATGCGCCATCCCCCTTCATGCAGCATGCCTATTTGTCGGCCATGCAGACCAGCGCATCGGCCGCGCCAGAGACCGGATGGACCTTGCAGGTGGTCAGCTTGTGGCGGGAAGCCCCCGAGGGCCCGACTCTGGCGGCAGCCTGCCCCTTGTACATCAAGACCCACTCACGTGGCGAATACGTGTTTGACCACGCCTGGGCCGATGCCTACGAGCGCCATGGCCTGGCCTATTACCCCAAGGCCTTGGTGGCCTCGCCCTTCACCCCGGTGCCTGGCAGCCGTTTGCTGGCCGAATCTCAAGCGGCCAGGCAAGCCCTGCTGGCCAATTTGCTGGCGCTTTGCCAGACAGAAGAAATTTCCTCTCTGCACATTCTGTTTGCCAGTCCGCAAGACCTGCAAGCCTGCGAACAGGTGGGCCTGCAGCAGCGCAGCCAGGTTCAGTTCCACTGGCAAAACCAGGGATGGCGCGACTTCGATGATTTTTTGGGCAGCCTGACCCAGGAAAAACGCAAAAAAATCCGCCAGGAACGCCGCAAGGTGCACGAAGCGGGCGTCACGTTTCGCGCCGTTCGCGGCAACGACATGACCGACCAAGACTGGGCTCTGCTGTTGCGCTGCTACCAGCAAACCTATTGGGAACATGGCAACGCGCCCTACCTGACGCCGGCGTTTTTTGAAGCCATGCGCATGGGCATGCCGGGCAACTGGCTGCTCTTTGTGGCCGAACGGGAGGGCCAGCCCATCGCCATCAGCCTGATCGGTTTGCACCTTGACGCCCAAGGCCAGCCCGAAGTAGCTTATGGCCGTTACTGGGGGGCGCTTGAACGGGTGGATTGCCTGCACTTCGAGGCCTGTTATTACCAGCCGATTGAATGGTGCATTCAACACGGCCTGAAACGCTTTGAAGGTGGCGCGCAGGGCGAACACAAAATGGCCCGAGCTTTGCTGCCCACACCCACGCACAGTGCCCATTGGCTGGCACATCCGGCTTTTTCAGAGGCCGTGGCCCGGTTTCTGGAGCGTGAAAAGGCAGGTGTTGACAATTACCTTGAAGCGCTGCTCCAGCACTCTCCCTTGAAAACCCCTCAAACACCAACGCCCTGAAAAAAAGCCTGCCTGGCGCAAACCAGGCAGGCGTCTCGTGGCCTCAAAAACCCTGTCAGTGGGAGATGTTGCTTTGCAAGGGTCTTGGCATTTGCGTCGGGCCGGTCTGTGCGACCTGCCCGCGAACTCAGGCCTTGGCTTCGTTGTATTTGGCGATGCCGTCCAGAATTTCCTTGTGGGCAGCGTCCTTGCCCTCCCAACCCACAATCTTGACCCATTTGCCGGGCTCAAGGTCTTTGTAGTGCTCAAAGAAGTGGGCAATCTGCGACAGCCGCAACTTGTTCATGTCTTCAGGCTTTTGCCAGTGGGTGTAGATGGGCAGGATCTTGTCGATCGGCACAGCCAGCACTTTGCCGTCTTGCCCACCTTCGTCTTCCATCAGCAAGATGCCAATGGCGCGGCAGGGTACGACGACCCCTGGAATCAACGGAAACGGCGTGATCACCAGCACATCCACAGGGTCGCCATCGCCAGCGATGGTTTTGGGCACATAACCGTAGTTGGTGGGGTAATGCATGGCGGTGCCCATGAAACGGTCCACAAAAATGGCACCGGTTTCCTTGTCCACTTCGTACTTGATCGGGTCGGCATTCATCGGGATCTCAATGATCACGTTGAAGGATTCGGGCACTTTTTTGCCGGGGGTGACGTTGTCGAGGGCCATCTTGCGGGTCTCTTTGTTAAAAGTTAAAAAAATTACAAATCGCTAGGGATTAACCCCGATTTTACTTTCACAGGCCTTGCGCACAGCCCGGCTCTGCCCCTTTAATGAACGGTTGGCCAATCGTTCTCCGGTTTCGGCGGTCGAGGAAGCAACGCCATGGAGGTGCCTCCAGCGCGTTGCACCTCTGTTCAGCGACAACCATCGAGGAGTTCAACGATGACAGGAAATTCTGCGCTTATTCTGGCGCTCGTATGTGGTCTGATTGCCGTGGCTTACGGCATTTGGGCCCGAGGGTGGATCCTTTCCCAAGATGCCGGCAATGCCCGGATGCAGGAAATCTCAGCAGCCATTCAGGCAGGTGCCGCCGCGTACCTGGCCCGCCAGTACAAAACCATCGCCGTCGTCGGCGTGGTACTGACCATTCTCATGGGGCTTTTTCTGGATGGCATCACTGCCGTCGGTTTTGTGATTGGCGCCGTCCTCTCGGGCGCTTGCGGTTTCATCGGCATGAACGTGTCTGTGCGGGCCAACGTGCGCACCGCGCAAGCTGCAACAAAGGGCATTGGCCCGGCGCTGGATGTGGCCTTTCGGGGTGGCGCCATCACCGGCATGCTGGTGGTCGGACTGGGCCTTTTGGGGGTCACCGGTTTTTACTGGTTTTTGGTGGGCAATGGCAATCTGACACCCGACAAAAACCTCGCCACCTTGCTCAACCCCTTGATTGGTTTTGCTTTTGGCTCGTCACTGATCTCTATCTTTGCGCGTCTGGGCGGCGGCATTTTCACCAAAGGCGCTGACGTGGGCGCCGACCTGGTGGGCAAGGTAGAGGCAGGCATCCCTGAAGACGACCCGCGCAACCCTGCCGTGATCGCCGACAACGTGGGCGACAACGTGGGCGACTGCGCCGGCATGGCGGCCGACTTGTTCGAGACCTATGCCGTGACCCTGATCGCCACCATGGTGCTGGGCGCCCTGCTGATCTCGGCGGCTCCGGGCCAAGCCGTGCTGTACCCGCTGGCTCTGGGCGCGGTGTCCATCATCGCCTCCATCATTGGCTGTTTCTTTGTCAAAGCCTCACCCGGCATGACCAACGTGATGCCCGCGCTCTACAAAGGCCTGGCCATTGCGGGCCTGCTCTCACTGGTGGCGTTTTACTTTGTCACCACCTGGCTCATGCCCGACAACGCCCTGGGCGGAACGGGCGCACAAATGAAGCTGTTTGGTGCTTGCGCCGTCGGTCTGGTGCTCACCGCTGCCCTGGTCTGGATCACCGAGTTCTACACCGGCACGCAGTACGCCCCGGTGCAGCACATCGCCCAAGCCTCGACCACCGGTCACGGCACCAACATCATTGCCGGCCTGGGCGTGTCCATGCGCTCCACCGCCTGGCCCGTGATGTTCGTTTGCCTGGCCATCTGGACAGCGTATGCGCTGGCAGGCTTGTACGGGATCGCCGTGGCGGCCACGTCCATGCTGTCCATGGCAGGCATTGTGGTGGCATTGGATGCCTATGGCCCCATCACCGACAACGCGGGCGGCATTGCCGAAATGGCAGAACTGCCCAGCAGTGTGCGCGCCGTCACCGACCCGCTGGACGCGGTGGGCAACACCACCAAGGCCGTGACCAAGGGTTATGCCATCGGTTCGGCCGGTCTGGCCTCGCTGGTGCTGTTTGCCGACTACACCCACAAGCTGGAGTCGTATGGCAAAGCCATCAGCTTTGACCTGTCCGACCCGCTGGTGATCATCGGCCTGTTCATTGGCGGACTGATTCCTTACCTGTTTGGCGCCATGGCCATGGAAGCCGTGGGCCGCGCTGCAGGCAGCGTGGTGGTCGAGGTGCGTCGCCAGTTCAAGGAGATCCCCGGCATCATGGAAGGCACTGCCAAGCCCGAATACGGCAAGGCTGTGGACATGCTGACCAGCGCCGCCATCAAGGAAATGATCATCCCGAGCTTGCTGCCGGTCGTTGTCCCTGTACTGGTCGGCTTGATTCTCGGCCCCAAGGCGCTGGGCGGTTTGCTGATGGGCACCATCATCACCGGCTTGTTTGTGGCCATCTCGATGTGTACCGGTGGCGGTGCTTGGGACAACGCCAAAAAGTACATCGAAGACGGCCACCACGGTGGCAAAGGCTCCGAAGCGCACAAGGCAGCTGTCACCGGTGACACCGTAGGCGACCCCTACAAGGACACCGCAGGCCCAGCCATCAACCCGTTGATCAAGATCATCAACATCGTGGCGCTTTTGATCGTGCCGCTGGTGATGAAGTTTCACGGGGGTTAAGCCTGACCGAACCCTTCGAAGGCCCGCAGTTGCGGGCCTTTTTCATGGGCCTGGTCATCTTTTGGCCCATGACGCCGACAGATGTCCCATGGGTGATTTTCAAATCACACCACAGGTTCACAATGGCGCGATGCAAAAGAATTTCATCGCCAACCTCTCCGTTCCCGCCCTGGCCGGGCAAACCATTGATGTGCTTGACCCGTCTGACGGTCAGGTGTTTGACCAGATTCCGCGCAGCCAGGCTGCCGACATCGACCAGGCCGTGCAAGCCGCCCGCGCCGCCTTCAATGGCCCTTGGGGCCAACTCAGCGCCATGGAACGTGGCCGCCTCTTGATGAAGCTGTCGCAAAAAGTGGGTGAGCACGCAGCTGAACTGGCAGCACTGGAACAACGCGACTGCGGCAAACCCACCAAGCAGGCGGCCGCAGACTCGGTCGCGCTGGCGCGGTATTTCGAGTTTTATGCCGGCTCATGCGACAAGCTGCACGGTGAAACCCTGCCCTACCAAAACGGCTACAGCGTGCTGACCTGGCGTGAGCCGCACGGCGTCACGGGCCATGTCATTCCCTGGAACTACCCGATGCAGATTTTCGGGCGCAGCGTGGGGGGCGCCCTGGCTGCAGGCAATGCCTGCGTGGTCAAACCGGCCGAAGACGCTTGCCTGTCACTGATCCGGGTGGCACAACTGGCCGCCGAAGTGGGCTTTCCGCCCGGGGCCATCAACATCGTCACCGGCTATGGCCACGAAGTGGGCGATGCGCTGGCGCGGCACCCCGGCATTGACCACATCAGCTTCACGGGCAGCCCCCGGGTGGGCACCCTGATCCAGCAAGTGGCGGCGGAGCGGCATTGCCCCGTCACACTGGAGTTGGGGGGCAAAAGCCCGCAGATCATTTTTGAAGACGCCGATCTGGACGCCGCCATTCCGGTGGTGGTCAACGCCATCGTGCAGAACGCGGGCCAGACCTGCAGCGCAGGTTCGCGCGTGCTGATCCAGCAGTCCATTTACGAGCCGCTTTTGAATCGTCTGGGCGAAGCGTTCAGCCGCCTGCAAGCCGGCTCAGCCACCATGAACCTGGATCTGGGCCCGCTGATTCGCGCCAGCCAACTCGAGCGCGTCAGCGGCTTTCTGGACCAGGCCAAAGCCGATGGCATCGCCACTGTCGCGCAGGGCCAGATTGCCAAGGGCGTGCCTGCGGGTGGCTTTTACCAGGCCCCCACCTTGCTGCGCGATGTGCCCGTGATGCACCGCCTGGCGCAAGAAGAAGTGTTCGGTCCGATCCTGTCGGCCATGGCCTTCAAAGACGAAGACCATGCGGTTGAATTGGCCAACGCCACCGAGTTTGGCTTGGTGGCAGGCATCTGGACACGCGATGGCAGCCGCCAGTTCCGCATGGCCAAGCGGGTGCGCAGCGGCCAGGTGTTCATCAACAACTACGGCGCAGGCGGTGGCGTTGAGTTGCCCTTTGGCGGCGTCAAATCTTCTGGCTACGGACGTGAAAAAGGCTTTGAAGCCCTGCTGGGCTTCACCACCCTCAAAACCGTGGCCATCGCCCACGGTTAAAGCCGCCAAGCTGTTCACGTGGCTTCAAACCTGCAAACTTGACCATACCGCACCACAGGCGTGGTGGCTCGGGCACAATCAACCCCCATGTCTGAACGCGTCATTCCGCTGGTTGACCAGCGCCATCCCAGTCTGCCCTTGCCCTCGACGGCCCAGGGGCAAGACCTGAGCACATTGCCCTTGGATGGCCTGCACCGCCCGCTCACCGATTTGCGCATCAGCGTGACCGACCGATGCAACTTCCGATGCAGCTACTGCATGCCCAAGGAGGTCTTTGACAAGGACTACGCCTACCTGCCACACAGCCACTTGCTGAGCTTTGAGGAAATCACCCGCACTGCCAGCGTGTTCGTGGGCCGCGGGGTGCGCAAAATACGCCTGACCGGGGGTGAGCCGCTGCTGCGCAAAAACATTGAGCTACTGATCGAACAACTGGCCGCGCTGCGCACGCCTGACGGCCAACCACTCGATTTGACGCTGACCACCAACGGCTCGCTGCTGGTCCGAAAAGCCCAGAGCCTGAAAGACGCGGGCCTGCAACGCATCACGGTGAGCCTGGACGGACTGGACGATGCTGTATTTCGGAAAATGAACGATGTGGATTTTCCGGTGGACGATGTGCTGGCGGGCATCGAAGCGGCCCGAGCGGTTGGGCTGGGGCCGATCAAGGTCAATATGGTGGTCAAGCACGGCACCAACGAACATGAAATTTTGCCCATGGCCCGGCATTTTCGGGGCACCGGCATCGTGCTGCGCTTCATCGAATACATGGACGTAGGTGCCACCAACGGCTGGTGCATGGACGAAGTAATGCCCAGCGCCGAGGTGATCCGCCTGTTGCAAACCGAGTTGCCGCTGGTGCAACTCACCCCTTCAGCCCCGGGTGAAACGGCCGAGCGCTGGGGCTACGCCAATGCCCAGGGCGAGCATGACCCGGCATTGGGCGAAGTCGGCGTGATCAGCAGCGTGACCCAAGCCTTTTGCGGCGACTGCAACCGGGCCCGCCTGTCTACCGAAGGGCGCCTGTATTTGTGTTTGTTTGCCAGCCAGGGCTACGACTTGCGACAGCTGTTGCGCGACCCCAGCCAAACCGACACCACGCTGGCCGCCACCGTGGACGCCATCTGGCGGGGCCGCACCGACCAATATTCGGTGCTGCGCAGCCTGCGCGGGCCGGACACCCCCAGTGGCCCTGGCCGCAGGGTGGAAATGAGCTACATCGGAGGCTGAGCGCCATGAACATCAACGCAGCAGGGATCACCGGTTTGATTTTGGCCGGCGGGCGTGGTTCGCGCATGGGCGGCATCGACAAAGGCCTGCAAAACTTTCGCGGACTGCCACTGGCGCTGCAAACCCTGATGCGACTTCAACTGCAAAGCTTGCCACTGCAAGAAGTGCTCATCAACGCCAACCGCAACCTGTCGGCCTACGAATCGCTGGGCGCGCCCGTCTGGCCCGACAGCATCGATGGCTTTGCCGGACCGCTGGCCGGTTTCCTCACCGGCCTTGAGCGCTGCGAAACGCCTTTGCTGCTGACGGTGCCTTGCGACACACCGCTGTTTCCGCTCGACCTGGTAGAGCGACTGTACGAAGCCATGAACGCGCAAGACGCCGACATGGCCATGGCCGCTGCGCCCGAAGCCGACGGTGCGGTGCGCCCGCAACCCGTGTTTTGTCTGCTCAAAATCGACTTGCTCGAAAGCCTGGTGAAGTTCACCCAAAGCGGAGGCCGAAAGATCGACGCCTGGACCGGCCAGCACCGCTGCGCCATCGTGCCCTTTGACCAGCCCGGCGACAGCGCCCATGCTTTCGCCAATGCCAATACGCTGACCGAACTTCAGCAACTCGAAGCGCTCTGATTCCCGTTGCCCCTCTCTTGACCTCCCCTTGCCCTCCCCTTGCCAAGCTCTGGCAGCTCAGACCATGACCACGCCCATGTCTCCAAAGCTTTCCCTGAACGAGATCGCCGAGCGCCTGCAAGGCTACGACCCGCAGGCTTTGTCGGCCCGACTTGTGAACGACTTTCTGGCCCAACTGGTTCAGCCAGTGCGCGAGCACGAAATCGTGCCCCTGATGCAGGCTCATGGCCGCATCCTGGCGCAAGACGTGGTCTCGCCCATCAGCGTGCCACCGCACGACAACTCGGCCATGGACGGCTATGCCCTTTGCGGCGCTGACCTGCTGGCCAAAGAACCCACCACGCTGAAATCAGTGGGGACAGCTTTTGCGGGTGCGGCTTGGCAGGGCCATGTGCAAAGCGGGGAATGTGTGCGCATCATGACCGGGGCCATCATGCCTGCCGGGCTGGACACCGTGGCCCCCCAAGAGCTTGTTCAGGGGAATGGCGACACCGTGCAAATACCCCCTGGCCTGCTGCAGGCAGGCGACAACCGCCGCCTGTTGGGCGAAGACCTGATGGCCGGCCAGCCCGCCTTGCAGGCCGGCACCCGCCTGAGCCCTGCAGCCTGCGGCCTGCTGGCCAGCCTGGGGCTGCCCACCGTGCCGGTCTGGCGCCGTCCGAAAGTGGCCTATTTTTCGACCGGTGACGAAATTTTGAGTCTGGGTGAGGCACCTCGTGAGGGCGCCGTGTACGACAGCAACCGCTACACCGTGGCCGGCATGGTGCAAGCCCTGGGTTGCGAGCTGATCGACATGGGCGTGGTGCGCGACGAACCCGCCGCCCTGGAGCAAGCCTTCAAAGAGGTCGCCACTCAGGCCGACGCCATCATCACCAGCGGTGGCGTGAGCGTGGGCGAGGCCGATTACACCAAAGCCATGATGAAAAAGCTGGGTGACGTGGCCTTCTGGCGCATCGCCATGCGCCCCGGCCGCCCCATGGCCGTGGGACGCATTCGCCAAGGTGATCGCTCAGCGGTGCTGTTTGGTTTGCCAGGCAACCCGGTGGCCGTGATGGTGACCTTTGCCGCTTTTGTGCGCCCGGCCCTGCAGCAGCTCATGGGCTGGCAAGCGCCTGCCTTGCCGATGCTCAAAGCCAAAAGCACCGAAGCCCTGCGCAAAAAACCCGGCCGCACCGAATACCAGCGGGGCATCGTCAGCACCAACGCATGGGGTGAACTGCAAGTCAGCATCACCGGCAACCAGGGTTCCGGCGTGCTCAGCTCCATGGTGCAGGCCAACGGCCTGATCGTGTTGGGCCACGCCCAGGGCAACGTGGCCGTGGGGGACGCGGTGGACGTGATGATGTTTGACGGGCATCTGTAAAACACAAGCCTCTCCAACTTCCATGAAAAAAGCGGCTGATGCCGCTTTTTTCATGGTGACACGCCAACGATGTGGCGCTCAATGGGTCAATCAGTGACTCACTGCTGAAGGATCGTCCAGCGCAATAGCCTTGTTCGGGCCGGGCACCGCCTTGCGGGCCAACAGCGAGTACATGGTGGGCACCACAAAGATGGCCAGCAAAGTGCCCAGGCTCATGCCGCCCACAATCACCCAGCCGATTTGCGTGCGGCTCTCAGCCCCCGCCCCGGTGGCCAGCGCCAGCGGCACTGCCCCCAGCACCATGGCACCGGTGGTCATCAGGATCGGGCGCAAACGCTGGGCCGAAGCCTTGATCAATGCGTCTTGCGTGGCCAGTCCCTGCTCGCGCAACTGGTTGGTGAACTCCACGATCAGGATGCCGTGCTTGGTGATCAGGCCCACCAGGGTGATCAAGCCGATCTGCGAATACACATTGAGCGATCCGCCCGTGAACTTGAGCGCCAGCAAAGCCCCGATCATGGACAAGGGCACCGACAGCATGATCACCAAGGGGTCAATGAAACTTTCAAACTGAGCGGCCAACACCAAAAAGATGAAGAACAGCGCCAGTACAAAGACAATCACCAAAGCGCCTTGAGAGTTCTTGAACTCGCGCGAGGTGCCATTCAGCTCGGTGGTGTAACCGGGCTTGAGGATCTTGGCAGCGGTTTCGTCCATGAATTTGAGGGCTTCACCCAGAGAATAGTCGGGGGCCAGGTTGGCCGTGATAGACACCGAGCGACGCTGACCGAAGTGGTTCAACTCCCGGGGCGACACACTTTCACGCACTTTGACCAGGCTCGACAGCGGGATCATGGTGTCGTTGCGCCCGCGTACCTGGATCACGTCGATGTCGTCAGGCGTGTTGCGGGCCGACGGCAGGGTTTGCACAATCACGTCGTACTGCTCGGCATCGCGCTTGTAGCGCGTCACCACGCGACCGCCCAGCATGGTCTCAATGGTTTTAGCCACCACTTCAATGCTCACCCCCAACTCGGCGGCCTTGACGCGGTCCACCTCCACACGCAGTTCGGGTTTGTTCAAACGCAAGTCCACATCGGGCGACAAGATGCCCGGGTTCTTGGCGATTTCGTCCATCATCTGCCGGGTCAGCAGGTTCAGGTTCTGGTAACTGTCCGAGGTCTGGATCACGAAATTCAAGGGGCGCTCACGGAAACCTTGACCCAGCGATGGCGGGGTGATCGGAAAAGCATTCACGCCCGGCAAGCTGTTGAACTTGGCGCCCAGTTCGCGGGCAATTTCCAGCGTGGTGCGCTTGCGCTCATCCCAGTCAACGGCCCGGTAGACCACCGTGCCCTGCCCCACTGTGGGGTTGCCCATGTTGGCAAAAATACGGTCGAATTCCGGGTAGGCTTGACCAAATTTTTCCAGCGAACGGGCGTAGCGGTCGGTGTATTCCAATGTGGAGCCATCGGGCGCGTTGACCGTGGCCAAAATCGTGCCCCTGTCCTCCAGCGGAGCGAGCTCTTGCTTCATGGTGGGGTAAATCAGCGCAATGCCCACACCCGAACCGACCATCACCAGCACCACCGCCCAGCGGGCACGGGTCAAAATCAGGCGCAACAGGTTTTCATAGCCACTGGCCAGCGCTGTGAGCCAGCGCTCCATGCTGCGGTCAAACCAACCGGGGTTGGGGTTGTGGCGCAAGAGCTTTGAGCTGAGCATGGGCGACAAGGTCAGCGCAACAAAACCCGACACCACCACAGCCCCGGCCAGCGCCAGCGCAAACTCGCCAAACAACTTGCCCGTGCGCCCGGGCGTAAAGGCCAGGGGCGCGAACACGGCCGCCAGTGTCATGGTCATGGCGACCACCGCGAAACTGATTTCACGCACCCCTTTGATGGCGGCAGAAAACGGGTCGAGGCCTTCTTCAATGTGCCGATAAATGTTTTCCAGCACCACGATCGCATCGTCCACCACCAGACCAATGGCCAGCACCAGCGCCAGCAAGGTCAGGGTGTTGATGGTGAAGCCCGCCAAAGCCATCATGGCAAAAGCGCCAATCAGGCTGACGGGG
>CAIZSE010000077.1 GCA_903935585.1 uncultured Burkholderiales bacterium | reverse complement strand
GTTGCAAGGCTCACCGGATTAAGCGGCGAGTGCGAAACGTTCGTCGTTTGCAGTTAGTTTTTTTTCTGCTGTTTTACGAGGATCAGAACCTCGACATGCCCTGCCACGCGTCCGAACCCATGTCGAAACCAGTGCAGCCCCTGAGTCTCGTATTTTAGGCGCTCTGGAGGAATTTCAAGAGGTCTATCGGAGAATCAATGTGTAAATGGGCGTTCCAGCGCGAAATATCGGTCTGTTGGCCCAAATAACCGTAGGTGGCAGCGACTGTGCCCATGCCCGCGGCCAGGCCCGCCACGATGTCGCGTTCGTCATCGCCCACATAAACACACCGAGCAGGGTCGACCGACAGCCGGCGTGCCGCCTCGAACAAGGGTTCGGGATGGGGCTTGGCGTGGGGTGTGGTGTTGCCGCTGACCACGGCACCCGCGGTCGAGAACAAGGCCATGGCCGAAGTCAGCGGATCGGTGAAGCGGCTGGACTTGTTGGTGACCACGCCCCAGGGCAAGCCTTGGGCAACCAGGCTGGCGATCATGTCGGCGACACCGTCAAAAACGCGGGTTCGCTCGGTCATGCAGTTTTCGTAGTTGACGAAAAACTCTTCTTTCATGGCGTCGAACTCGGGGTGTTCCGGCGTGAGGCCAAAGGCAATGCCGATCATGCCGCGCGCGCCAGCACCGGCCATGTGGCGGTAGTGCTCAAGGGGGAAAGACGACAGACCCCGGTCGGTGCGCATTTTGTCTACGGCAGCGCCCAGGTCGGGGGCGCTGTCGATCAAGGTGCCGTCCAGGTCGAACAGAACGGCTTGTGTGTTTTTAAACATATGGGATTAATTTTTGCGGCAGGCCAGCAAATAGTTCACGCTGGTGTCTTGGCTGAGCCAGTAGCGCTTGGTGAACGGGTTGTATTCCATGCCCTTGAAGCCCTGTGCGTCAAGGCCTGCATCACGCGCCCAGGTGACCAGCTCACTGGGTTTGATCAGGCGCGCGAATTCGTGTGTGCCCTTGGGCAACAGATGAAGGATGTACTCGGCCCCCACAATCGCAAACAGGAAAGATTTGGGGTTGCGGTTGAGCGTGGAAAAGAACACCCAACCACCAGGCTTGACCAACTGAGCGCAGGCTTTCACAACAGCAGCCGGGTCGGGCACATGCTCCAGCATTTCCATGCAGGTGACCACATCGAATTGCGCGGGTTGCTCTGCGGCCAGTGCTTCAGCACTGACTTCCCGGTATTGCACACCGGTTGTACCCGCTTCGAGGGCGTGCAACTGGGCCACCTTGAGGGATTTGGTGGCCAGGTCAATGCCCAAAACTTGTGCCCCTTTGCGGGCCATGGCGTCTGAAAGGATGCCCCCGCCACAACCGATGTCGACCACCTTCAGCCCGTTCAAGGGCACCAAGCCGTGTAGCCACTCAAGGCGCAGGGGGTTGATTTGGTGCAAAGGACGAAATTCGCTCTCCGGGTCCCACCAGCGATGGGCCAGATCAGAAAACTTGGCCAGTTCGGCAGGGTCGACGTTCGACGGGACGTTGGAAGGGGCGTTCGAAATTGAGGCATTCATAGGCTTGATTGTCGGTCAACACGCCTGAAGCGCTGTGCGATGGCCAAAAAAAAGCCCCATTTCTGGGGCTTTTTTGGAGCGTTGTGAAACGATCAGTTAGGGCGTGTACCCACGACTTCGATTTCAACGCGGCGGTTCTTGGAACGGCCAGCAGAAGTTTTGTTGTCAGCAACTGGCTGCTTCTCGCCTTTGCCTTCGGTGTAAACGCGGTTTTTCTCGATGCCCTTGGACACCAAGTAAGCCTTGACGGCGTCAGCGCGCTTGACAGACAGTTTCTGGTTGTAAGCGTCAACGCCAACGGCGTCGGTGTGACCCACAGCGATGATGACTTCCAGGTTGATGCCCTTGACTTTACCGACCAGGTCGTCCAGCTTGGCTTTGCCTTCTGCTTTGAGGACAGACTTGTCAAAGTCAAAGAATGCATCAGCAGCGTAAGTCACTTTGGTGGCAGCTGCTGGTGGACGTGCTGGAGCAGGAGCAGGAGCGGCAGCTTTAGGGGCTGGCGCAGGAGCAGGAGCTGCGGCCTTGGGTGCTGGTGCAGGAGCTGGAGCAGCTTTAGGAGCAACAATGGCGCCATCGCAACCGGCAGCTGCAGTAGCAGGCGTCCAGTTGGCATCACGCCAGCACAGATCTTGGGTGCCGTTTTTCCAGGCGAGTTCGCCAGAGCCATTGCGCCAGTTGTCAACAGATTGCGCGCCGGCGGCTGTTACGAGAGCTGCGGAGGCCAACAACATCGCCACTTTGTTGAATTTGTTCATGTTCTTCCTCTTGAGGGATAAAGCCGCAGACTCGCTGCGAAAAAAAATACGTTTCGGGTGACCGTCACCTGAACCGTTGACAATTATTGTGCCATAGACGGCGGGGTGATTCGTTAAATGGCTCACGCACACAGAATGCAGGCCCCGAATGAATAACAAATGTTGCTTACGCGCGACACCCGCTTGCACTTAAAATCAGCCTTTTAATGCGCTCCCTACCTCCTCCAAGTTTATGACCCAGTTCGCCAAAGAAACACTGCCCATCAGTTTGGAAGAAGAAATGCGGCGCAGCTACCTCGATTACGCGATGAGCGTGATCGTGGGCCGCGCCCTGCCGGATGCACGCGACGGCTTGAAGCCGGTGCACCGCCGGGTCTTGTTCGCCATGCATGAGCTGAACAACGACTGGAACCGCCCCTACAAGAAATCAGCCCGTATCGTGGGCGACGTGATTGGTAAGTACCACCCGCACGGCGACCAGTCGGTGTACGACACCATCGTCCGCATGGCGCAAGATTTTTCGATGCGCCACATGCTGGTTGATGGCCAGGGCAACTTCGGTTCGGTCGATGGTGACAACGCGGCTGCGATGCGTTACACCGAGATCCGCCTGGCCAAGATCGCCCACGAGATGCTGGGCGACATCGACAAGGAAACCGTCGACTTCGGCCCCAACTACGACGGCTCTGAAAAAGAGCCCCTGGTGTTGCCCTCACGCCTGCCCAACTTGCTCATCAACGGCTCGGGCGGTATCGCGGTCGGCATGGCCACCAACATCCCTCCGCACAACCTGAACGAGGTGGTGGACGCCTGCCTGCATTTGCTGCGCAACCCGGAAGCCACGATCGACGACTTGATGGAGATCGTTCCGGCACCTGACTTCCCGACAGGCGCCATCATTTACGGCATGACCGGTGTCAAGGACGGTTACCGCACGGGCCGTGGCCGCGTGGTGATGCGGGCCAAGTGCCATTTTGAGGACATCGACAAAGGTCAGCGCCAGTGCATCGTGGTGGATGAGTTGCCTTATCAGGTCAACAAAAAGACCCTGCAAGAACGTATGGCCGAATTGGTGCACGAAAAGAAAATCGAGGACATCAGCCACATCCAGGATGAGTCCGACAAGTCGGGCATGCGCCTGGTGATCGAACTTAAGCGTGGATCTGTGCCCGAGGTGGTGTTGAACAACCTGTACAAACAGACCCAGCTGCAAGACACCTTTGGCATGAACATGGTGGCCCTGATTGACGGGCAACCCAAGCTGTGCAACCTGAAAGATCTGGTCCAGGTCTTTTTGCAGCACCGCCGCGAAGTGGTCACACGCCGCACCGTATTCGAGCTGCGCAAGGCGCGTGACCGTGGCCATGTGCTGGAAGGCCTGGCTGTGGCCTTGGCCAACATCGATGATTTCATTGCCATCATCCGAAGTGCTCCTACGCCGCCAGTGGCCAAAGTGGAGCTGATGAACCGCAGCTGGGACAGCGCCATGGTGCGCACCATGCTGACGCGTGCCCGTGACGATGGCTCGGTCATCAACGCCGACGACTACCGCCCTGAAGGCCTGGAGCGCGAATACGGCCTGAGCAAAGAAGGCTTGTACCGCCTGTCGGATACACAAGCGCAAGAGATTTTGCAAATGCGCCTGCAACGCCTGACCGGGCTGGAGCAGGACAAGATCGTGGCCGAATACAAAGAGGTCATGTCCGAGATCGAAGACTTGCTGGACATCTTGTCCAAGCCCGAGCGTGTGTCGACCATCATTGGCGACGAGTTGGTCACAGTGCGCCAGGAGTTCGGGCAGACCAAGGTCGGCGCCCGCCGCAGCGAGATCGAACACAGCGCACAAGATCTGTCGACCGAAGACCTGATCACGCCGACCGACATGGTGGTGACCTTGTCGCACAGTGGTTACATCAAGAGCCAGCCCTTGAGCGAATACCGCTCACAAAAACGGGGTGGGCGTGGCAAGCAAGCCGCAGTGACCAAGGAAGACGATTGGATCGACCAACTCTTCATTGCCAACACACACGACTATTTGCTGTGTTTCTCGAACCGGGGTCGCCTTTACTGGCTCAAGGTTTGGGAAGTGCCTGCGGGTTCACGCGGCTCGCGCGGTCGCCCCATCGTCAACATGTTCCCGTTACAAGAAGGCGAAAAAATCAACGTCGTGCTCGCCCTCACAGGCGAGATGCGCACTTTCCCTGCCGACCACTACGTGTTCATGGGCACCTCCATGGGGACGGTCAAAAAGACGTCGCTGGATGAATTCAGCAACCCCCGCAAAGGCGGCATCATTGCAGTCAATCTGGACGAAGGCGACTTTTTGATCGGTGCAGCCCTGACCGATGGCAAGCACGATGTGATGCTGTTCAGCGATGGTGGCAAGGCCGTTCGCTTTGATGAAAACGATGTACGGCCTTTGGGACGCAGCGCCCGCGGTGTGCGCGGCATGATGATCGAGGAAAGCCAGAGCGTGATCGCCATGCTGGTGGCCGAAGACGAAACACAAAGCGTTTTGACCGCTACAGAAAACGGCTACGGCAAACGCACATCGATTGTTGAATACACCCGACATGGCCGAGGCACCAAGGGCATGATCGCGATCCAGCAATCCGAGCGCAACGGCAAAGTCGTCGCTGCAACTTTGGTGCATGCCGATGACGAGATCATGCTGATCACCGACACCGGCGTTCTGGTGCGTACACGCGTGTCCGAGATCCGCGAGTTGGGTCGTGCCACGCAAGGCGTGACTTTGATTGGCCTGGACGAAGGCGCCAAGCTCTCAGGCCTGCAACGCATTGTCGAAAACGATGCGAACATCGGCGATGGCGAGACTGGCAGCACCGATGGCGATGACACCCCGGATGACAGCGCAGCGCCAGCCGAATAAGTGATGGGGCGCGCTTTCAACTTCTCGGCAGGTCCTGCCGTCATGCCGGAGGCCGTGCTGCAACAAGCAGCGGCCGAGATGCTTGACTGGCACGATGCGCAAGGCCGCTCTTCCGGCATGAGCGTGATGGAGATGAGCCATCGCGGCAAAGAGTTCATCGGCATTTACGAGCAAGCCCACAATGACCTGCGCGAGTTGCTGGCGGTGCCAGCGAACTTCAAGATCTTGTTCATGCAAGGTGGGGGCCTGGCCGAAAACGCCATCGTGCCTTTGAACCTGTCGCAAGGCGGGGCCATGGACTTTGTGCTGACCGGCAGCTGGAGCCAGAAGTCGCAAAAGGAAGCCGCTAAATACGGTGTAGCCCGTGTCGCTGCATCGGCCCAGGCCGATGGCTTCACCACCCTGCCCTCGCCGGCCACCTGGCAAATTGGCGCAGACAGCCGTTACGTGCACATCTGTGGCAACGAAACCATCCACGGCGTCGAATACCAGGAACTGCCAGACCTGAAAGCGCTGGGTTGCAACGCCCCTTTGGTGGTGGACTTTTCCTCGCATGTCGCTTCCCGCTCTGTCGACTGGTCCCGCATTGGTCTGGCTTTTGGCGGCGCCCAAAAAAACCTGGGGCCGGCAGGTCTGACCTTGGTCATCGTGCGTGAAGACCTGATCGGCCAAGCCCACCCCCACTGCCCCAGCGCTTTTGACTACAAGCTGGTGGCCGACAACGAGTCGATGTACAACACACCGCCGACCTACAGCATCTACATTGCGGGCCTGGTGTTTCAATGGCTTAAAAAGCAGGGTGGCATCGCGGCCATGGAGCAGCGCAACATCGCCAAAGCCCAGTTGCTGTACGACTTTTTGGACCACTCCAGCCTGTATGTGAACAAGGTGGCCAAGGACTGTCGCTCGCGCATGAACGTGCCCTTTTTCCTGCGCGACGAATCCCGCAACGAGGCATTTCTGGCCGGCGCCAAAGCCGCCAACTTGCTGCAGCTCAAAGGCCATAAATCGGTGGGTGGCATGCGCGCCAGCATTTACAACGCCATGCCGCTCGAGGGCGTGCAGGTCTTGGTGGCCTACATGCGCGAGTTCGAAAAAACACAGGCCTGACGCTCACCCCGTGACACGCACACCCTGACCAGTCCACTTGAAAGACGCGCAGCCATGAGCCAACAACCCATTCAGTCGGACGCCCTGGGCGCTTTGCGCGTTCAGATTGATACGCTGGACAAACAACTGCTGAGCCTGCTGAACCAGCGTGCCCATGTGGCCGAACAGGTGGGCGAGATCAAGCGCGCCGAAGGTTCGCCGTTTTTCCGCCCGGACCGTGTGGCCCAGGTGATCGACAAGATCACGCAGGCCAACCCCGGCCCGCTCAAGAACGAACATGTCGCTTCCATCTGGCGCGAAATCATGTCGGCTTGCCTGGCGCTTGAGGCGCCACAACGCGTGGCGGTGCTTGGCCCTCAGGGCACATTTTGTGAACAAGCCGCCATCGAGTTTTTTGGCAGTGCGGCCAACCTGATTTATTGCGCCAATTTCGACGAGGTGTTCCACGCCACCGCGGCCGGCACCGCCCAATATGGGGTGGTCGGCATGGAAAACTCCACCGAAGGCGTGGTCGCCCGCTCGCTCGATTTGTTCTTGCGTTCGCCCGTGCATGTGGTGGGCGAGGTCAGCCTGCAAGTTCGCTTCAATCTGTTGCGCCAACTCAACTCAGATGCAGGCATTGAGGTCGTCATGGCCCACCCCCAGGCATTGGCACAGTGCCAGGGCTGGCTGTCCAAGCACCTGCCGCATGTGGAGCGTCGCGCGGTATCGAGCAATGCCGAAGGCGCCCGGCTGGCCGCGACCAACCCGGCCTGGGCGGCCCTGGCCAGCGAACGTGCAGCCAGCCAATTTGGCCTGCACATCGTGCACCACGCCATCCAGGACGAGGCCTTCAACCGCACCCGCTTTGCCGTGATCGCCTTGCCGCAAACCCTGGCTACGCCACCTGCGTCGGGCAAAGATTGCACCAGCTTGGTGGTCTCGGTGCCCAACCGCCCTGGCGCGGTACACGACTTGCTGGTGCCGCTCAAGAACAATGGCGTGTCCATGACGCGCTTTGAGTCGCGCCCGGCCAAATCAGGCCAGTGGGAGTATTACTTCTACATCGACCTGCAAGGGCACATCAGCGAGCCCCACGTGGCGGCCGCCCTGCAAGAGCTGCAGGGCTTGTGCGCTTTCTACAAGGTGCTGGGTTCTTACCCCGTTTCGGAATGACGCCCGAGCGCCCGACCGCGCCGCACTTCAAGCGCCTCGCCCTGATCGGCTGCGGCTTGATGGGTGGCTCGTTCGCCCTGGCCTTGCGCCAGGCGGGTCTGGTGCGACACATCGCCGGCTTCAGCGCCTCTGAAAAAACCCGTCACCGCGCCATGCAACTGGGTGTGATCGACCAGGCCTGCACCAGCGTGGCCGAAGCCGTGCAAGGCGCCGACCTGGTGCTGTTGGCCGTGCCCGTGGGCGCCATGCACAGCAGCTTTGCCGCCATGCGCGATGTGCTGCAGCCCAGCGCCTTGCTGATGGATGTGGGCTCCACCAAGTGCGATGTGATTGCCGCAGCGCAAGCCACATTGGGCGAGCGCCTGTCCTGCTTTGTGCCTGCCCACCCGATTGCAGGCAAAGAAGTGGCGGGCATTGAGCACGCCGAAAACACGCTTTACCAAAACCGGCGCACCATCCTCACGCCACTGCCCAAAACCGGCATTCAGCGCCTGCAAGCCGCGCATGGTGTCTGGAGCGCCATTGGCAGCCATGTCAGCACCATGACGCCCGAAACACACGACGCCACTTTTGCCGCCGTCAGCCACCTGCCCCATGTATTGGCTTTTGCAGCGGTCAATGCATTGACCGCCCAAACCCAAGGTGCCGAATTTCTGGAAATGGCGGGCCCCGGCTTCAGGGATTTTTCTCGCATTGCGGCCAGCGATGCGGCGGTCTGGCGCGACATACTGAGTGCCAATCACGCCGAAGTGCTGTCGCAAATGTCGCACTTTCGCAAAGCCCTTGAGCAGTTTGAAAACGCCTTGAAGCACGGCGACAGCCAAGCGCTTGAGCACCTGATTCAACAAGCCAGCGATGTTCGTGCAGCCTGGACGCTGCAAGCGGGCAACGCATGCAACCCCGTTTCCGAGACTTGAACCATGTTCGCCACAGCCTTCCTCGACATTCCCGCTTTGCAAGGCGCATCCGGCACCGTGACCCTGCCCGGCTCCAAAAGCATTTCCAACCGCGTGTTGCTGCTGTCAGCCCTGTGCCAGGGCACGACCGTGGTGCACGACCTGCTGGACTCGGACGACACCCAGGTCATGTTGGCCGCCTTGCGGCAACTGGGCTGCGGCGTTCAGGTCGAGGGCACCACAGTCACCATCAAGGGTTTGGGTGAGCAGCTTTCGCACCCGGAGGCGATCACTTTCTTCATGGGCAACGCAGGCACGGCCATGCGCCCGCTGACCGCCGCGCTGTCGGTGATGGGTGGCGACTTCACACTTCAAGGTGTGCCCCGCATGCACGAGCGGCCGATTGGCGATCTGGTCGATGCCCTGCGCGAACTGGGCTGCCGCATCGACTATCTGGGCAATGAGGGCTTTCCGCCGCTGCACATCGGCCAACCTGACTTGAAGCTGGATGCGCCCATCCCCGTGCGCGGCGATGTGTCCAGCCAGTTCCTCACCGCCTTGTTGATGGCATTGCCTTTGGCCGCCCAGGACCGCAGCATCACCATCGAGGTGGTGGGCGAGCTGATCAGCAAACCCTATATCGAGATCACCCTGAACCTGCTGGCGCGCTTCGGCATTGATGTGGAACGCCACGGCTGGGCGCGCTTCGTGATCCCGGCCGGCAGCCGCTTCCAGTCACCCGGCACGATCCACGTCGAGGCCGATGCTTCTTCGGCGAGTTATTTCATCGCACTGGGCGCCATCGCCCAAGGTGACGGCATTCGCGTGAATGGCGTGGGGGCAGATTCCATACAAGGCGATATCCGCTTTGTCGAGGCGACCGAACGCATGGGTGCCAAAGTGACGAGTGGTCCCAATTGGCTCCAGATCAGCCGGGGTGCCTGGCCGCTCAAAGGCATCGAGCTGGACTGTAACCACATCCCCGATGCGGCCATGACCTTGGCCGTGATGGCGCTTTATGCCGACGGCCCCACCCTGCTGCGCAACATCGCCAGCTGGCGCGTGAAAGAAACCGACCGCATCGTGGCCATGGCCGCAGAGTGCCGCAAACTGGGCGCCACCGTCGAAGAAGGCCCCGACTGGCTGCGCGTTCACCCTTTGCCCAATGGCCCGTTCACCCCCCCCGCTGCAAAAGGCCAATGGCAGGCCGCGAGCATCCACACCTACGACGACCACCGGGTGGCCATGTGTTTCTCGCTGGCGGCTTTCAACGCGGCGAAACTGCCTGTGCGCATCGAAGACCCCAAGTGCGTGGCCAAAACCTTTCCCGATTATTTTGAGGCCTTGTTTTCAGTGGCTGCCGCCGAGGCCACGCAAATTCCTGTGATTTGTATCGATGGCCCTACTGCCTCTGGCAAAGGCACTTTGGCCAGCCGGGTGGCTGCGCAATTGGGCTACCACTACCTCGATTCGGGCGCGCTCTACCGCGTCACGGCCCATGCCGCACTGCAAGCCGGCCTGAGCCTTGAAGCGGCCGATGAGTCCCGCATCGCCGAGTTGGCCCGCCAGCTGCCCGTGCACTTTGAAGGTGAGCAGGTCTTGCTGGGCGGCGAGGATGTGACCGACGCGATCCGCAGCGAACAAGGGGGCATGAACGCCTCGAAAGTGTCGGTTTTGCCCGCCGTGCGCGAGGCTTTGGTGCAACTTCAGCACAGCTTTCGCCGCCTGCCCGGCCTGCTGGCCGATGGCCGCGACATGGGCACGGTGATCTTTCCGAATGCGAGCTTGAAGGTGTTTTTGACCGCCAGTGCCGCCCAAAGGGCTGAAAGACGCCATAAGCAATTGATTTCTAAGGGTTTTTCGGCTAATATCGACAGTCTTCGCGCAGACTTGGAAGCGCGTGACGCCAGGGACATGTCCCGCAGCGTTGCGCCTTTGAAACCCGCGCAAGATGCCTTGCAACTGGACAACTCGTCCTTGACCATCGAAGCCTCGGTGGAACGGGTGATGGTCTGGTGGCAAAGCCGGCAGGTTTTCAGTTGAAACACTGAAAACGGCCAACCCGGTCCGCCCTGTGCGGGCTGAATTGAGGTTCCACCCGGCTCTTTTCGTGCAGCTTGCACACTGGCCAGATGGATTTTTTAAACCAACCGCGGCTCACGCTGCACAACAACCGCCACAGTCAGCTCCTGGAAACGACGCATTCCGCGTTCGTCAGTCCTGCTCTTGTGGATGAGGAAATCACATGTCTGAATCTTTTGCCGCCCTATTTGAAGAATCCCTGACGCGCACGGAAATGCGCCCAGGTGAAGTCATCACCGCTGAAGTGGTTCGCATCGAACACAACTTCGTGGTGGTCAACGCCGGTCTCAAGTCCGAGTCGTATGTTCCCCTTGAAGAATTCAAGAACGACCAGGGCGAAGTTGAAGTCCAGGTCGGCGACTTTGTCTCCGTGGCCATCGGCTCCATCGAAAACGGCTACGGCGACACCATCTTGTCCCGCGACACCGCCAAGCGTCTGGCTTCGTGGATGTCCCTGGAAAAAGCCCTGGAAACCGGCGAATTCGTCACCGGCGTGACCAGCGGCAAAGTCAAGGGTGGCCTGACCGTGCTGGTCAATGGCATCCGCGCCTTCCTGCCCGGCTCTTTGGTCGACACACGTCCCACCAAAGACCTGTCCCCCTACGAAAACAAGACCCTGGAATTCAAGGTCATCAAGCTCGACCGCAAGCGCAACAACGTCGTGCTGTCACGCCGCGCTGTGGTGGAAGCCTCCATGGGCGAAGAGCGCGCCAAACTGATGGAAACCCTGCGCGAAGGCTCCATCGTTCACGGTGTGGTCAAGAACATCACCGAATACGGTGCGTTCGTTGACCTGGGCGGCATCGATGGCTTGCTGCACATCACCGACATGGCCTGGCGCCGTGTCCGTCACCCTTCTGAAGTGGTCACGGCCGGTCAGGAAATCACGGCCAAGATCCTCAAGTTCGACACCGAGAAAAACCGCGTGTCCCTGGGTCTCAAGCAAATGGGCGATGACCCATGGATGGGCGTTAACCGCCGCTACCCACAAGGCACCCGCATGTTCGGCAAGATCACCAACATCGCCGACTACGGCGCATTTGTTGAGCTGGAGCCAGGCATCGAAGGTTTGGTGCACGTGTCCGAAATGGACTGGACCAACAAGAACGTTGCGCCTTCCAAGATCGTTGCTTTGGGTGACGAAGTCGAAGTCATGGTCCTCGAGATCGACGAAGACAAGCGCCGCATCAGCTTGGGCATGAAGCAGTGCCGTGCCAACCCATGGCAAGAGTTCGCTCAGAACACCAAGCGCGGCGACCGCGTCAAGGGCCCGATCAAGTCGATCACCGACTTCGGCGTCTTCGTGGGTCTGGCTGCCGGCATCGACGGCCTGGTTCACCTGTCCGACCTGTCCTGGAACGAAACCGGCGAAAACGCCGTGCGCGAGTTCAAGAAGGGCCAGGAAGTCGAGGCTTTGGTCTTGGCTGTGGACGTGGACCGTGAACGCATCAGCTTGGGCATCAAACAGCTCGACTCCGACCCCTTCACCACCTTCGTGTCGATCAACGACAAAGGCCAGACCGTCACCGGCAAGGTCAAGACTGTGGACGCCAAAGGTGCAGAGATCGATTTGGGCGAAGACATCATCGGCTACCTGCGTGTCAGCGAAATTTCGCGCGACCGCGTGGAAGACGCCAGCCATGTGCTGAAAGTCGGCGACGAAGTGACGGCCGTGGTGGTGAACGTGGATCGCAAGACCCGCAACATCCAGTTGTCCATCAAAGCCAAGGACGCCGTGGACCAACAAGAAGCCATGGCT
>CAIZSE010000076.1 GCA_903935585.1 uncultured Burkholderiales bacterium | reverse complement strand
TCCCCCACTTCTGCCACCGATACAGTTGAACTGCAAAAATCCGACCAGAACCTGGTGTGGATCGACTGCGAGATGACTGGCCTGGACCCCGAAAAAGAGCGTTTGCTGGAAATCGCCGTCATCGTGACTGGCCCGCACCTCGCGCCACGCATCGAAGGTCCGGTTTTGGTGATTCACCAAAGCGATGAGCTGCTGAACCAGATGGACAAGTGGAACAAAGGCACTCACGGCAAAAGCGGACTCATCGACAAAGTCAAAGCCTCGACCACCAGTGAGGCCGATGCTGAAGATCAAATTCTGGTATTCCTTAAAAAGTATTTGCCCAAAAACAGTTCCCCCCTTTGCGGCAACACCATCAGCCAGGACCGGCGCTTTTTGGTCAAATTCATGCCCAAGTTGGAGGCTTTCTTTCACTACCGCAACCTGGACGTGAGCACCCTCAAAGAGTTGTCACGCCGCTGGAAGCCCGAGGTGTATTCGAGCTTCAAAAAGCAGCAAAAGCACACCGCACTGGCCGATGTGCACGAGTCCATCGATGAACTGGCCCATTACCGTGAGCATTTCATTAAACTGTGAGTTTTCAGGGAAAACCCTAGCAACTTTTTCTGATCTGTGACATAATGCGAGGCTCGCTGCACATGGGTGCTGCGTTTCTCACATCTCCCTTCATGCCTTGACCCAACGATAGGGTCACTCACAGCGGCCAGGCTCCATGCCAAGCGCCACTCGCGAGCACCGTTTGATGGTTGATGTTTTTTCAACCTTGCGGTGCCTTCGGCCTCAGCATTCTTTTGCTGCCGTTTCCCCGTGCGAGTTTTTACACATGACCGACACTTTGAACACAGTGCAGGGCGAATTGACGCCTGCCGAAAACATTTCCATCTCCACTGAATTGGCGCCCATGGCCACAACAGCACCGGCAGCCAACCTGGCCACCGAAATCATGGTCACAGCCGCAGCGGCTGAAGCCATCACCGAAGAACCTGCCACCGAAGCGGTGGTTGAGGCTGAAGCCATTGCGGCCTTGCCCAATGGTTTCGTCGAACTGGGCCTGGCCCCCGAGCTGGTGCAAGCCGTTGCCGACCTGGGCTACACCCAGCCCACTGCCGTGCAACTGCGCGCCATTCCTTTGGCCCTGCCCACGATCGGTGGCTCCAAAGACGGCAAGTCCAATGGCTACACCGACTTGATGGTCTCCAGCCAGACAGGCAGTGGCAAAACAGCCGCTTTCCTGCTGCCCGTGCTGCACACCCTGATCGCCCAAATGGCAGAGCAAGAAGCTGCTGAGCGCGCTGAATTTGACCAAGCCTGTGCCGATGCCACCGCCAAGGGCGAGCCAGCCCCCAAGCGCGCCAAACGCAAAGACCCGACCAACCCACGCAACTTCAAGGCACCAACCCCTGGTGCCCTGATCGTGTGCCCCACCCGTGAACTGGCCCAACAAGTCGCACAAGACGCCATCGAGTTGGTCAAGCACACACGCGGCCTGCGCGTGGCCAACGTGGTCGGCGGTATCCCTTACCAGTTGCAAATTGCCAAGCTGCAAAATGCCAATCTGGTTGTTGCCACACCTGGCCGCTTGCTCGACCTGCAACGCTCGATGCAAATCAAGCTGGACCAAGTGCAGTTTTTGGTGGTGGACGAAGCCGACCGCATGCTCGACCTGGGCTTCTCTGACGACCTGGCCGACATCAACGACATGACCAGCCAGCGTCGCCAGACCATGATGTTCAGTGCCACTTTTGCACCACGCATCCAGCAACTGGCCATGCGCGTCATGCATGACGGTGGTTCATCCGTGCAGAAAATCCAGATCGACAACCCGCAAGAAAAGCACAACAACATCAAGCAGGTGCTGTTTTGGGCCGACAACGCCCAGCACAAGCGCCAATTGCTCGACCACTGGTTGCGCGATGCCTCGATTGACCAGGCGATCGTGTTTTCCAGCACACAAATCGAATGCGACGGCTTGGCCGCTGACTTGCAGCAAGACGGCTTCTCGGCTGTGGCACTGCACGGCGCCCTGAGCCAGGGCATGCGCAACCGCCGCTTGATGGCTTTGCGCAACGGCCAAGTACAGATTTTGGTGGCTACCGATGTCGCAGCACGCGGCATTGACGTGCCCACAGTCACCCACGTCTTCAACTTCGGCTTGCCGATGAAGGCCGAGGACTACACCCACCGCATTGGCCGCACAGGCCGTGCTGGCCGTGATGGCTTGGCTGTGACCTTTGCAGAAGTTCGTGATCGCCGCAAGATTGGTGACATCGAGTCCTACACACGCCAGCCTTTCAAGGCCGAAGTGATTCCAGGCATGGAACCCAAAGCACGCATGCCCGAGGCGCGCAAACCCATGGGCCGTGGTGGTGACCGTTTTGGTGGTGAGCGCAACTATGCCAACGCAGGTGGCGGCTTCCGTGGACGCCCACCAACAGGTGGTGGTGGTGGCCGTGACTTTGGTGGCCCCCGCGATGGCGGTGGTTTTGACAACCGTGCACCCCGTGGCAATTTCCGTGACGAGCAGCCCCGCTTTGAGCAGCGCAGCGAACAACCCCGCTTTGATGCACGCAAAGAAGGCGGCCGTTTCGAAGCCCCTCGGGCCGACAGCCGTGGCGGTGACCGTTTTGAACAACGCGCAGCGCCAGCACATCCATGGGACCGTGGTGACAACCGTGGCGCTCCTCGTCAAGACGCACGCCCCGAAGGCGCACGCCAAGGCGCTGGCCGCTGGGAAGAGCGCGGCAGTGACAACCGCAACGCAGCCCGTCCAGCACCTCGCGGCGCTGCAGGGGACAAGTTTGCACGGGGTCCAAAACCATTCGGCGCAAGCACCTTCAAGCCCCACGCTGCAGGCGAAGGCCCTGCTGGCAAACGCGGCGGTACACGCGTGCTGAAAATCTCACGCGGTTGACCCAGTGCATGGGCGAAAGCCCAGGGCCACCCCATAAGGCCTTGCCCTCACCGGCAAGGCCTTTTTTCATGGGGCTGCCAAAGCGTTCAAACCATAAAAAAACCGCCCTGGGTACAAACCCGGGCGGTTTTTACGTCTGACAGAAAAGGCTTTACGCTTTGACAGCAGGCGCTGCTTTGCGCTGTGGCAACTTTTCCTTGATACGTGCCGACTTGCCGCTGCGGTCACGCAGGTAGTACAGCTTGGCGCGACGAACATCACCGCGACGCTTGACTTCGATGCTGGCAATGACAGGGCTGTAGGTTTGGAACGTACGCTCCACGCCTTCACCACTGGACATTTTGCGCACAGTGAAGCCGCTGTTCAGACCACGGTTGCGCTTGGCAATCACAACACCTTCGTAGGCCTGGACACGCTTGCGCGCACCCTCCACCACGTTGACGCTGACGATCACGGTGTCGCCGGGGGAAAATTCAGGAATCACTTTACCCAGACGGGCAATTTCTTCCTGCTCAAGAGTTTGAATCAAATTCATTTTTCAACTCCATCCGATCATGCCTCGCTACACAAGGGGCGTTTAGTGCTGTAAGGGCCATGCAGTGCATGACTGAGCCAAATCGCGGCGGGTAGAGGATCGAAAAGCCTTTTATTATAGCTTCTTGGAAGCACGGCTGTCATCTGGTGGGGGCGTGGCGTTCTGGTCTTCTTTCAGGAACGTCTCATCTTCGCGACTGAGCTTGCCCGCCAGGCGGGCTTGCACCAGCAATTCGGGGCGGTGCAGTGCGGTGAGGTGCAGGCTTTGTTCACGCCGCCAGCGCTCGATGCGCGCGTGATGACCCGATGTCAAGGCCGTCGGGACGGGATGACCTTGCCAGACTTCCGGACGGGTGTAGTGCGGGGTGTCCAGCAAGCCATCTAGGGCCGGGTTGAAACTGTCCAGTTGGTGGCTGCCCTCATCGTTCAGTACGCCCGGCTGCAAACGAGCCACGGCATCCAGCAATGCCATCGCCGCGATTTCCCCCCCGGAAAGCACGAAGTCGCCCAAACTGATTTGCTGGTCCACGTATTGATCAATGAAGCGCTGGTCAACGCCTTCATAGCGCCCGCACAACAAAACTGCGCCAGCGCTGCCCGACCACTGCGCCACAGCCTTGTGGTTCAAGGTCTGCCCAATGGGGGAAAACAACACCAGGGGTGCAGGGGCCAGTTCTTGTCGGTCTGCGCGAATGGCCGTCAGACACTGGGACAAGGGTTCAGCCAGCATGACCATGCCAGGCCCGCCCCCAAAAGAGCGGTCATCGACTCGGCGGTAATTGCCTTCAGCATGGTCACGGGGATTCCATAAACGGACATCCACCAAGCCGCTTTCATAGGCACGGCGGGTAATGCCGCTTGTTAACAGCGGCGCAAACAACTCGGGAAACAGGGTGATGATGTCAAAGCGCATGGCTTGCCCTTCACGGTCGGCAACAATCAGTAGTCGGGCTGCCAGTCAACGGTGATGCGCTTGCCGGCCAAATCCACGGCATCGATAAATGCCGATACAAAAGGAATCATCCGCTCAACAGGTTTGCCGTCATCCGATGGGGAGGAAGCTTCGATGACCAGCACGGTTTGCGGACCGGTGGACATCAGGTCACGCACTTGGCCAAGGTCCAGACCTTCGCGATTGACCACTTGCAAGCCGATGAGGTCAACCCAGTAGTACTCATCATCGCCCGCATTGGGGAAACTCGAGCGGGGGACAAAGATGCGGGCACCGCGCAAAGACTCAGCGGCGGTGCGGTCGTCAATATGCTGAGCGCAGGCCACCACGGTACCGGAGTGGTCCTTGGCTTCTTTGATGCTCAATAGCAAAGGTTCGGTCCAGACTGCCTGCTGAGCCGCCGCGGCTTCGGTTGGCCGTTTGGGTTTCATGGGCCGATCGGGCGGCAACAAGAACCAGCGCTTGGAAGAAAAAAGCGCCTCAGGCGAGGCGCTGTGGGGCAAAACCTTGAACCAGCCCTTGATGCCCCAGGCATCGGCGATGCGTCCGATCTCGATGGCGTCAACCGGCAGTGCGGCTGCTTCCAGGGGAAGACGCATGGCCAAGGTCAGCCAATCAGGCTGCGGCAGTGCCAGCTTGACGGATCAGGCGTTCCACGGTGGGGGACGCCTGTGCGCCAACGCTCTTCCAGTAGGTCAGACGGTCTTGCGCAATGCGCAGACCTTCCTCGCCACCTTTGGCAGTGGGGTTGTAAAAGCCGATGCGCTCGAGGAAGCGGCCATCACGGCGCACACGCTTGTCGGCAACAACGATGTTAAAGAAAGGGCGTGCTTTGGAGCCGCCGCGGTTCAAACGAATAACAACCATGATTTATCCTTGGGTGGTTGGGTCTCTTGGGAACAAATGCCCAGATGCCCGATATCCTTCAGCGTTTGAGACACGCAACTGGCCACCCGGCCAGTGACACACTGAAAAGCCTACCATTATACAACGGGAGCCCAGCCTTGCCTCTGATCCGACCCAGCCGCGACGAAGACGTCGCAGCCATCACTGCGATTTACCGCCACCACGTGCTCACGGGCACCGGTACTTTCGAGATCGATCCCCCGACCGAGGCAGACATGGCCAGTCGCAGAGCCGATGTACTGGCCAAGGGCTTGCCCTATCTGGTCGTCGAAGACGAAGACCGCGTGACGGGCTTTGCTTATTGCAACTGGTTCAAGCCCCGACCCGCTTACCGCTTTTCGGCGGAGGACTCCATCTACATGGCCCCGGAAACTCAGCGCAAGGGCTTGGGCAAGGCACTGCTGGCCGAGTTGTGTGCCCGCGCTGAACGCGCAGGCGTGCGCAAATTTCTGGCGGTCATTGGCGATTCGGCCAACTCAGGGTCGATTGGCCTGCATCAGTCCCTGGGCTTCAGCCATGTCGGCGTGCTCAAGTCATGCGGCTGGAAATTCGACCGCTGGCTGGACGTTGTGATGATGGAAAAGCCTTTGGGCGCTGGCGACAGCACCGCTCCGCAATAATCAAGCTCATGAAACACAAAACACTCGCGACCTGGTTGGCTTTTTGGGGTGGGCCCCTGGGCTTGCACCGTTTTTATCTTTACGGCTTTTCCGACACGCTCGCCTGGCTCTTGCCCATGCCGACTGCACTTGGTTTTTATGGCTTGGAGAGGGTTCAGCAATTTGGACTGGACGACAAGCTCAGTTGGTTGTTGATCCCCTTGCTGGGATTCACCATTGCGGGTTGCGCCTTGAACGCCATCGTTTACGGCCTGACACCCACCGAGAAATGGAATGCCAAGTTCAACCCCAGCGCGGATGCAGAGGCCGTTGCAGGGCAAACCCATTGGGGCACGGTGATCGGCCTGGCCATTGCCCTGCTCATGGGGACTGCGGTGTTGATGTCAAGCCTGGCTTTCAGCTTTCAGCGGTATTTTGAGTACCAGATTGAAGCGGCCCGACTGATCAGCCAATGACACCCAACAAGCTGGCCCCATAAGTGACCGCTGCTACAAAATTGGCAAGCGTTCGATGGCCTGGGCCGTAACACGGGCCAAATCCTCAGCACTCACGCAGTCCGGCCACACATCGGCCAGGGGGTACAACACGAACGCCCGCTCGCGCCATCGTGGATGAGGCAAGGTCAGGCGTGAGCTGCTCATGCGGGCATCGCCATACATGAGCATATCCAGATCGAGGGTGCGAGGGGCATTCAGGTAAGAACGCTGTCGCCCAGCCTGGTTTTCAAGTGCTTGCAAGGCATCGAGCAGGTCAGGGGCAGACAAACGGGTCTCAAGCCTGGCCACGGCGTTGACAAAGTCCGGCCCTTCGGCTTCGTGGGGTGCGGTGCGGTAAAGCCGGGATCGGGCTGTCACCCGAGAGTCTGGCAACAGCGCCAGCGCATCGAAGGCCTGGAGCACAGTTTGCAGGGCATCGCCCAAATTGGCCCCGATTGCCACATAAGCGGTCACGGGGTCTCGCCAGATCGGCACCATAGGTTTGCGGCAGCAGGCTTACTCGGTGCTGCCCGAGTCGCCCGCCGCATCTGAGCCAGCACCAGGCTTGCGACGGCGGCGACGGCGCTTTTTGACAGCACCTTCATCACCCGCATCGGATGGAGGAGCTGCGTTTCTTGTTTCGCCTTGGTCTGATGTTGCCCTGGGCGCCGCATCGCCTTCAGGCCTGGGCGCACGGCGCACACGGGGCTTGGGCGTTTGCGAGGCCTGCTCGGCCTTGGCTGCCTGCACCAGGTCTTCACGCTCCGAATCGCTGGCCATGCTGAATTCTTGCCACCAATCGGCCAGGCGCTCATCCACCTCAGCGATGTCGGCACGCAGTCGCAAAAAGTCAAACCCGGCACGAAAGCGTGGTTGCTCTACCAAACCGAATGGCGTGCTGCCCACCCGTTTTTCAAAGCGGGGTTGCATCATCCAGATTTCACGCATGTCGGCTGCCAGCTTGCCACGCCCTGAAACGTCGCCAATTCGGGCCTCAAAGACTTCGTCGATCGCATCTTGCAAAGCCGGGTAAGGGTGGTCTTTGCGGGCCAGGCGTTTGGCCCAACCCTCTCGCACATCGGCCCACAACACGCAGGCCAGCAAAAAACTGGGCGCCACAGGCTTGCCTTCGCCCACGCGTCGGTCAGTGTCGGCCAATGCCACTTGCACAAAAGGGCTGTCGACCCGCTCCACGACAACATCCAGAAGCGGGTAAATGCCGGTGGCCAAGCCCAGGTTTTTCAGCTGTGCAATGGACGCCAAAGCGTGCCCGGTTTGCAACAACTTGAGCATTTCATCGAACAATCGGCTTTGTGGCACATCGGCCAGCAAGGCGGTCGATGCCGCCAATGGCTTGGCGGTTTTGGCTTCCAGCTTGAAACCCAAGGGGCCCAGCTTGGCGGCAAAACGCACGGCACGAATGATGCGCACCGGGTCTTCACGGTAGCGCGCGACCGGGTCACCAATCATGCGCAGCACACGCTTTTTCGAGTCCTGGATGCCGCCGTGATAGTCCACCACCAATTGCGATTCGGGATCGTAATACAAGGCATTGACCGTGAAGTCGCGGCGCGTGGCGTCTTCGTCTTGCGGCCCCCAGACGTTGTCTCGCAGCACACGGCCGGTCGAGTCAACCGCGTGTTTCATGCCCGCCAACTCGCTCTTGCTGGTGCGCTCATTGCCCTTGACCTGTTCGGCCGCAGCATTGTCAAGGTGGGCGCGGAAGGTAGAGACCTCAATCACCTCGTTATCGCGACCGCGGCCGTAGACCACATGCACGATGCGAAAGCGACGCCCAATGATGAAGGCGCGTCGAAACAGGCCCTTGACCTGCTCGGGCGTGGCATCGGTGGCCACATCAAAGTCTTTGGGACGCAAGCCCAACAGCAAATCGCGCACCGCGCCACCCACGATGTAGGCCTCAAACCCGGCTTGCTGCAAAGTTCGAACCACGTTCACGGCACGTTCGTCCACCAGATTCGGGTCGATGCCATGAACAGATGCGGCCACTTCAGTGCGACGACCAAAATGAGGCTTGTTGCTTTTGGGTGATTTACCCATCAGCTTGTCGATGAATTGTTTGATCATTCTTGAAAGAGTTCGAGGATGCGCCAGCCACGTTCAGTGGCCAATTGACGCAACCGAGCGTCAGGGTTCGTTGCCACCGGATGGTGGACTTTTTCCAAAAGAGGCAAGTCGTTTATGGAGTCAGTGTAAAAGGTCATCTCGACATCGCCCCATCCCAAGCCGTTCTGGCTCAGCCACTGCGCGACCCGGGTTACTTTACCCTCCCTGAACGAAGGGGTGCCGCGGATCTCACCGGTGATCCAGCCGCTGGCATCGCGCTCCAGTTCCACCGCGATCAACTCGCTGACCCCAAAAGCCTGGGCAATCGGTCGGGTCACAAACTCGTTGGTGGCGGTCACGACGATGACCGTATCACCCGCGTGCTGGTGCGATCGTACCAGCGCCAGCGCCTCGGGCATGACGCGGGGACGGATGACTTCGTCCATGTAGCGTGCGTGGGCATGTGCGGCCTCGGTCGCTCCGCGCTCACGTGCTGCTCGTGTGGCAAATCGGATGTAATCATGGATGTCGAGTGTTCCCGCCTGGTAATGGGCGTAGAACTCGTCATTGCGCTGGCTGAACACAACAGGGTCATTCCAACCCAGTTCGGTGGTGAACACACCCCATGTGTGGTCAGAGTCCAGCGGCAACAGCGTGTGGTCCAGATCGAACAACGCGAGTTTCATTCGCTCTCCAGCATGGCGCGAACCAGCGGAATGGTCAGGGCGCGCTGCGTTTGCAAAGCGTATTGATCCAGGTGATTGAGCAACTGCATCAGACTGCCAAGGTCACGCGAAAAGCGGTTGAGCATGTAGGACATGACTTCATCGCTCAAAAACAGGCCTCGGGCATCGGCCTCTTGCCGCAGCACTGCACGCCGCTCGGGCTCATCCAGAACTTGCAATGCGTTCACATGGCCCCAGCCAAATCGGGTGCGCAGGTCGTCGCGCAGCTTCAAATCGGCCGGCGGCAATGCGCCCGCAGCAAGCACCCAGCGCGGTGAGCCTGTGCGGGGCGTGAGCGCATTGACAAACCAATTGAAAGCGGTGTTTTGCTGCGCTGTGTTGTACAGGTGCACATCGTCCATCAACACGGCCGCCCAGCCGTCGTTGAATTCGGGTGGTTGCAGCGTTTGGGCGTCGAGCCAGCCCACCTGGGCACCCTGCTCTTTCAGGGCGTGTTGGACAGCTTGCAACAAATGGGTTTTACCCGAACCGCTTTCGCCCCACAGGTAACTGGGCACAGGCGAACGACTGGGTGATGCAGTCCAAAGGCGCAAGTGGCCCAAGGCCGCCAAATTGGGACCTGCAAAAAAATTATCCAGCGTGGGAGGCGACGCCAGGCCGATGTCCAGAGCCAGTTGCTTCATGCCTTGTCAGGCCCCTGCCCGGCACCGTCCGAACCGCTTTTTTGGTACAGATCGCTGTGTAAATACTGCTGGCGCAAGCGGCGCAGACCCACCAGCAAGACGGCGCTGGCCGGCAATGCCATCAGCACACCGACAAAACCCAGCAACTGGCCAAAGGCCATCAAGGCCAAAATAACCGCCAAGGGGTGCAAACCAATTCGCTCTCCCACCAATCGGGGCGTGAGCACAAAACTTTCGATCAGTTGCCCCAGGCCGAACACCACGGCCACCATCACCACGGCCTGAGCCGATGCAAACTGCAACAAGCCTGCCAGCAAGGCCAGCACCAGGCCCAAGCCAAAGCCCAGGTAAGGCACGAACACAGCCAGGCCGGTGAACACGCCGATGGGCAGCGCCAGATCAAGGCCAAACAGCCCCAAGCCCACCACATAAAAAACCGACAACGCCAGCATGACCAGCAACTGTCCCCGCAAATATTCACCCAACACCGTGTCACTTTCTTGCATAAAGCTGTCAAAAGTGCCACGCCAGGCCGGTGGCACCAACTCGGTCACGCTGCTCACCAGGCGCGTCCAATCGTGCAACAGATAAAACAAGGCCACTGGAACCAGCACCACATAACCCATCAGGGCAAGGGCAGCGCTGCCGCCCAGCTTGAGTGATGACATCAGGGGCGCCCACCAGTCTTCGCGATTGGCACTGAGGTAAGCCACCAGTTGGGTTTTCAAGTCACCCAAGTCGAGGGACACATTCAAACCCAACTGGTTCAACATGGGGTTGATGGCGTCACCCACACGGTCCAGCAACAAGGGCAACTGTTGCTGAAGCAGCGGCCACTCCCGGACCAAAATGGGCACCAAAAGCAACAAGAGCCCCAGGAGCGCCAGGATGGCCAAGACCTCGACCACCACCACAGCCACAACGCGTGGCAAACGAGCTTGGGTCAAAGCTTCCAGACGCAGCACCAAGGGATGCAGGACGTACGCCATGACAGCAGCGATCATGAATGGGGCCAGCACCGGTGCAAGCAGCCAGAAAACCAGGACTACAGCCAAGGCCACGCCCAACCAGGCGGCCAGGCGGGACATCAAAAATGGCAGGGGTGCTTGCAAGTGGATCTCGTGGTTTGCTTTGAGTCGCCCTGATCGGTCAGGGCTAACCCTTAAAATAAGCACTTATTTTAGTCTCCCAGTCGATGATTGGCCCCCCGATCCCCATTTAACTGCCCCATGCGGGCCAAAACCCATGAGTCAAGCTCCACTTTCCTACAAAGACGCCGGCGTCGACATCGTTGCAGGCGACGCCCTGGTCGAGCGGATCAAGCCTTTGGCCAAAAAAACCATGCGCGAAGGTGTGCTGGCGGGCATCGGCGGTTTTGGCGCCTTGTTTGAAGTGCCCAAGCGCTACAAGGAGCCAGTGCTGGTGAGCGGGACTGACGGCGTGGGCACCAAACTGAAACTGGCTTTTGAATGGAATATGCATGACACCGTGGGCATCGACCTGGTCGCCATGAGCGTGAACGATGTGCTGGTGCAAGGCGCCGAGCCGCTTTTTTTCCTCGACTACTTCGCCTGCGGCAAGCTCGATGTGGACACGGCCGCTGCGGTCGTCGGCGGCATTGCCAAAGGTTGCGAGCTGTCTGGTTGCGCATTGATTGGCGGTGAAACCGCTGAAATGCCCGGCATGTACCCCTCAGGCGAGTACGACCTGGCCGGGTTTGCGGTCGGTGCGGTCGAAAAATCCAAAATCCTGACCGGGCAAAACGTCCAGGCGGGTGACGTGGTGCTGGGCCTGGCTTCCAGCGGCGTGCATTCCAACGGTTTCAGTCTGGTGCGCAAATGCATTGAGCGCGCTGGCGCCAACATTCCGGCCACGCTGGATGGCAAACCCTTCAAACAAGCCCTGATGGAGCCTACCCGGCTGTATGTATTGAACGTGCTGGCCGCACTGGCGGTGCATCCCATCAAGGCATTGGCCCACATCACCGGGGGCGGTTTGCTCGAAAACATTCCCCGTGTCTTGCCCGATGGTTTGGCCGCACACCTGCACAAAGGCAGTTGGCCGCAAACCGAGTTGTTTGCCTGGCTGCAAAAGACGGCGGGCATTGATGACACCGAAATGAACCGCACCTTCAACAACGGCATCGGCATGGTGGTGGTGATTGACGCCGCCCAGGCCGACGCCTGCGCGCAGACCCTGCGTGAAGCCGGCGAGCAGGTCTACGTCATTGGCAAGATCGCGGCACAGGGCGCAACGGCACAGGTCGTCGTGGCCTGAAGCTTGAAAACTCAGGTGCTTGCGAGCTCTTCGATGCGGTTTCTCAACGCATCATGGTCGGGCGCCGAGGGCTCGGCCTGCAAATAAATCTGCAGGTCTCGCAAGGCTTCAAGTTTTTGGCCCAGCTCTGCAAACACCAAGCCACGGTCACGCCTTTCGGACCAGGCTTCGGGCAAGAGCACGACCAACCGCTCCAACACGTTCAGCATGCGGGGCCAGTCCTCTTGTGACCGGAAAATCTCTTTGAGGTTGCGCAACATGCGGGCCAGCAAATCACGGGGCGGGCAATCTTGCAGATAAAGACCCAAAGGCGTTTCGCCATCGTCCAGATCAGCACCAGAGGCCGCACCGATGGTTTCCCTGAAAGGACCAAGGCGTTCGGCCAGGTTGTCAACACCCAAAGAATCACCCGTTAAAGGATCGAGCACCACCAGGCCCCCTTGAAGAGATATTTTTACCAGGAAGTGTCCGGGAAAGGAAATGCCTCGCGCCTGAAGACCCAAACCTTGGGCCAATTCAAGCCAGATCACCGCCAAAGAAATCGGAAGACCCCGTCTTGTGCGCAGCACTTCGTGCAAGTAACTGTTTTCAGGTGCGTAGTAATCGTTGGCATTGACACCAAAACCCATTTCTTTGTAGAACACTTGGGTCAACACGGCCAAACGGGTCAAGTCGTCCGAATCAGAGGGCAGACGGGCTTTGATTTTTTTGAGCAATCGCGCCAGATCGTCCAGCACCTGCTGCATGTCCATCGCAGGTTCTTCATCCTGAGCCAGGCTGGCAGCCGCCTCCAGCAAAGGAAAGTGCTCGTCACTTTGCACCAGGCTGGCAAAGTACGTCAACGGCGTTGGCGGTATAAAACTCAAAGACATGTTCAGTCGGCCATCGGTCAACGTTTGAGGAAAGCCTTGAGCCGCAAACCCGTGGCCCACAAGACACCAAAATAAAGCAAGGCCGAACCCAGCATGATCCCGATCATCCAACCAATCCGCAGCCAGGGGTCTTGGCGCAGACTCACCCAGGGCAGGTTTTGTGCGGCGAACCACAGCATGGCGGTCAGCAAGCCCGTGGCCAGCACCACCTGCAATGCAAAGCGCCACCAACCCGGCTGCGGCTTGTAACTGCCACGCCGCAGCAGGCCCACCAGCAACCACAGTGCATTCACCAAAGCACCCAGACCGATTGACAACGCCAGTCCGGCATGGGCCAGATGTGGCACCAGCAACAGGTTGAACACTTGCGTCAAGACCAACACCGCCACCGCGATGCGCACTGGCGTGCGAATGTCCTGGCTGGCGTAATAACCGGGTGCCAGCACCTTGATGGCGACCAGGCCGAGCAAGCCCACGCCGTAGCCCGTCAGGGCCAAGGTGGTTTGCTGCACATCGCGATCGGTGAATGCACCATAGTGGTAGAGCACCGACACCAGCGGCTTGGAAAACACCAGCAAGGCGGCAGCACAGGGCAGCGCCAAAAGCACCACCAGACGCAAGCCCCAGTCCAGCATGGCGGCATAACGATCGCTGTCGCCAGTGGCTTTGGCAGCGGCCAATTGCGGCATCAACACCACACCCAAGGCCACGCCCAAAATGGCGGTGGGAAACTCCATCAGCCGGTCGGCATAGGTCAGCCAGCTGACGCTACCAGGTGCCATGTGCGATGCGATCTGGGTATTGATGAGCAAAGAGATTTGAGCCACCCCCACGCCCAGCAAAGCCGGCGCCATGAGTCGCAGGATGTTTCGTGTGGCCGGGTTGGCCCAGGCTTTGCGGACTGCGGCAGGGCCCATGCCCAGGCGGGGCAATAAGCCCAAACGGGCCAGCGCCGGAATTTGCACCGCCAATTGCAAAAAGCCCCCCAGCATGACGCCTGCCGGCAGGGCATAAATGGCTTCGATGCCCCGATCAGCCAACCAGGGTGACAAAAACCAGGCCGCCGCGATCACACTGACATTGAGCAGAACGGGCGTGGCGGCTGGCACGGCAAAACGCCGCCAAGTGTTCAAAATACCTGCTGAAAGCGCCACCATGGACATGAAGGCGATGTAGGGGAACATCCAGCGCGTCATATGCACAGCCGAAGCGTAACCACGGGCGTCTTGCTGCAAGCCACTGGCCAAAGCCCAAACCAGCCAAGGGGAAGCCAGGACACCCAAAATCGACAAAATCAACACAGACCAGGCCAACGCGGTGGCCACACTGTCGATCACTTGCTTGGTGGCTTCGTCCCCATGCTGGGCGCGGCTGGCGGCCAAAACCGGCACAAAGGCCTGGCTGAAGGCCCCTTCCGCAAAGAGGCGGCGAAACAGGTTGGGGATCCGAAACGCCACGTTGAAGGCATCGGTCAAGGCGCTGGCACCAAAAGCAGAGGCGATCAGCAACTCGCGCACCAAGCCCGTGATCCTGGAGGCCAGGGTGAAAAAAGACACGACGGAGGCAGATCTGAGGAGGCTCACAGTGGCCGAGTGTAGCGGCCCCGAGCCTCACCATCGGCGCCCTGGGGCCATAAACCGCACTCTGGGGGAACTCTCATCTGCTAGAATGCCGGGTTCGCTGGACATCATCCTCAGACACTGAAAGAAACCATCCATGGCATCCGCTAAACCCAAAAAGAAAAATCCCCGTCTTGCTTCCGGCCGCAAACGCGTCCGCCAAGACGTCAAAATCAACGCCGCGAACTCCTCGCTGCGCTCCAAATACCGCACGGCCGTGAAAAACGTCGAAAAAGCCGTTGCAGCCGGCGACAAGACCAAAGCCACAGAGTTGTTTGCCAAAATGCAAACCGTGGTGGACATCATTGCCGACAAAGGCATCTTCCACAAAAACAAGGCAGCCCGTGACAAGAGCCGCCTGAGCGCCAAGGTGAAGACCCTGGCCCTCGCCGCAACCGCAGCCTGATCCGCTTCACCAGATCAACAGCCCGGCAGGGCCCAGCCCTCGCCGCCGTTTGAAACGGGTGCGCTGTCCGCGAAAACTAAACCGCCTTCGGGCGGTTTTTTCATGGGCCATTCAAACACCGCAGGAGGGGCGTGTTGGCGGGCTCCTCGTGATTCGCAAGCTCATAAAATCGTCCCCCACCAACACGCCCCTCTCGCTGAACTGTGTACAAACAAAAACCGCCCGAAGGCGGTTTGATTTCTGGTTGGGAGAATTATTTGGCTGGCGGCGGATCGGGCAACAAGCAGGCATCGGCCACTTGCAAGCCATTGTCCCGCGCAAAGTTCATCACAAAATCCCAGGCCATGACGTTGTGTTCACGCAAGTCCAGGTTGACGACCACGCATTTGATGCCCCCAAACGTGTTGGGAATGCACCAAGGGGAATAGCTCAGGTGGCTGCCGGGGGTGGCGCCACCGGGGCGAAAGGGGCTCATGACGCCCGCCAGACGTTCGGCCCAGTCGCTGGGCCTGAAAGGTTTGCCATCCGCGGTAATGCCCTGGATGAAAACTTCTTTGGCGGTGTTGGAAACCATCGGATAGAGGTGTGGATCAATCGGACCTGCAAAGCGGGATCGCCGCCTGCGGGTTTGCCCGGATATTCTATCTTATATAAGACTGGACACCCGCTGCCAAGCCGTCTCGTTGGGCTGGACAGAGCAAGCAATGACGAAGTTGTTTCTGCCTCTAAAATCTGCGTTCAGCGGCTCTTCATGTTGGGCCGATTTTTATTTCTGGAGTTCACGCATGACCGCTCACATTGAAGCCGCCTCACCGCACACCATGAACACCTATGGCCGACTGCCGATTGCACTCAGCCATGGTCAGGGTTGCCGAGTCTGGGACATCAATGGCAAGTCTTATCTGGATGCGCTGGCAGGCATTGCCGTGAACACCCTGGGACACAACCACCCCGAACTGGTGCCGGCCCTGCAAGACCAGGTCAGCAAGATGAT
>CAIZSE010000075.1 GCA_903935585.1 uncultured Burkholderiales bacterium | reverse complement strand
GCGAAAGCCGTGGTAATCGTTCACGGGGTTGTGCTGGGTGCAGCGGTTGTCCCAAACCGCCAGCGAGTGGGCTTGCCAGACAAAACGGCAGGTGAGCTCGGGCTTGATCTGGTGCTGAAAAAGGAAGTCGAGGATGGGCGTACTTTCGGCTTCGGTCATGCCGACGATGCCCGAGGTGTGCGCCACATTGACATACAAGGCTTTGCGCCCTGTTTCGGGGTGCGTGCGCACCAGCGGGTGGTGAGCCAGATAGGCCTTGGGCGCGTCGTCCTTGCCATCGGATTTGATGCGGTCTTCGCGGGTTTTGGACACATCGGCCTTGGCCGAGCTGCTGATGCCCACCAGGCCATCCAGCAGCGATTTCATTGTGTCCGACAGCGTGTCCCAGGCCATGTACTGGTTGGCAAACAGAGTGTCACCGCCGTAGGGGGGTACTTCTTTGGCCAACAGCATGGAGCCCATGGGGGGTTTCTCCAGGTAGGTGGTGTCGGAGTGCCAGATGCCACCAAAGTTGACTTTTTCGTGTTCGAGTTTCTTCACCTCGATGACGCAGGGGAAGCCATCCAGGCCTTTGACAAAGGGGTACTCCACGGGCTGGCCCAGCGTGTGGGCAAACTGCATGAATTGTTCGGGCGCGAGGTCTTGGCCCCGGAAAAAAATGACCTGGTGTTGCAGCAAGGCTGCGCGGATTTCCTGCTGCAGATCGGCAGGGATGGGCCGGGTCAGATCGACCCCGTGGAGCTCGGCGCCCAAAGCACCTGCGATTCGGTGAATGATCATGTTTTCATTGTGTCACAGACCCTTGGGTAAACCCCCATGCGGCATGTCCACCGCGAGACAAGTGTGAGAGGGGCTTCGTGTCATTCTGACCCACTTGTTTTTTGGAGTCGTCATGTTGAAACGTGGTTTGAAATGTTTCGCTTTGGGCATGTCCTTGTGTCTGGCTCAGGGCGCTGTGTTGGCGCAAGAATTTTTGTCCAGACCGGTGCGCATTGTGGTACCGCAAACGCCAGGCGGCGCATCGGACGCGCTGGCCCGCATCGTGGCCCAGAAGCTGAGTGAAAAATGGCAGCAGTCGGTGGTGATCGAAAACCGTGCGGGTGCGGGTGGCAACGTGGGCATGGAGCATGTGGCCCAGGCCAATGCCGATGGGCACACCTTGCTGATGAGCTACGCGGGATCGCACGCCATCAATGCGGCCTTGTACAAGAAATTGCCCTTCGATCCTGAAAAGGATTTTGAGCCCGTGGCCACTTTGGCCACCCTGCCCTTTGTGCTGGTGGTGCGCCCCGACTCTGCCGTGAAAAGCATCAAGGACCTGGTCGAGCAAGGCCAGCGCGCGCCGTTGACATTTGGCTCGGCCGGCAATGGCTCGGTCAACCATTTGCTGGGGGTCATGTTCAATGCCGCGGCCAACACCAAGCTGGAACACATTCCCTACCGGGGCGCGGCGCCCGCCATGCAAGACCTGATGGGTGGCCAGATCAACATGGTGTTCACCAGTTTGCCCTCGGTCTCGGGTGCCATCAAGAACGGCACGCTGCGTCCGGTGGCTGTGACCAGCGCGGTGCGTTCGGGCAATTTCCCCAATATTCCCAGCATTGCCGAATCGGGCTACAAAGAGTTTGATGTGTCGCCCTGGTTTGGCTTGTTTGCCCCGGCCAAAACCCCGGCAGCGGTGATTCGCCGCATCAACCAGGATGTGCAGGACGTCCTGAAAAGCAAAGACGTGATCGAGCGCTTCAACGCACAAGGCGCCGATGTGCTGATCACCCAGCCCGCCGAATTTGCCAGCATCCTGAAAAAAGACCTCGCCAAGTGGAGCGTGGTGGTCAAGGCTTCTGGCGCACAAATCGACTGAACCCCAACCAAGGCGAGAACGACATGAACCTGCACCCCATCACCCGCCGCACCGCTGTGGCATTGGCCTTGTGTTTGAGCACGGGCGCCTTTGCACAGAACTGGCCCGACAAACCCATTCGGATCGTGGTCGGCTTTGCGCCCGGTGGTTTCACCGATGTGCTGGCCCGCACCATTGGTCAAAAACTGCAAGACCGCCTGGGTCAGCCTGTGGTGGTGGACAACAAGGCGGGTGCGGCCGGCACCGTGGGCGCCGATATCGTGGCCAAGGCCAAGCCCGATGGCTACACCCTCTTGCTGGGGCACAGCAACTCCAATTCGGTGGCCCCTGCGCTTTACCCCAAGCTGCCGTATGACGTGGTGAAAGATTTCACGCCCATCATCCGTGTGGCGTCCACGCCCTTGCTCTTGACGGTCAACCCCGATGTGCCTGCAACCGATGTCAGATCGTTCATTGCACTGGCCAAACAAAAGCCCATGGGCTTGAGCTTTGCGTCGTCGGGCAGCGGCAGCGCGCAGCACCTGGCGGCAGCCCGCTTCATGCTGGCCACCCAGACCCAGATGAACCACATTCCCTACAAAGGCAGCGGCCAGGCGATTGTGGATCTGCTGTCCGGCCAGGTGAACCTGAACTTTGAAAGCCCACCCAATGTCATGCCGCATTACCAGGCGGGCAAGCTGCGGGTGCTGGCCATCACCAGCGAGAAACGCTCGCCCCTGATGCCCAATGTGCCCACCATGGCAGAAGCGGGCGTGGTCAATGCCGAAATGCTGCAATGGTTTGCCGTGCTCGGGCCCGCCAAAATGCCCGCAGACATCACCAAGCGCCTGAATACCGAAATCGCGGCGATCCTGAAACTGCCCGATGTGGCCGAAAAGATTGCCTCGCAAGGTGGCGAAATCATCGGTGGAACGCCCGAGTCTTTTGCGGCCTTCCTGCCCGCTGACAGCGCGTCCTGGGCCAAGCTGGTCAAGGAAGCCAATGTGCGGATGGACTGATTTGTGAAAGCCGCCATTCCCAAAACCACCGACCTGTGCGATGCCTGCGATGCTGCACAAGCCTGTGCCGTGCTGTTTCAAAGCTATGGCCTGCGGCGGGCCTTCACCGGGCCCATGCGCACCCTGCGTTGCCATGAAGACATTGCCCTCATGCGTGAGGCCGTGAGCCAGCCAGGGCAGGGGCAGGTGCTGGTGATCGACGGTGGCGGCTCAGTGGCGCGCGCCTTGTTCGGCGATGTGATGGCCGACCTGGCCTCGCGCAATGGCTGGGCCGGGCTGGTCATTCATGGTGTGGTGCGCGATGCCGATGAGCTCAATGCCATCGACATCGGTGTCAAGGCGCTGGGCACGGTGCCCAAGCGAGGCGAACGCACGGGCCAGGGCGAACGCGATGTGCCGGTGCACTTTGGGGGCGTGACCTTCACCCCCGGCTGCCACCTGGTGGCCGATGCCGATGGCGTGATCGTGTTGCCCGCCGGCATGACGGCGGCTGACATTGCGGTCGATGACGTGGTGGCGGCGACCGCCGCCTACGCAGCGGGCACTGCCGCCGTCACCCCCAAGCCATGACAGGCCGGACCCTGTACCAGCGCATCGTGGCTTCGCACACGGTGCGGCAACTGGGCGACAGCGGGCAAATTTTGCTGTACGTCGACCGACAGGTTCTTAATGAATACACCAGCCCGCAGGCATTTGCGGCCCTGCACGCGCAAGGGCGTTCGGTGTGGCGGCCTTCCGCCACGCTGGCGGTGGTGGACCATGTCAACGCCACCACGCCCGTGCGCAACGCCCGCACCATGGTGCTGGTCGATGCAGACCGCGCCCGACAAGTGAGCACACTGGCCGAGAACTGTGCACGCCACGGCATTGAGCTGTTTGACATGCTGGACACCCGCCAGGGCATCGAGCACGTGGTGGCCAGCGAGCAAGGCTGGGTCTTGCCGGGCATGGTGATGGCCGCTGGCGACAGCCACACCACGACGCACGGGGCCATGGGGGCTTTGGGCTTTGGCATTGGGAGCAGCGAGATAGAACACCTGATGGCCACCCAGACCCTGATTTACCGCCCCCAAAAAAACCTGCGTGTCACGGTGCACGGCCAACTGCAGCCCGGCATCACGGCGAAAGACCTGGTGCTCGGCCTGATCGCACAGATCGGTGCCGATGGCGCCTCGGGCCACGTGATCGAATACGCCGGTGAGGCGATTCGGGCGATGGGCATCGAAGGCCGTTTGACGCTGTGCAACATGAGCGTGGAGGCCGCTGCACGCGGGGCCATCGTGGCACCTGATGAGCGCCTGTTTGAATATTTGCAAGGCCGTGCCAGGGTGCCGCAAGGCGCGCAATGGGATGCCGCTGTGGCGCAATGGCGGCAGTTGCGCAGCGACGACGAGGCCGTGTTCGACCGCGAAGTCAGTCTCAACGCCAGCACCCTTGCCCCGCGCGTGACCTGGGGTACCAGCCCGGACCACGGCGTGGCCATTGACGGCGTGGTGCCCCATCCTGAAAACGAAGCCGACCTGCAGCGCCGTCAGGGCATGCAGCGCGCATTGGCCTACATGGATTTGCAGCCGGGTCAGGCCTTGCAGGGCTTGCCCATCAGCCATGCTTTTATTGGCTCGTGCACCAACAGCCGAATCGACGACCTGCGCGATGCGGCCCGTTACCTCAAAGGCCGACGCGTGGCGCCAGGCGTTCGGGCCCTGGTGGTGCCCGGTTCATCGATGGTGCGTGCGCAGGCTGAAGCCGAAGGCCTTGGCCGTGTATTTGAAGACGCTGGTTTCGAATGGCGCCAGGCGGGATGCTCGATGTGTGTGGCCATGAACGAAGACCACCTGAACCCCGGAGACCGCTGTGCCTCGAGCACCAACCGCAACTTTGAGGGCCGTCAGGGTCAGGGCGCACGCACCCACCTGATGAGTCCGGCCATGGTGGCGGCCGCGGCGGTCTGCGGTTCACTGACCGATCTGCGCACGCTGCGCTGCCATTGAAAGCGATGGCATGACCTCCACCAACCAAGCCGTTCAAACCATCGCAGGTGTTGCTGCGGCCCTGCCCTTGCCGAATGTCGACACCGACCAGATCATGCCCAAGCAGTTCCTCAAGGGCATCGACCGCAAGGGCCTGTCCAAGGGCTTTTTGCACGACATGCGCTTTGACGCGGCAGGGCAGGCGCGCACCGACTTTGTCTTGAACCAGGCGCCGTGGGCATCGGCCCGTTTTCTGATCACAGGGCCCAACTTTGGTTGTGGCTCGAGTCGCGAGCACGCGGTGTGGGGTTTGCGCGAGATGGGCATTCGTTGTGTGCTGGGCACCAGCTTTGGCGGCATCTTCAGCGACAATTGCATCCGCAACGGTGTGCCTGCGCTGGTGTTGCCGGCAGCACAAATCGAGCGCCTGATGGTCCTGGCCCAAAACCCGGACCGCTGCCACATGACGCTGGATTTATCGGCGCAAACCGTGCACACGCCAGCCGATGGCCAAAGCCTGCGGATCGAGATCGATGCGCTGCACAAAGAGATGTTGCTGAACGGCCTGGACGCGGTAGGCATGAGCCTCACGCACGCGCCATGCATCCGTGATTTTGAAGACCGCTACCTGGCCGCCAACCCCTGGACGGTGGCCCCAACCGCACAAGAGACTGCCCATGGTTCATTACTTTGACGAAGCACGTGTTCAGCAATTGTTGAGCGTGCCTGCATTGCTGCAAGGCGTGCGCGAAGCCCTGGTGGCCCTGACGATGGGCCAGGTGGTGCAACCGCTGCGCATGGTCATGTCGATCGGTGAGGCCTCGGCCGATGGCCTGCTGTTTTTAAAACCTGCCCAACTGGGTGATGCCTTGACCACCAAGCTCATCACCCTGGTGCCGGGCAACGCCCGGATTGGCTTGCCCACTTTGCTGAGCACGATTGTGCTGATGGACCCGGCCACCGGCCAGACCTTGGCCGTGATGGAGGGCAACACCATCACTGCCATGCGCACCGCAGCGGCCTCTGCCGTGGCCGCCGATGCGCTGGTGCCGCACACCCCGCAGGTGGTGGCGATGCTGGGCAGTGGTGTGCTGGCGCGCAGCCACGCGCAAATGCTGCGTGCCGTGCGCGATGTCTCGCAAATCCGCGTGTGGAGCCCCACAGCAGCCAACGCACTGCAGTGCGCCCACGACATCGGCGGCGTGGCCTGTGCCAGCGCCGAAGAAGCGGTGCGTGGCGCCGACATTGTGTGCACGGTCACGAACGCCAGCGAGCCCGTGTTGCAGGGGGCCTGGCTCAAGCCGGGTGCTTTTGTGGCGGCCGTGGGCGCACCCCGCCCGACCTGGCGCGAGCTCGACGATGCGGCCATGCGGCATTGGGTGGTGGCCGACCAGCGTGAGGCCGCCGAAAAAGAATCGGGTGATGTGCTGTTGTCAGGCGCGCGGGTGGCCGCAGAGATCGGCGAAATCCTGTGCGGCCGTGTGCCCCCGCCCCCTGCGGGCACCACCATCATTTTCAAATCACTGGGCCAGGCGGTGGAAGACACGGTCGCAGCGCGTCTGGTCTACCGCGCGGCTTTGGCCGAGCAGGCGCAAGCATGAGCGTGGCACCCAGCGCCCAACTGGGCACGGCAACGAGCGCCGATGTGGTGATCGTGGGCAGCGGCGTCATGGGCGCGGCCACCGCGTGGTGGCTTACCCGCTTGCAGCCGGGCCTCAAGGTCATCCTGGTCGAGTCAGACACAGCTTACGAAAAAGCTTCGTCCTCTTTGTCGGCCAGCTCGATCCGCCAGCAATTCACATGCCCCGTCAACATCCGTCTGTCGCAATACGGCATCGCGTTTTTGCGCGAAGCCGAGCAACACCTGGGCCTGCCCGACCACCCGGTGGCGCTGGGTTTGCAAGAGCCTGGCTATTTGTACCTGGCCCATGAGGGCCAAGTGGCGGCCATGCAGACCGCGCACCAGATTCACAAACAGGCCGGGGCCGATGTGGCCTTGCTCGGCCCCGAGGCCTTGCGGCTGCGCTACCCATGGCTGAATGTGGACGATGTGGCGCTGGGCAGCCTGGGACTGAGTGGCGAAGGCTGGTTTGACGGGCCGGCCCTGCACCAGGCCTTTTTGAAAAAAGCCATGTCACAAGGCGTGCAACGCCTGCACGACCGGGTGGTGGGCATGGACCACACGGCCTCGCAAGTGACCGGTGTGCGTTTGGCCAGCGGCGGCACTTTGCGCTGCGGCCAAGTGGTCAATGCTGCGGGTGCTTGGGCGGGTGAGGTGGCGGCCATGGTCGGCGTGGTTTTGCCCGTCGAAGGGGCCAGGCGCACGGTGTTTGTGCTGTCCTGCCCCGAGCAGTTGGCGAATTGTCCGTTGCTGATCGATCCGAGCGGCTGGTGGCTGCGGCCCGAAGGCCGGTTTTTGATCACCGGCGCTGAGCCCTTGCACACCCAACCCGGCTTGCCGTTGGAGCCCGACTGGTCCGAGTGGAACGACGAACAATGGGCCTCGCTGGCGCACCGCATCCCGGCTTTGGCCGCCTTGCGCGTCGAGCGCGCTTGGGCGGGCTATTACGAGATGAACACCTTCGATCACAACGCCGTGATTGGCCCGCACCCGGCGTTGCGCAACCTGTATTTCATCAACGGCTTTTCAGGGCACGGCATGCAGCACGCGGCAGGCGCGGGCCTTGCCCTGGCCGAATGGATGCTGTTGGGTGCATCGAAAACCATTGCGGTGGATGATTTGGGTTTTGATCGGCTGGTGCAAAACCGCCCGCTGCGCGAGCTGCAAGTGATCGGTTGAACGCTGCACGCCAAGCGCTGGCAGCAGCTTTATCCGACAAGACCCTTCAGGGTCGGCCGACCACTCGGGCCATCTCCAGGCATTTGTTCGAGTAACCCCACTCGTTGTCGTACCAGGCCACCACCTTGATGAAGGTGCTGTCCAGCGCGATGCCTGCATCGGCGTCGAACACGCTGGTGCACACCTCGCCACGAAAATCGGTGGAGACCACTTTGGCGTTGGTGTAGCCCAGCACGCCTTTCAGGGCTCCTTCGCTTTGGGCCTTCATCTCGGCGCAAATTTCGGCATAGGTGGCGGGGCTGTTCAGCTCGGCGGTCAGGTCGACCACCGACACATCGGAAGTGGGCACGCGAAACGCCATGCCCGTGAGCTTGCCCTTGATTTCGGGGATGACCACGCCCACGGCTTTGGCCGCGCCCGTGCTGCTGGGGATGATGTTTTCCAAAATGCCCCGGCCACCGCGCCAATCCTTGTTGCTGGGGCTGTCCACGGTTTTTTGTGTGGCGGTGGTGGCGTGCACGGTGGTCATCAGGCCACGCTTGATGCCCCATTTGTCGTTCAGCACCTTGGTGATGGGGGCCAGGCAGTTGGTGGTGCAGCTGGCGTTGCTGATGATGGCTTGCCCGGCATAAGTGCTGTGGTTCACGCCGAACACAAACATGGGCGTGTCGTCTTTGGAGGGCGCCGACATCACCACTTTTTTGGCGCCTGCGGCCAGGTGCTTGCCCGCGCTGTCTTTGTCGAGGAACAGGCCGGTGGACTCGATCACCACATCGGCACCGACTTCGTGCCACTTCAGGTTGGCCGGGTCGCGCTCTTGCGTCAGGCGGATCTTGTGGCCATTGACCACCAGGGTGTTGCCCTCCACAGCCACCGTGCCTTTGAAGCGGCCATGCACGCTGTCGTATTCCAGCATGTAAGCCAGGTAGTCCGGCTCCAGTAAGTCGTTGATGCCAACGATCTCGATGTCCTGGAAGTTTTGCACCGCTGCGCGAAACACCATTCGACCTATGCGGCCAAACCCATTGATCCCGATTTTGGTGGTCATGTTTGTCTCACTTTCATGGAGGGTGTCTTGGGCCGTACCCGCAAGCAGGCCAGCCCATCATGTAACCATCCTAAGACATTTTCAGTAACTTTGTTACAAAACCCGACTGTGACGAAGGTTTGTTCCGGGTTTGTAACTGCTGGGGAGCGTGCGGAACGTCACTGAAGTTGCCAGTTTGCGTCTCTGAAGATGCTATTTGCCCCCTTTTTTACCGGGTCACGTATCGTCACGTGAAATCAGATGCCGGCCTTGGTGAAAAGATCCTTGAGATTAAATTCAATTGCCTGCATTTTGCTTTCGGCTTCGACGATGAAACAGCTGCTATTGATAGTTTTTCGGACTTCTTCCAACAGGGATCTGAGATACGGGTTTTGAAGGGTGCACTGCAGAGGGCGGCCTTGTTCTTCTCTATACGGCGCGTTCGCAATGAGGCACTCTCAGGGATATCCCGACAATAAATGATGAAGTGTTTGACGACCACAATCATTTTTTCAAGCACTCCGACATCCAATCCAGTGACAAAACATACCCATGGGTGCCAAAGCCGGCCATGACAGCAGTGACAACATTGGACATCAAAGAGTTGTGATAAACAGCCTCGCGGGCATGCACATTGCTAATGTGCAACTCGACCTTTGGGCCATCGAACATTTTTAAAGCATCCATGATGGGCACTGATGTGAAAGTTAAGCCTGCGGGATTAATGATGAGGCCATGCCCATGGTCAATCGCATCGTGGATGCTCTGAACAATTTCGCCTTCAAAGTTGCTTTGCCGAAAATCCAATAGAAACCCAAGCGATTTAGCCTTTTGCTCGCACTGCTTCTTGACCTGTGCCAATGTAACGTTGCCATAGATGTGAGGCTCGCGCATGCCCAATCTGTTCAGGTTGGGACCATTGAGAATGAATATCTTCTTTTTGCTCATTGCCGCTCACTTCACACTTATCAAAACATGACTTGCCCACCATTAACTTCAATGGTCTGACCCGTCACAAAGCCAGACATCATTTCGGATGCCAGATACAAGAAAGCGCCTGCGCAGTCATCGGCGACACCCAAACGCCCCATAGGAATGCCAGTCTTGAAGCTTTCGAGCATGGCCGGTGTGGAGAACTGATCTTGCAGAGGCGTGTTGATTACCCCAGGCGCTACCGCATTGACCCGTATGCGATCCTGAACCAGTTCGCGAGCCAAGGCACGTGTGACGGTGCTCAGGAAACCTTTGGAGCCTGCATACATTGATGAGCCGGGACCGCCGCCGTTGCGGACCGCCATTGAGGTCACGTTGATGATGCAGCCACTGCGTTTTTGATCGCGCATGTGTTGGACCACGGTACGAATGAAGGTCATGGCAGATCGGGTATTGGTGTGCATGATCTCGTCGAACAATGCGTCAGTCTGATCTTCCAGAAGCGCACGTTGAACCAGGCTTCCCGCGTTGTTGACCAGCACATCAATATGCCCAAACCGCGCCAGGACTTCTGAAACGCAGCGCGCAATGGCAGCTGTGTCACGAATATCGGCGCCGACCAGCATGGCCTCCCCACCGTGCTGCTCTATGGCTGCAGCTATTTCGCGTGCAGGCTCTTTGGATCGGTTGTAGTGCACCACTACGCGCATGCCTTGCGCTCCAAACGCTTTGGCCGCAGCCGCACCAATGCCCAGGCTGGATCCGGTGACCAACGCCACCTTGCCCCGTAGATCGGGAATACGTACTTCAGAGAATGTCATAGGATCGGTCGTAAAAACCTGTGTGAAAAGTGGTCACCCTTCACACAGGTCGGGGACAAGGCATGTTATGGAATGGCTTTATAAATACGGGCCATCTCGCTTCTGTAAAGATTCACCAGTGTGGGGTCATATAAGGCAGAGAACTTCTCGATGGTGGGCTTGGTCAGGTCCTGCATTTTGCTCAGGGTGGCGGCGGGAACATCGTTGATCTGCATTCCTTTGCTGATCAGGTCCTGTCGGAATTTCTTGGCTGTCTCGCGGCTGAGTTTGCGCTCAAAGAGTCCGCCCTCGGTCACGGCTTCCTGAATCAGCGTTTTCTCTTCCCCTGACAATTTGTCCCAGGTCTTCTTGCTGATGACCACCGGATTGGAGGTGTAGACATGGTTAGTCACGCTCAGGTATTTCTGTACCTCATAGAATTTGCTGGTGTTGATCACGGCAAACGGATTTTCCTGTGCATCCATGGCTTTGGATTCAAGTGCACCAAACAACTCTGTGAACGCCATCGGCACAGGGTTGGTGCCCAGTGCGCTGAAGCTGTCTATGAACATCGGGTTGGGGATCACCCGCAGTTTCAGACCTTTGAGGTCCTCAACGTTCACAATGGGTTTGCGGCTGTTGGTGAATTGGCGGAAACCCGTTTCCCAGAAGCCCAGTCCGATCAACCCTTTCTCGGGAAGCTTGGCCATAACTGCTTTCCCCCATGTTCCATCCACGAGTGCGTCGACCTGTTCTTCTTTTTTGATTGTGAAGGGGAAGTCCAGCATCGTGAAATCCTTGACCACTGTTCCCACAATGGTCGCTGAAGGAAGCGTCATATCCAGTACGCCGCCTTGCACAGAACTGAGCTGCTGGGATTCACTGCCCAGAGAGCCGCCGCCAATCACCTGAACCTTTATCTTTCCACCGCTTTTTGCCGCAACGATGTCGGCAAACTTCTGCATCCCTATAGCGAGCGGTGCATCTGCCTGCACAACGTTACCGAAGCGCAACGTCCGCTCCTGAATTTGCGCGGACGCTGCCGTGCAGGCGACCAGTAATGCCGCAGTTGGTATCAGTTTTGAAATTTTCATGGTTTGTCTCCTTACGAGTGAAATGCCCAGAGGGCGGGAAAAAAATCAGGGGCGCAGGACGATCTTGATGCCTTCACGCCGGGCTACCATCTCCAGTGCCTGGTCAAAATCTTCAAAGCGTATTTGATGGGTGATGAGCTTCAGTACATCGTGCGCCACGCGGGGCAACACATTCATCATCAATGTCCAGGTGGTTTCGTTGTAACCCCTCGAACCAATCAGAGCAAGCTCCTTGATCACCACCGGGGTGCTCTTGAAGGTGCTGGCCGCATGGCACAGGCCGATGAGTCCGACACTGCCACCTTTGCGGGTCATGCCCACGGCTTGTTCAAGCGTGCTGGCTACGCCACTGGTTTCATAGACAATGTCGGCGCCTTCGGCCTGTAGTGCATACAGCATCTTCATGGGGTCTTGCGCATCGATGTTGACCGCAATGGCGCCGATCTGCCGGGCAATTTCCAGTCGGCCAGCGTCCTCAACAACCCCAGTGATCATCACGTATCGTGCACCGGCAGACAAGGCAAGGATTGCGCACAGGATGCCAATGGGGCCGGCACCAATTACCACCACTACATCGCCGACACGAACTGGCACCCGCTCCAATACGGCGTGGGTAGCCACCGATAGCGGCTCGAGCAATGGCGCCACGGCGCTGTCCACGCCCTCTGGCAAGGGGTGAACATTCCATTCCGGCACGCTCACAAATTCGGTCCAGCCGCCATTGATGCGTCCACCCATCAGGCGGCGGTCATCACACAGTGTGGGGCGCCCCAGTCCACAAAACCGGCAATGTCCGCAGGCAATCTGTGGGTTGACAGCGACCACCGCACCGGGCTGCACGCGGGGGCTGTCCGACTCCAGCACGGTTCCTGCAAATTCGTGGCCCACGATCAACGGAAACTGCGGTGCGTACTGACTAACCACCGCTTCATGCCACTTCCATATGGCCACATCGGTACCGCAAATGCCGCCAGCAGAAATCTGTATCAGCACCTCGCCAGGTTTTCGAACCGGTGGGGCCATGTCAATCAGGGCCATGGCGCCTGGTTCGGGTCTCAGTTTGGCAACAGCTTTCATATCATCTTCTTTCAGGCATCGGCCAAAACCATGGCCGCACCTTTTTCTGCAATCATCAAGGTTGGTGCATTGGTATTACCGGTTGTGCAAGTGGGCATGACTGAGGCGTCGATCACCCTCAAGCCCTCTACACCACGCACTCTCAGACAGGGATCCACCACGGCGTCGGCGCCCCCCATGCGGCATGTGCCAACCAGGTGGTAGCCCGAGACGCCCTTTGCGAAAGCGTAATCGAGCAGTTGTTCATCGCTGCGGGTGTCGCTGCCGGGCAAGGTTTCGGTGGTCGTCCAACGTGCCAGTGCTGACATGGAGAACACTTCCCGGGCCTTGCGCAAACCTGCAACAAGCGCTCTACGGTCCTGCTCGCAGGAGAGGTAATTGGGCGTGATCCGCGGCGCGTCTCGCATGCTGCTGGAACGCGCGTGCACCGATCCTGAACTGCCTGGGGAGGTCTGGTACACGCTGATGGTCATGCCGCCCAGACGCTCAAGCGCATAGGTGCCGGGTTCAAAGCTTCCTGGTGCAAAGCTCAACTGCAGATCTGGTGCAGTGCACTGCGCCGAGCTTCGAACAAAGGCCGCACAGGTGCTGGCGCCGGAGGTAAGCAAACCGGAGCCTGCAAGCAGATAGCGCAACAACTCAAGTGTTAGGCGTGGACCGCGCGTGCGTTCATTCATTGAGCCAATGCCCTGGATTCGCTGCGAGATTCGCACCGAATAGTGGTCGCGCAGATTGGCACCTACGGCGGGGTTGTTGAAACGTACCGAAATGCCCAGTTTTTGTAACAAATTCTGGGGGCCAATGCCTGAGACCTGTAGCAAATGGGGCGAGCGAATGGAACCGCAGGCCACGATGACTTCTTTGCGCGCCCTGACGATCAGTTTGCCGCTAGGCCCAATCAATTCTGCGCCCACGGCCCGGCGTGAATCGAACAGGATCCGTTCGGCCAATGTGTGCGTCATAACCCTGAGGTTGCGTCTGTCTTTGGCAAGACGCAGATAGGTTTGAGCTGGTCCCGCCCTAAAGCGCCCTTGCCGGTTCTGCATAAACGGCGCCACCCCCTCGCGCACTGAACCGTTGTGGTTCGGGTGAATCGCCATTCCCGTCTGTGCACAGGCCTCCAGAAAGGAGTTGCTCAGCGGGTGCAGTTCCTTGAAAGGATTGACCGGCAGGGGGTGATCCGGATGTGCGCCGTCCACGTTCTCTAATTTTTCGTAGAACGGAACAACCTCTTCGAAAGACCACCCGCTGCAACCTTGCTTGACCCAATCGGCATGCTCTGCCGGACTCGATCGTACGTACAGCATGCCGTTCAGGCTCCCCGTGCCTCCCAGCATTTTTCCTTGCGGAATGGCCACGACCCTGTCGTTGCTTTCAGGGATGGGCTCGGATTGGTATGCCCAGCTCAGGGACGGGTTGACGATCAACCTCAGAAAACCGGCCGGCACATGAATGAATGGATTGCGGTCTTTCGGCCCAGCTTCAACCAGCATCACCTGGTGCCGCCCGTTTTCCGAGAGCCGGTTGGCGAGCACACAGCCCGCACTGCCGGCCCCAAGGATCAGGTAATCAACCTCCATGTCTGCTGCGAGCGCATCCATCGCTGTCATTTATGCACCCTCGTACACCAGGCGCTCCTGGGTGACAAATACATTGCTTCCTTCGTTCACGGGCATAGCCCCATGTGCGCGAAAAGAATCCAGAAATTGTGGGTTTCGCAGCATGGAAAGCTGGGACTCGTCGTTCTTGAAAAACAACTCTTCCACCACATCGAAGGGTTGACCCTGTTGTGAACCGTTGCCCATGTTGGTGGCCGCACCGCGCAAGACCTGGTGTTCACGCACGCCGCGCAGGCCGGTCATTGCAGTCTGCTCCAGCATGTGACGTACGCGCACTTGCCAGGTTGCGATGAATGCATCTTCTTTCATTTCCGTTCTGCGCCTGACCAGGCAAAGAAGTTTGCGCTGGTTGGCTTCCTTTGGGATGTTTCCATGACCTTCGGATTGGCAATAGAGCACCACGCACTTTTCCGGTGACAGGAAAAGATCTTCGTCCGGACGCACAAATTTTGCATAAAGAGGGTCTTGCTGAAAGCCGTTGTTAATAAATTGGATTGATTGCGGAACCATCTGCGCAGCGCCATCGAATGCCAGATCGTCGCTTGTATGAGACGGTTGAAAATCGTTTTGTATGTAGCTTTGGTTGTAATGTTTGTGGCGACCCTTGTGGATCAGAATGTTGACATGCACGGTATGCCAGTGCGCTAGAAACTGGTCATGAAGGATGTCCTGTCGGCGCTTGAGCAGAGAAAATTTGGTCGGTCCCATGCGAATCGGCTCAGGCGATGTCCGTTGCGGTTGTGGAGTAAGACAGGATGTAGAGGCCCGACGCCGTTCCTGATTGAGCCCCTCGCTGGATCATGGCCTCCTCTGACAACTCCGTCTGCATAAGCTGCCTTAGGGCCCGTTCGTCGTAACCCATGGCCAGAAAGATCCAGTCTGCCGTTTTGTCCCCGCCCCGGATGATTTGCTCTTTGGTCATCGCGATGGCCGGTGACTCATGGCGAAGGACGTGACCACCCACGCAACCGGGGCGATCCACCAACTGCACGATCAAGTCCCGAAGGGATTGCCTCAAGGCATCTTCATGTCCCGGGAGAGGTGAAAATCGCACGGTCAAGGCATTGCGTGACACGCTTGCACCACCAGACTCAAGCACCCTGCACTGGCTGCGCACCATGTTCCGGTGGTGGGGCATCATCTTGGTTGACCACGGTGTGGGCGAGTTCAGCCTGTCCAAGTAGGCGCCAGAGCTGAGGACCTCATGGCTTTCGAGCTCATACATCTGGAAGACGCCCTCTCCACCATCGGCCAGACTCCACCGGTTGGCACGCAGAAAACCAGGGATGCCCAAACGCTCGCGGTAATGCTCGTGGGAATGCCAGTCTTCAAACTCACTTCGAATATCCGCTGCAACATCCCACCACATTGCCAGTGCAGCCTTGCCCATCAATGCCATCGTTCGCCTGTCTTTCTTCTAATCAAGTTGTGGGCTTTATGATCGCATAAAGTTGAATGTTATTCAAATTTTTTATATCATTCAAATTTTGAACGAAATGACACAAGATCCTTTATGAGCGGTTCCCTCGAAAAATCCTTGGCTATCTTTGAGTACCTGTGCGAGTACCCTGACGGTGCACCACTTGCACAGATTTCAAAAGACCTTAACCAACTGCGAAGCGGTTGCCACCGTACGCTCCATGAGCTGATCAAGTATGGCTATATCCGGCAGCTGCCACTGCGCGGCGAATATGCCCTGACCACCAAGTTGGCATCCATGGGCTTGAGCTTTTTGAGTAAATCCGGCATCGTGGACATTTCACAGCCCATCCTCAACCGATTGGCAAAAGAGTCTGAGGAATTGGTTCGACTCGCGATCGTAGATGGTGAACGTCTGACACTGGTGTCGAAAGCGCAGGGCGCGAAATCTGGTCTGCTCTACGACCCCGATATGGGGCTTGACCTTCGTCTGTCATGCAGCGCTGGCGGGCATGCTTGGCTGATGACACTGTCCGAAGACAAAGCCATTGAACTCGTCACCCGACAGGGCATGGGTGACCCCAAAAATTTCGGCCCCGGCGCTCCGACCAGTATCAAGGCCTTCGTGAAGATGCTCCAAGAGCACCGCAAACGTGGTTACAGCCTTATTCAGGATGTATATGCTCTGGGCATGAGTTCTATGGCTGCACCCGTGCACAAAGGCAATGAACAGACCACAGGCGTTCTCATTGTTGCAGGGCCATCAAACCGACTGACCACCAAACGCATGACGCAGCTAGCGCCGAGCCTGATGAGCGCCGCCGAAGAGCTGGCATTGGCTTCCAACGCATCACCGTTGCTCAAGTCCGCCAATTTGGGGACCTGGGGAAACCTATCCGACAAAACACTTACACGCTAAACCACCATGACTATGCGCCGTGGCTTTTCGCAATCAAGCGAGCTCATTAGATCCGTTTCAGACCCGCAGGACATCCTCGGAGAAACACCGCTGTGGTGCGATCGCACCCAGACGCTGTTCTGGTTGGATATTGATGGTAAGAAACTCCAGCACCTTGACCCCATCAGCGGCCAAACCGATGCTTATTCGTTTGACTGCCGATATGCCGGTTCATTGGCGCTCACCACTGACCCAAACACCGTGCTTATCGGCCTGGATTTGGGCTTGCATTTATTTGATTTAAAAACACGTAAGCTGCGCCAGATATGTCAGGTCGAGCCCGCCAGCTTGGACAATCGCCTTAACGATGGCCGTTGCGATGCCGCCGGTCGATTTTGGGTTGGCACTATGGACAACCAGCTCAGTCGACCCAACGGAGCGTTTTACCGGATAGACCCATCGGGGAACGTCCTGCGCATTGACGGTGATGTCATAGTGTCCAACTCGATTGGTTTTTCGCCGACCAATGACCGGGTTTATTTTTCAGACACGCGCCGTTATATGACCTGGCAATACGGTCTGGACCTGGCATCAGGCAAGGTCGGGGCGCGAACAGTGTTTGTAGACCACACCCCCACGCGATCACGTCCGGATGGCATCTGCGTGGATTCGCAGGGCCATGTCTGGAATGCCATCTTTGCTGAAGGGCGAGTTGTCCGTTATTCGCCAGAAGGTGTGGCGGTTCAGGTGATCGATCTGCCGGTCACGAATTCGACCTGTGTGTGCCTAGGTGGGCCTGAATTGAAAACGCTCTACATCACGACCGCCAGAAAATTCCTGGATTCACAGACGCTCGATCAGGAGCCCCTGTCGGGCAGCGTTCTCGCCATCGAAATAGATGTTCCTGGGCTACCAGAACATAGGTTTTGTATTTAAGTGACCGCACTGACCTAATTAAGATTTTGGAATAAACATGGTTGAGAAAAAACTTGAAGGGCAAACCGCCATCGTCACCGGGGGCGTACGGGGCATTGGTCTGGGCATCGCCCGCAGACTGGCCAGTGAAGGCTGCAAGATTGTCATCTGGGACCAGGATATTTCGGTCTTTGACGTCGACCGCGCAGGCTTCAAACCCATAGATCTGCAATCGGTCGACGTCAGCAATTTTCATTCAGTCAACGAAGCATTTGCTGCCACCCTGCAAAAAACGCAAACACTGCAGATCCTGGTCAACAACGCCGGCATCAACGGTCCTGTGTTGCCCGTCATGGACTATCCGGAAGAGCAATGGAATCGCGTGCTCGCGGTCAACCTCAACGGCGTGTTTCATTGCACCAAGGCCGTGTTATCGACGATGAAAAAGGCTGGCTATGGTCGCATCGTCAATGTGGCTTCTGCAGCAGGCAAGGAGGGTGTGCCTGGTATCGCTGCCTATGCCGCATCCAAACATGGGGTGATTGGTTTCACCAAAAGCCTCTCGCGTGAGCTGGCAGAGACAGGCATTCTGGTTAACTGCATCGCTCCGGTGATGACGGAAACTGATCTGCTTAAGGAAATGACCGCTGAGCATATTTCGGCGTCTAAAGCCAAAATTCCCATGGGTCGATTTCTGCAGATTCCCGAGATCGCCGCCATGGTGGCGTGGATCGTCAGCCCAGAGTGCAGCTTCACTACTGGCTTCACATTTGACCTATCTGGTGGGCGCGCCAACTACTGAGATCACCATGCGTGAAATTTCTTTCTCACCACTCACTGCCCTCGAAGTAGGGCCTCCAGAGCAAATAGACTTCGTGGCCGATGCCGGGTATAGCCTGACGGGCCTGCGTTTGCACCCAGCCACCCCAGGCGGTGTCGCTTACCCCTTACGCATAGGTAGCCCAGAGTTACGAAGCATCCGGGATCGAATGCAACAACGGGGTGTTCGGGTGCTGGACATTGAGGTGATGCTGATCAACGAGCAAACAGACATCACTTCTTTTTTGCCCTGCATTGAAGCTGGTGCAGCACTGGGTGCTACACGATTAGGCGTCAATGGCGAGGATCCCGAACTTGATCGGTTCACCGAGAAATTTGCCCAGCTGTGTGATCTGGCTAAACCTTATGGAATGGAGGTTGACCTAGAATTTATGGTGTGGCGGCCCATCCAGAATATTCACGTTGCAGAAAAAGTTGTACGGACAGCTGGACGCCATAACGCCAAGATCCTGATCGACACACTTCATCTGGCTCGATCGGGTGGAACTTTGGCCGATGTGCAAGCGTTGGACCCTAAGCTAATTGGGGCCATGCAAATTTGTGATGCCCCATTGGTGGGTCCATTACCCCACGAAACGAGCGCGATTATTGCCGAAGCAAGATCGGGTCGACTGCCGCCCCTTGAGGGCGAACTGTCGTTGGTCGAGCTGGTCCGGGCCATACCATCTTCTACGCCTATCAGTGTCGAGGTACCCATGTTTACTTCTGACAGATTTCTGGATTTATCTAGCAAGATCGTACATATTCGAAAGGCTGCAGAACGGTGCCTCGCATTGGGAAACGTTTAGCAAACCTATCGGCCCCAGCACGGCATCGTTACGAATATACGCGCTGAAAGACCGCTTCGGGTTGATTGCGTTTTCGACTGCAAATCAGCCATTCACCGTACTCTAGTCATTGACCTCTTTAGGGCGATGTGGACTGCGAAACGCCCGGTGCACGATTCAACCAACTTGTTTCATCGATCGGTTGACTCGAAGCTGCAAACTGGCCAAAACTGGTCTTCCGGAAATACCCTAAGACTGGCCGCTAAGGCCGGTCAAGTTCGATGAACGACAGTCCGCTCCCAGGCCGAAAACCTGCATCGCGTTAAAAAACTGCACTCCCACACCATCCACAACGAGTTGACCGTCAAGCCGTGAAGCACGGCTGCGTGTGGTGTGCAACATGCCTGGCGCGTCAGTGTTGAAAACCTCTATCTGCCAAAGCGACCCAGCCCCAGCTCGATCAAACCTTCAGCACGGCGCAGCAAGAACAGCACATCCAGGCCCATGCGCTGTGCCATGGCCAGACCTTTGTCAGGGCCTGCCACCAGCAAGGCCGTGGCCCAAGCATCCGCCTGCATGCAGGTCTGCGCCAGCACTGTGACCGACGCCACGGCGTTGTTCACGGGCGCACTGCGCTGTGCGTCCATGGTGTGTGCCAAGTGGGCATCGCCCACTTGCAAAAAGCATCGGTAGTCGCCCGAGGTGGCCACTGCCAGATCCTCCAGTTCGATCACGCCATGCACCGCGCGGCATCCCGCCTCAGGACGTTCGAGCGCCACGGCCCAGGGCGCGCCGCTGGACTGACTGCCCACTGCACGCAGCTCGCCATCCAGCGATGCCAGCGCATGCCGCACACCGTAACGCTGCAGCACCGCGACCATGCGGTCCACCGCGTAACCCTTGGCAATGCCGCACAGGTCGAGCTGCAGGGGTGCGCGCATGCGAGCGCGGCTTGCGGGCCTGTCCAGGTCCAGGCGCGCGTCCGCATCGCGCGGCATGGCGCTGCGTGCGGCGCGGATCGCTTGCGCATCGGGTGCATCGCGCACCGCGCCAAACCCCCAGGCATTCACCAGCGCGCCAACGCAGGGGTCGAACGCACCCGCGCTCAGGCGCTGCACATCGAGTGCACAGTCCAGCACCTCGAGCAATTGCGCAGGCAACGCCACCCACGTGTCCAAGGGGGCACGGTTCAGGCGCATGAGGTCGCTGTCGGGTTTCCAGGGGGACATCTGCGCGTCCACCTGCTCCACCGCAGCGGCCAGGTCCTGGCGCAAGGCCACCAGTTCCACGGTGCTGTCGGCGTCGACACTGACTGACCAGCGTGTGCCCATGGTCGGACCGTGCAGGGTGGTGCGCTTGCAGGGCGCCGCGAGCTCAGAAGACATCTTCGGCATAACGCTCTTTTGCTTTCAGCATCGACACACTCAACTGCACTGGTGCCAGCAGCATGTCCAACGCCTCAGCCACGCCTTGCGCCATGGCGCGGCTTCCACACACGCGCACGATGGCGCCCTGTGCCACCAGGCTGCGCACGCGCTCGGCGTCTCGGCGCAGGGCGTCCTGCACATAGCCGCCACCGTCAGGCACACGCGAGAAAACCGCCTGCAGTGTGGCCAGGCGCCCTTCACCCAACCAGCGCTGAATTTCGGGGCCGAAGTAAAAGTCCTGCGCCGGGTCGCGCCCTCCAAAGTACATGTGCATGGGGGTCAGGCGGTCGTTGCGGCGGATGAAGCCGGCCAGCGGGGCCACCCCTGTGCCAGCCCCGATCAGCAACACCGGCTTGCGCGTCACGGGCAATGCAAAACCGGGGTTGGGCCGGATGAAGGCGGTGATGGTGTCCCCTGTTTTCAGACCTAAAAGGTGCGTGGAACACAGGCCGCCGGGCATCTGGCGCACGCAGATTTCCAGAAACCCGTCTTTAGAGCCCGAGGCAAGCGAGTAGTAACGCGGCACGGCCGATCCTGGTGCCACGATGCCCACGAGATCACCTGCAACAAACCGTGCCAGACCGTGCCCGAGCAAGCGTGCGATCAGGCCCTGTGCAGGCCACGAAAAACGCAAGATGGCTGTGGCTGTGCCGGTTGCACCCGGGTAGTCCTGGCGAGCGATGAGCGCCAGTGCCGCAGCAGGTGGCGTGCTCGGTACATGTGCCAGCACCAGGGGTTCGTTCAGTGCCTGTGCCAAGGCATCGCCCCAGCGCGCGAACTGCTGGCCTGATTGCTGGTGGATGCACTCGATCGGCAGCAGAGCCGGCCAGCCTTGCGCGCGCAGCGTTTGTTCAAGCGCCAAGGCAAAGGCGCAGAAGGTGGGGAACTGCCGATCGCCAAAGCCCACGACTGTCACCGGCACAGCGCACGCTTTGAGCTTGGCGATCTGCGCCAGGGCGTGGCTGGCATGGGCCGGTGCCTGCCCTTCGCCGTAGGTTGCGGCCAACACAAATACCTGCTGCGTGGCGGCTGTGGTTTGAAAGTTCTCCAGGGCGCTGGTGTGGACGCGGTGCCCGACTTGGATCAGCGCGTCTTGCAGCGTTTGGGCAAAGCCCCAAGTGCTGCCACCTTCGCTGGCAACGAAGACAAGCGCATCGGCCTGTGCGATCGGAGAGTTGCCGGTGATGCGTGGCGCTTGGCGGCGTGCTTGCCACCAAATGACGACGCCTGACAGCCAGAACAGCAGCACGCTGGCGCCCACGAGCCCGAGCACAACGGCCCAGGGCCAGGCCGATTCGCCGGTGTGCAGCACCTTCGCCAAGTTGTAAACCTGCTGCGCAAAGCTTGTGTCATGCCAGGCCAGCATTTGCCCTGAGTACCGATCGATCCAACCGTGCCCCTGGGCGGTGGCGACCTGCCAGGTGTCCTCCGGGTCGGTGTTATCTGGAAAATTCAGCTTGCGCAAATCCTTGACAGCAAGGCTTTGCAGCGCGGCCATCTGCGTGCCAGGCAAGGCAGGCTGGCCAGAAACCACCGAAAGCACCTCGGGATCGGCGCCGGTGTCCAGCGCCACCCATCCAAGGGTTGAGGCGCTCATGGTCAGCGCTGTGAGTGACGTCAAGCAAAGCACGACGAGGACCACTCTGCCTGCGACCACGTGAATGCGTTGCGCCAAAGAACCACGCACGCGCACTGCCAGCCGCCGCCAGCCGCCCATGCGCCGAAGCAAAAGCACCAAGGCAGAGACGCACAACACGCTCATGGCCAGCGCAGTGCCTGCTGCGCCCCATCGACCGGCGTCACCCAACAGCAGCGAGCGGTGCAAATTCTTGACCCAGCGCGGCAGCACCGAGGACTGCCATGCGCCCACCACCAGTCCATCCGCGGGGTCCACGTAGGACGCTTGCGGCTGGTCGCCAGCAAAGCTGAACACCACGATGGCCCCCGAGGAAAGGTGGCGAATCTCTTCTGCGCCCGGCACGCTCCGGGTGACGCGATCCACCAGCGTGGCCACGGTCAAATCGTCGGGTGCGGAGGGTGTCTGCCACGCCTGCTGCACCGGGTCGATCGCCAAGACAGCGCCGGTGATGCCCAGCACCACAGCCAGGGTGCCAACGCTCAAGCCCAGCCAGCGGTGTATGGCTTTCCAGCTCATTCGAGCCCCCTCACGGAAGCTGCAAGGTCACGGACTGGATGTACTGTTTGCCTGCCTGCGGCTTGCCAACGGTCGCTTTGGACAAGGGTATGCGGACCTCCGAGGGGCTGTCTCGCATGTCTTCTGCCGCGGCGTCGATGCGGATCTCATAGCCTGCGTCGATCAGTGCATCCGCCAGATCGGCGGTCACTTTGAGTGAGCGCCCCGCGCCCACGCTGGCGCCAGTGACCCCGTCCAAGCGCTTGGCGTCACCGGACGAAAGACGGCTCCAGTCAGACAGGTGCTTGTGGTACTTGGCCTTGCCGCCGGCCACCCACAGCGTGCGCACATAGGCGCCTTTTGCATCGGTCACGTACGCCGCCAGATAGGCGCCGTCGCCGCCGTAGTTTTTGAGCTGGGCGATGAGTGTGACCGGGCGACTGTGCGCTATTGCGGGAAGGGCCAGCGCGCAGGCAGTGGCCAAAAGGGTCCTAAGAGGATGTGTCATGGTGATGCTTCTTTAAAAGGGGGTTTACTCGGTTTCGCTGGCCGGCTGCGCTGGTCGGGCCTGCTGCGCGGCACCCTTGTCATCGCGATCGCGATCCGGTGCATGTCGGCGCTCGCCCTGCTTCATCTTCAGCACCTTCAAGGTCTCCGGGTCGATCTTGGCTTTGAAGGCGCGACCTTGGGAATCGGTGCCGCGAACTTCGTAGCAACCGTCGTCGATCTTCAGCCGCTGGATCTGCCAGCCCTGTGCGGCGGCCATTTGCCGCACGGCATCGCGTGACTGCCAGCGGTTCAGCGGCGCATCGCAATCCTTATCGGCTGAGGCAGGCAGGGCGATCAGGCCCAGTGCCAGAACCAACAAGCCGTGGCGCAAAGAAGCGGGGTATTTCATGGGATCCTTTGTAAACTCGGCGCGGCCTTGGCGCGTGTTGAACGGCATGGCCTTTGATTTACAAAATGGTCTCTTGTCGAGTTGATGACTCTCCAGCATGCGCCCGTATGGCGCCAAGTTCTTGAGATGGATCAAGCATCCGATGGGTAGAGTTGGCAGACCCCCAAGACTGCTTGCCGGCGTCATTCGCCTCCAGGGTCAGCCGTCGGCTTGGATGGGCCGCAGCGGGTTTTCAGTGCGTTCTGCACATGGGCTTCAACACCCCTTAAAAGTCAATGCCCGTGCCTGTGGTGAATATCCGGGTAATGTGGATGGCTGTGTTGGATGGGCAGGTGTGTATGCCGGTGACTGTGTTTGCTGGTGTCACTTGCATCCAACCCATGGGCGTGCTGATGGTACGCATCGTGTTCATGTTCGTGCTCGTGTTCCAGCCATTCGTGCTGGTGCTCATGGGCGTGGTTTTCAGTGAGATGCAGCCACACGCCCAAGCCCATCAGCACGGTAGCAACCCAAAATGCCACAGACGTCGTTTCTGAAAAAACAAACAAGGCCACTGCGGCCCCAATGAAGGGGGCGGTTGAAAAGTAAGCCCCCGTTCTTGCAGCGCCCAAACCCCGCAATGCCAGAACAAACAGCACAAGACTGATGCCGTAGCCCAGCAAGCCGACGGCCATCGTTGCAGACAAGATGGCAAAGTTGGGCCATGCAGCCCCCATGCTGACAGCCATGGCCGTGTTCACAGCCCCGGCAATCAGCCCCTTGCTGCCCGCAATAAAAAGCGCATCTGACGCAGACACCTTGCGGGTGAGGTTGTTGTCAATGGCCCAGCACAAACAGGCAAGGCCGACCAGCACAGGCCCCATGGCGCCGAACTTGACCGACGCATCTGTCTGCCAACCCAGTGCGACACCCCCTGCCACGATGGCCAGCATGCCCCATACGATGCGCTGCCCGGAATTTTCCTTGAACACCAGCCAGGCGATCAACGCTGTCAGCACGGCTTCCAGGTTCAACAACAACGAAGCCGTAGCGCCGCTGGTGGTGATCAACCCCATCATCAGGGCCACAGGCCCCACCACGCCGCCAAAGAAAATGGCGCCCAAAAGCCATGGCCATTCCCCGCGTGAAAGCCCCGAGGGTTTGAGCCCGCCGTCACGGACAAGCCGTGCCAGCGTCAATCCGATACCACTGCCTAAATAGAGAAGCCCAGCCAACAGCACTGGCGGCATATCGCCGGTCAGGCGCTTCGCAAATGGGGTGCTCGCACCAAACAGCGCAGCCGCACCCAGCGCGTAAAGGACACTTTTGTTCATGTCAGGATTTTCTGCTTGAAATGCCTTTGGAAACTCGTATTTCAGCATGGACGGACAGCGTCTACTGCGCAACCAACATGTCGCCGCCACCTTTGATGTGAATCAATTGGATTTTCCGGACCGTGCCGCAGACTTGGCACCAGTCATGGGCCTGTGGTGAACTGCGTTTTCGCAGCAGTCAGATGCATGACTTCTGAGTCAGGAAAAGCACAGACCATGAACCCCGCAGTCACTTTTTTTCACAACACCATTTTCAAGTGGGTTGCTTCGGCCTTGGTCGTCGCTGCTGTGGTGGTGGGGTTCAACCAGTTGGGCATTTCAGCTTTGGGGTGGGCCAATGCCCAATTTCTGCGGATGGAATGGCTCTCGTCAGGGGTCGGGTGGTTTGTGCAAGGCATTTTGGGATTGAGCCTGAGCACGCCGGTGGGGGCGAGCGTCCATTTCTTTGTCTACGATGTCATCAAGATCTTCATCCTCCTGTCGGTGTTGATCTTTTCGATCTCGTACATCCAAAGCTACTTCCCGCCAGAACGGACACGCGCCATTCTGGGCAAGTTCTCGGGGTTCAAGGGCAGCCTGCTGGCCGCCTTGCTGGGGACCATCACGCCCTTTTGCTCTTGCTCATCGATTCCCCTCTTCATCGGGTTTACCGGCGCCGGACTGCCTTTGGGTGTGACTTTCTCGTTCCTGATTTCTTCTCCTCTGGTCGACCTGGCTTCGGTGATTTTGCTGGCCAGCATCTTTGATTGGACCGTTGCGATCGTCTATGTGAGCTTGGGTGTGGCTTTGGCGGTCTTGGGTGGCATGGCCATTGGCCGCGCCAGGATGGAGCGTCACATTGAGGCCTTCTTTTTTGCCACACCCGTTCTGGAGGCTGAGCAAGTCAGCATGAGCCGACTCGAAAGGGCTGTTTACGCGAAGCAGCAGGTGGTGGACATCGTGCGGCGCGTCTGGCTGTATGTGTTGCTGGGTGTGGGCATTGGCGCAGGCATCCACAACTGGATTCCTCAGGAATGGGTTGAGGCCACTCTCGGGCAGGGCCATTGGTGGTCGATTCCCATGGCAGTTTTGGTGGGCGTCCCCATGTACGCCGACATCTTTGGTACTTTGCCCATTGCTGAAGCGATGGTGGCACGCGGTGTTGGCTTGGGTACGGCGCTGGCTTTCATGATGTCTGTGACAGCACTGTCGCTGCCCTCGCTCATCTTGCTCAAGCAAGTCGTTCGCCCACCCCTACTGGCCCTGTTTTTTGGGATTGTGACGCTTGGCATTGTGGTCATCGGCTATTTCTTCCAATTCATCGGCCCTTACATCCTTTCAACCCGTTAAACCTCAAATCAAGGATCTGTCATGGACATCAAAGTACTTGGAACAGGCTGTGCCAAATGCAAAACCACGGTTGCACTCATTGAAGAGATCGCCAAAGAAAAAGGGGTCAGCATCAGCTTGAGCAAAGTGGAGGAGTTGCGCCAGATTGCGGGCTTCGGGGTCATGAGCACCCCTGGGGTGGTTCTCGATGGCAAAGTGGTTCACGCCGGTGGTGTTCCGTCCCGCAGCAAAGTTGAACAATGGCTAACCGCTTGAATGCAATTGTCGGCCCTAAAAAAACAGGCATCCCATTCGCCCGGCGCAGGCATTTCACACCCATGCTGGCGAACCCCCTGAAGGGGGTTTTTCGGGGGGATCGGGGGCAGTTGCTTTAGGTGACTGGCGCACAAATAGCGGGTGCTAGTATCTTTTGGATAACCCATTCCAAACGACCTTGTCGCCAACATCATGCAATTCAGCCAATTGATCAAAGCCCGAAAAAGCATCCGCGGCTTTTTGCCCAAAGCGGTGCCACGCAACGTCATCGATGACATCATTGAAGTCGCCAAGTGGGCGCCGTCTTCCATGAACACACAGCCCTGGCATGTGCATGTCGTGACCGGTGAACCGCTGGACCGGATTCGCAAAGGCAACTCAGACAACATGGTGGCGGGTGTTCCCCCCAAGCGCGATTTCCCGATGAGCGAGGCCTATGAAGGCGTGCACCGCAAGCGCCAAATTGACGTGGCCGTGCAACTCTTTGAAGCCATGGGCATTGCCCGGGAAGATAAAGCGCGGCGAACGGATTGGGTCATGCGCGGCTTTCGTCAATTTGATGCGCCGGTCTCGCTGGTGCTGACCTATGACAAATACCTGGAGCCGGCGGCCATCAGCCAGTTTGACCTGGGCGCTTTTTCTCATGCCATTGTGTTAGCTGCGTGGGAGCAAGGCCTGGGTTGTGTCATCAACGGGCAAGGCATCATGCAATCGCATGTGGTGCGTGAGCATGCCGGCATTCCGGATGACCAAAACATCATGATCTGCATTGCCATGGGCTACCCGGACGAAGCCTTTGTGGCCAACAGCGTCAAATCTGTGCGTGAAGACAATGCCAGTTTTGTCCGCTATGTGGGGTTCAGCGAACCCGAGCCATCCGCATAAAGACATCGGCCATGCAGCACATCGCACAATTTTCCAATTGATCACCCCACACATCAACACAGACAACTTCAACCGCGAATGCTTTTGCATCAGCCTGGACGACCAAGCGCTGGCGCAAACCATGGCGGACGGCATTGCCAATCCGGCGCTTTTTGAGCTGGTGCGTGACCGGCTGCCATCGCTTTTCTCGGCACGCCCGGTGGTCTTGTCACAAGCGCAAGTACAACGCATGGCCCGTTTGATATCGGCACTGGAGTCGGTGGCCGCCTTGCCGGCTTACCGCGAAGAAGTGCTGTCCCGATCGGATCCGATTGCACGCCACCCGAACCGCGCCAAAAGCGTGTTCATGGGCTATGACTTTCATGTCCACGCGGACGGTGTGGACCAGGGCTTTGGGTTGATTGAAGTGAACACGAATGCGGGTGGCGCCTTGCTCAATGCCTTGCTGGCGCGGGCGCAGCGTGCGTGCTGCCCTGAGGTCGAAGCCATGGTGCCTACTGGTGCGCAAGTGGACGCTCTGGAATCCGCATTTGTGGCGATGTTTCAAAACGAATGGCGACTGAGCCATCCGGGGCGGCCCCTGCAAACGGTGGCCATTGTGGATGCTTCGCCTGAGCAGCAATACCTGTACCCTGAGTTTTTGCTGTTTCAGGGTTTGTTCAGGCGCCACGGCATCCAGGCATGGATTGCCGACCCTTCGCAGCTTGTCTGGCGCGACAACAAGCTTTGGTTTGACAACACTGCGATCGATCTGGTTTACAACCGTTTGACCGACTTTGCGCTCGCTGAACCCGCACACGCCGATCTGCGTGAAGCCTATTTACAGGATGCGGTGGTGTTGACGCCCCACCCGCAAGCCCATGCCTTGTTGGCCGACAAACGCAACCTGGCCTTGCTGTGCAAGGCCGATACCTTGACGGCCATGGGCGTGCCGCTGGCCACGCAAGCCATTTTGCTGGAGGGTATTCCCAAGACCGAGGTGGTGACCCCGTCCAACGCAGCGCACTTTTGGGCGCAGCGCAAACATTATTTTTTCAAGCCATTTGCCGGCTATGGCGGCAAGGCTGCTTACCGGGGTGACAAGTTGACCCACCGGGTCTGGGGCGAAATTCTCGCCGGTGGCTACATCGCCCAAGCTTTGGTGGCCCCGGGCGAGCGCGCCATATCGGGCGGCGAATCGGCTCAGGTGCTCAAGTTCGATGTGCGCAATTACACCTACAACGGACAAGTGCAATCGCTGGCAGCGCGTTTGTACCAGGGGCAAACCACCAACTTCAGAACGCCTGGCGGTGGCTTCGCACCGGTTTATATCGGTGCCTGACCGGTAGAAGACGGGGCCCTTCAGGGCTGCAGCTTGATGGCAGCCCCCGTGGAAACCCGGTAAAGAATTGTCTTAAAAAGAGCTAAAAAGGAAGGTTATTCACATTTTTGTGATGACAAAAAGACATAAAAGTCGACGAAAGACAGAGATGAGCAACATGGAATTTGACTACATCGTGGTCGGTGCAGGTTCGGCCGGTTGTGTGTTGGCGGCCCGTCTGACTGAAGACCCTTCGGTGCAAGTGGCCCTGCTGGAGGCCGGGCCACCCGACACCAGCCCGCTCATCCACTGCCCGGCGGGCATGGCGGCCATGCCCTTGCTCAACAGTGTTTCGCAGCCCCTTGAAACCGTGCCGCAAGTGGGCCTGTTGGGGCGCAAAGGTTATCAGCCCAGAGGCCGCACCCTGGGCGGCTCCAGTTCGACCAACGCCATGATCTACATGCGGGGTCAGCCAGCAGACTACGACCAATGGGCCGCCATGGGCAACCCGGGCTGGGCCTGGTCCGATGTATTGCCCTACTTTCGCAAGGCCGAGCACAACGAAAGCTTGCGCGATGAATGGCATGGCCAGAACGGCCCGCTCAATGTGGCCGATTTGCAAAGTCCGAATGTGTTTTCAAAACGTTTTGTGGAAGCCGGTGTGCAAGCGGGTTTTGCACACAACCCCGACTTCAACGGGGCCGGGCAAGAGGGTGTGGGGCTTTACCAGGTCACGCACAAAAACGGTGAGCGTTTCAGCGCCGCCAAGGCTTATCTCACGCCCAACATCAAGCGCCCCAATCTGCAGGTGATGACCGGTGTGACCGCGCAGCGCGTCCTGCTGCAAAGCGGCGTGGCCCGGCAGGTGCAAGTGCAACAAGCCGGAAAGACACTGACTTTGACGGCACGGCGCGAGATCATCCTGAGTGCAGGGGCATTCCAGTCACCCGCCTTGCTGTTGCGATCGGGCATTGGCCCGGGCGCTCACCTGCAGGCCATGGGCATTGCCACACAACGCGATTTGCCCGGCGTGGGTGAAAACCTGCACGACCACCCCGATGTGGTGCTGGTGGCCGATGTGCCGAGCACCGAGTTGTTTGGTGTTTCCGCCCTGGGCAGCTTGAAATTGCTGCAGGGCTTGTGGCACTGGCGGCAACATCGCAAGGGCTTGCTGACCACCAACTTTGCGGAGGCCGGGGGTTTCTTGAAGAGCGCACCCGACCTGACCCAAGCCGACATTCAGTTGCATTTTGTGGTGGCCAAACTGGTCAACCATGGGCGCACACCGTCCTGGGGACATGGCTATTCGTTGCATGTGTGCTTGCTCCAGCCGCAAAGTCGGGGCACGGTGCGCCTGGCCAGCACCGATGCCAACGCATCGCCGCTGATTGACCCGAAGTTTTTGACCCATGCCAACGACATGGTGCACATGCTGGCGGGCGTTCGCCAGGCAAGGCGCATCATGGCTTCGCCGGCCCTCAGTGCACATGGCAGCGAAGTGGCCAGCTCTGCCGGGGCGCAGACCGATGCCCAGCTGGCGCAATGGATTCGCCGGAACGCCGACACCGTTTACCACCCGGTGGGCACTTGCCGCATGGGGCAAGACGCCATGGCCGTGGTGGATGCGCAATTGCGTGTGCGTGGTGTGCAGGGTCTGCGCGTGGTGGACGCCTCGGTCATGCCCCGCATCGTCAGTGGCAACACCAACGCACCGACCATCATGTTGGCCGAGAAAGCGGCCGATTTGATCCGGGCGCAAGCGTCAGACCGTTGACTTAGAGACCGGCTTCACGCCAGGGCGACGACACGCATTGACATGAGTTGTCGCTGCATATAACACCTATTTGTATAGACAGCAAGATGGTGTAACTCCCCGTGCTTTTGGGCTTGCAAGCGCTATCATTCAGGGGCTGTTGAGCGTTTTGGGGGAGATGTTGTCTCCTGGGCTTGGCGGCTGTTTTCTCATTGTCCAATTTTGTATAGACAGCAAAAACAGAATTTTGACGATGCTTTTGCACCCGCCTTTGAGCGCCGCCTCTGGCTGCTGAAGGTGTGGGCTTGTTCAACACACAGGAGTTCATTCATGCGCAAGTCAAACGTCAAACTGGCATCGTTGATGCTGGTCGGTGCCCTCACCGCCACCATGGCATTCCAGGCACAAGCCCAAGAGGTCAAGCTGGCCCTGGGCATGTCGGGTTGGACCGGTTTTGCCCCTCTGACCCTGGCCGACAAGGCCGGTCTGTTCAAAAAACACGGGCTGCAGGTTGATCTGAAGATGATTCCCCAGAAAGACCGTCACCTGGCGCTGGCCTCCAACGCGATCCAGTGCGCTGCCACCACCGTGGAAACCCATGTCGCCTGGAACACCAATGGCGTGCCGATTGTGCAAATCTTCCAGCTGGACAAATCCTTTGGCGCAGACGGCATTGCTGTGCGCGGCAACATCAACAACTTTGCCGATCTCAAGGGCAAGACCATTGGCGTGGACGCACCGGGCACCGCCCCCTTCTTTGGCCTGGCCTGGATGCTGAGCAAAAACGGCATGAGCATGAAGGACGTCAAGCTCACCACGCTGTCACCGCAGGCTGCAGCCCAGTCGTTTGTGGCAGGTCAAATTGATGCGGCCATGACCTACGAGCCTTATTTGTCCACCGTGCGCAGCAACCCGCAAGCGGGCAAGATTTTGGCCACCACGCTCGACTACCCCATGGTCATGGACACTGTGGGCTGCTCGCCCGAATGGCTCAAGGCCAACCCCAAGGCCGCACAAGGTCTGGCCAATGCGTATTTTGATGCGCTGGAGCTGCTCAAGACCGATCCTGCCAAGTCGAACGAAATCATGGGTGCAGCGGTCAAGCAAACCGGCGAGGCCTTTGCCAAGTCGTCGGCTTTTTTGCGTTGGCAAGACAAAGCGGCCAACCAGAAGTTTTTTGCTGGCGAACTGCAAGCCTTCATGAAGGACGCTTCGGCCATCTTGCTGGAAGCCGGCGTGATCCGCAAAGCACCCACCGATTTCGCGGTGATGCTTGACACCAGCTTCATCAAGTAAACCGATGACAAGCGCGCATCCGACTTCAGGTCCTGGCAAGGCATTGCGGCCGCGTCGTCGGGCACTGGCTCCTCTGGAGCCGGTGCGTGCGCAGTCGCGGTGGCTGTTGGGCATCGGGTTTTTCATTTTGTTTTTTGGCGTCTGGGCGTTCTTCACGCTGGGGGGGTACGTCTCGCCCACCTTTTTGGCCAGCCCGGTGACCATGGTGCAAGAGGCACTGCTCTTGTTCACCGAGTTCAACTTCAGCCACGACATCGCCATGACCATCTGGCGTGTGCTGGCGGGCTTTATTTTGGCAACCCTCGTCGCGGTGCCACTGGGTATCGCCATGGGGGCGCACAAAGGGGTCGAAGCTTTTCTCGAACCCTTCGTGTCTTTTTGCCGCTACCTGCCTGCCTCGGCTTTCATTCCCCTGCTGATTTTGTGGGCCGGCATTGGCGAGTTGCAAAAGGTGCTGGTGATCTTCATCGGTTCGGTTTTCCAGATCGTTTTGATGGTGGCGGTCTGCGTGGGCGCAGCCCGACGTGATCTGGTCGAAGCGGCTTACACACTGGGCGCCAACCCTGCGGGCATCGTCAAGCGCGTGCTCATTCCGGGCGCGGCACCAGAGATCGCCGAAATCTTGCGGCTGGTCTTGGGCTGGGCCTGGACCTATGTGATCGTGGCCGAGTTGATCGGCTCGTCGTCGGGCATTGGCCACATGATCACCGACAGCCAGGCCTTGTTGAACACCGGCCAGATCATCTTCGGCATCATCGTGATCGGCCTGATTGGCCTGGTCTCCGACCTGGCCTTCAAGGCCTTCAACCGCCGCCTGTTTGCCTGGAGTTCTCTGTGAGCAGCCAACTGTCCATTCAAGACGTTTCACGCGTCTTCACTTCACCCAAAGGGCAAGCAACACAAGCCCTGACGCCGGTGAATTTTGAAGTACGTGAAAACGATTTCGTCACCATTCTGGGCCCGTCGGGTTGTGGCAAGTCCACCTTGCTGCGCATTGTCGCGGGGTTGGACCAGCCCACCACTGGGCAGGTCTTGCTGGATGGCGCCAAAGTGCAAGGCCCGGGTGCCGATCGGGGCATGGTGTTCCAGAGTTACACCCTGTTTCCCTGGCTCACGATTGAGCAGAACATCCGCTTTGGTCTGCGAGAGCGTGGCATGCCCGAGCAAGCGCAAAAAGAGCGCGCCGATTACTTCATCGCCAAAGTCGGGCTGCGCGGTTTCGAGCAGCACTTTCCCAAGCAGTTGTCTGGCGGCATGCAGCAACGCACGGCGATTGCCCGGGCGCTTGCCAACGACCCCAAAATCCTGCTGCTCGACGAACCCTTTGGGGCGCTCGACAACCAGACCCGCGTGTTGATGCAAGAGTTGCTTTTGGGCATCTGGGAGTCGGCACAAAAAACAGTGTTGTTCGTCACGCACGACATCGACGAAGCCATCTTCATGGCCAACCGAGTGGCTGTGTTCAGCGCGCGCCCGGGTCGCATCAAAACCGAGCTGGCAGTGGACTTTCCACACCCCAGGCACTACACGATCAAGACCTCGCCCGAGTTCATGGCCCTGAAGGCGCAATTGACCGAAGAAATCCGCGCCGAAGCCATGGCGTCGGATCGCCACTGATTGTGATGACACGTTCTGCCTCGCCGGTCGCTGCCGTTAAAACCCGCGTGGACAAGGTGACGCGTGTTGCCGCGGGTGATGTGGCCTTGTTCCAGCAGGTCAAGGACCACATCGCCGGCAAGATCCAGGATGGGTTTTGGCGAGCCGGAGAGCGCTTGCCCACCGAGCACGAACTGGTGGCCCAATTCGGCATCTCGCGCATGACGGTCAACCGGGCCTTGCGTGAACTGGTGGCGCAAGGGCGCATCGTGCGTGTGGCGGGCGTCGGCAGTTTTGTGGCCGAACAAAAACCACAGTCCACCTTGCTTCAGATCGTCAACCTGGCGGTTGAAATTCGCCAACGTGGCCACGATTACGCTTGCACCATGCTCATGGTTGAACGTGTTTCTGCCACCCTTGAAGTGGCGGCCGCTCTGGCGGTGCGCACGGGCGAGTCGGTGTTCCATTCGGTGTGCGTGCACCTCGAGGATGGCTTGCCCATTCAACTCGAAGACCGCTATGTGAACCCGAACGTGGTGCCTGATTTTGCGCAGCAAGACTTCAGTCAACAGCAGCCCTCCGAGTTTTTGGTGCGCACCGTGCCTTTTGATGAAATTGAACACGTGGTCGATGCCGTCTTGCCCACGGCCGAGCAGGCCGTGCGCCTGCAGATGGACCCGGCCGAACCCTGCTTGCTGCTGACCCGCCGCACCTGGACAAAAGGTGTCCCGGTCACGCTGGTGCGTTGCTTGCATCCGGCCAGTCGCTACCGCCTGGGCAGCCGCTACAGCGCCAGTGGCAACCCGGTGGCCACTTGAATCCACGGCATCTTTCGCCCAGCCCTTTATTGAACTGCAGACCCTTGATATGCCCGATGCCATTTTGAAACTCGTGTCCGGCCAGGTGAGCTTGGCCGACTGGTGCGCCATTTACCGGGGGGCCACACCCAAGCTGGACTCGGCTTGCGCTGCTGGTGTGCAAGCCAGTGCCGATGCCGTGGCCCGCATCGTGGCCAAGGGCGAGCCGGTGTACGGCATCAACACCGGCTTTGGCAAATTGGCCAGTGTGCGCATTCCGGCACAAGACCTGGAAACCCTCCAGCGCAACATCGTGCTGTCGCATGCCGCAGGCGTGGGCGAGGCCACGCCAGTGCCCATTACCCGCCTGATGATGGCCCTGAAAATCGCCAGCTTGGCACAAGGCGCATCGGGCATTCGCCCGGCCACCTTGGCTTTGCTGGAAGCCATGTTGGCCACGGGCATCATCCCTGTGGTGCCGGGCCAAGGCTCGGTCGGGGCTTCGGGTGATCTGGCACCACTGGCCCACATGACGGCGGTGATGATCGGTGTTGGCGATGCCGACACCCCCCAGGGCCGATTGCCTGCCCTGCAGGCGCTGGCCAGCGTGGGCTTGGCGCCAGTAACCCTGGGCCCGAAAGAAGGCTTGGCCTTGCTCAATGGCACGCAGTTTTCCACCGCCAACGCCTTGGCCGGTTTGTTTGAAGCCGAGCGCCTGTTCCAGTCGGCGCTGCTCACCGGTGCTTTGGCCACCGATGCGGCCAAGGGGTCGGATGCGCCCTTTGACGCCCGCATCCATCGCTTGCGCAAGCACCGTGGCCAGATCGTCACCGCAGAGGCTTTGCGCCAGCTGCTCACTGGCAGCGCCATTCGCGCCTCGCACCTGCAAGGCGACGAGCGGGTGCAAGACCCCTATTGCCTGCGTTGCCAGCCACAAGTCATGGGGGCCTGCTTCGATGTGTTGCACAACGCCGCCCAGTTGCTGGAGACCGAGGCCAACGGTGTGTCGGACAACCCGTTGATTTTCAGTGACACCGATGAGGCTTTGTCGGGGGGCAACTTCCACGCCGAGCCGGTGGCCTTTGCCGCCGACATGATTGCCATGGCCATTTGCGAAATCGGCTCTTTGGCCGAGCGCCGCATCGCCATGCTGGTCGACCCTGCGCTGTCGGGTCTGCCCGCCTTTCTCACGCCCAAGCCGGGCCTGAATTCGGGCTTCATGATTCCGCAGGTCACGGCCGCTGCGCTGGTGTCCGAGAACAAGCAACGCGCTTACCCCGCCAGTGTCGACTCGATCCCCACATCGGCCAACCAGGAAGACCATGTGTCGATGGCCGCGCACGGCGCTCGTCGCCTGCTGCCCATGGCAGACAACGCCATGGCCGTGATCGGCATCGAGTGGATGGCCGCGGCCCAGGGCTGTGACTTTCATGCGCCATTGCAGACCAGTTCGCCCCTGGCCGCAGCCGTGGCTTTGTTGCGAGCGCAGGTTGCCCACCTGGAAGACGACCGGCACATTCAGCCCGACATGCAAGCGGCCATTGGCATGGTGCAGAGCGGCGCCCTGCTGCAAACCTGTTCGGGCATCGGCTTGCCGAGCCTGCGCTGAATCTGCCTGACCCCACCCCATTTCATGTTCACCCCCAAGGACACCACCATGAGCACTCTCAACGATCCCCGCCTGGACCCGACCCGTGTGGTGCGCGCACCGCGCGGCACCCAATTAACCTGCAAGAACTGGGTCACCGAAGCGGCCTACCGCATGGTGCAAAACAACCTCGACCCCGAGGTGGCCGAGAACCCGACACACCTGGTGGTGTACGGCGGCATTGGCCGCGCAGCGCGCGATTGGGCGTGCTTTGACCAGATTCTGGCGTCACTGAAAGATCTGAACGAAGACGAGTCTTTGCTGATCCAGTCGGGCAAGCCGGTGGGGGTTTTCAAAACGCACGCGAATGCACCGCGCGTGCTGATTGCCAACTCCAACCTGGTGCCCAAATGGGCCAACTGGGAGCACTTCAATGAACTCGACCGCAAGGGCTTGTTCATGTATGGGCAGATGACCGCTGGCTCTTGGATTTACATCGGCAGCCAGGGCATCGTGCAGGGCACATTCGAGACCTTTGTGGAGGCCGGCCGCCAGCACTACAACAACGACTGGGCAGGCCGCTGGATTTTGACCTCGGGCCTCGGTGGCATGGGCGGCGCACAACCCCTGGCCGCCACGCTGGCGGGCGCCTGTTCGCTCAACATCGAATGCCAGCAAAGCAGCATTGATTTCCGTTTGCGTACCCGATACGTCGACAAGCAGGCCAAAGACATCGACGAAGCACTGGCCATGATCGCGCACCACACCGCAGCCAAAGAAGCGGTCTCGATTGCCTTGTTGGGCAACGCCGCCGACGTGTTGCCCGAGCTGGTGCGGCGCGCCAAGGCAGGCAGCATTCGCCCTGACCTGGTGACCGACCAGACCTCGGCGCACGACCTGATCAATGGCTATCTGCCGTCCGGCTGGACGGTGGCGCAATGGAAAAACGCGCAACGTGAGCCCGCGCAGCACGCAGCCCTGACAGCGGCCGCTGCACAGGGTTGCGCCACGCAGGTGCAAGCCATGCTGGACTTTCAGGCCATGGGCATTCCCACGGTGGATTACGGCAACAACATCCGGCAGGTGGCCTTTGACCATGG
>CAIZSE010000074.1 GCA_903935585.1 uncultured Burkholderiales bacterium | reverse complement strand
TGACGAGCCCGGCAAAGGCGGGCTCGCCACCCAGGGTGTGCGTGACTGCCTGCTGGGCAAGGCCGCTGACACGGATGGCTCGGGCGCGGTGTCGCTGGCAGAGATCCAGCAATGCGCACAAGCCTTCATTGAACAACGGCTGAAAGCCGTCAAAGACCTGACGCCGCACCACGTTTCCGTGTCGGGCAATCGAAACCTGATTCCGGTGGCGCAACAACGCCCCGCACCGACACAAGTGGCTGTGGCTGTGACAGCGGCGGCCCCCAGCCCGGTCTTGGTGACGCCACCTGCAACGGTCACTGCGGCTGCACCCTCACCGGCACCCTTGCCTCCACCAGCCCCACCCGCCAAACCACCCGCCGCTGCAAGCCTTGTACAAAACACGGCATTGGCCGCCACGGCGCCCACCGCGCCTGCCACACCCACTTCACCAGCTCAGACGCCCTCAGCACCACGGCCAACCGCTGCGGCCACCCAGCCACCCGCTGCCCCCGTGGTGGTGGTGGCGCAGCCTGCGCCTGCGCCTGCACCTGCACCTGCAACTGCAACTGCGCCTGCACCTACACCCCCACCACCCCCTGCGGCCCAGCGCCCAACGCCCACACCTGTTGCAGCACCCGCGCAGCCCATGGCGCAGGCAACAGCCACCCCGATCCCTGCGCCCGTCATCGCCGCCCCACCCGCGCCCGCGCCAACACCAGCGATTGCCACACCAGAACCCATGCTGGCCTCGCTGGCCACATTGACAGACATCGTTCAGCAACGCGATCCGCGCATCGTGCTGGATGTGAAGCTCAGCAAGCCCGTGCTGAGAATTGGCAAAGACGCACTGGACTTGAGCATTAAGTCCAGCCACGACGGCTATATTTACTTGGTCTTGTTGGGCAGTGACCGCAAAAGCTTTTATGTGCTTTACCCCAACGGACTGGACAAAGACAACCGCATCAAGGCGGGCCAAACCCGCAAACTGCCTCGCCCCGACTGGCAACTTGAAGCAGCAGGGCCACCCGGCATTGACCACCTGCTGGTGATGGTGGCGTCCAGTCCCCGTCAGATCGACCGACTGGCCATGACCGCGCCCAGTGCGACCAACCCGTTCACCTTTGCGCTCAATGAAATAGGCGGTCGCGCCGCATTGATCAATTTTCTCGTTCACAACAAAGAAGGGGAAGGCTCTGAACGCTTCGGCGCCAAGCTCCTGACCCTGAAAGAGGTTCTATGAAACGCTTGGCCCTTTCCCTGGCCTTCATCTTGGCGGGTGTGTCAGCATCGGCGCAACTGGTGCAACAAGCCTCCAAAGAAGACCTGATCGAAAAGCTCACCCCGCCGGCCCCCCCCACGACCCGCAGTCTGCGCAACCTGGTGCCCAAGCCGGTCAATGTGGACTTGTCCATCAACTTTGACTTTGACTCGGATCGCCTGCAAGCCAGCAGCAAACCCCTGCTCGACAACCTGGCACAGGCCATGAACAGCGAGCGCCTGGGCGCCCTGAAGTTCAAGGTCGAAGGTCACACCGATGCCAAAGGCAAAAACGATTACAACCAGGCGCTGTCCACGCGCCGGGCTTCTGCTGTTCAGGCGTATTTGGTCGGTCAAAGCGTCAACGCAGAGCGCTTGCAATCCGAAGGCAAAGGTGCCAGTGAATTGCTCATGCCTGAAAAGCCATTGGCCAGTGAAAACCGGCGTGTCCGGATCAGCCTGGTCCCATGATGGGTTTGACCTCACGGCTCAAAGCACCTTTGTGGGCCATGGGCTTGTGCGTTTTGGCCGCCAATTCCTGGGCGTTTGAGCTGGTCTCGGCGCAAGAGATGAAAGCCTCTCTGGCTGCGGCAGAACCTCTGATGACAAAAGCCGTCGCTGTACCCGGTGCACCCCAAATCGAGATTGTCCTTCCCCGACTGGACGGACCCGTGGCGTCTCCAACAGCGATTCAATTGACGTTTGTGCCTGCGGCTTCCAGCCTGGTCCGACCCGAGACCTTCAAGGTCTTGTACGGGCGCTTGCGCATCGACATCACCCAACGCCTGGTCAACGCCGCCAAAATCACGGCCGAAGGCATCAGTGTCAAGGAAGCCAGCCTGCCCAAAGGCAGGCATCGGCTGCTGCTGAGCATTGAAGACCAGCAAGGCCGTCAAGGCATGAAGTCTGTTGATTTCGACATCAACTGAGTCTTCACTGCGCAGCTCTTCGGCTGCGCGTTAAGGACGGGTTTTTCAGCGCTTCAGCCCAGCCACTGCTTGAGTGTCGCGCCCATCTTTTCCACCGAGATGCCGTATCGGTCGTGCAAAGTGGGCAGCGCGCCCGCATCCAGAAAAGCGTCGGGCAGGCCCAGCATGCGGAACCTGGCGGGCACCACGCCTTCGCGCATCAACAAGCCAGCCACCGCTTCGCCCAAGCCACCGATCACCGAATGGTTTTCGGCCACCACCACCAGCCGGCCGGGCTTGCGCGCCTCCGCCAGAATCGTCGCTTCATCCAGTGGTTTGATGGTTGGGCAATGCAACACGGCCACGCCCACGTTGTCGGCTTCCAGTTGTTTGGCCACCTCCAAAGAACGCATGGTCATGAAGCCGCTGGAGATCACCAGCACATCGCGGCCATCGCGCAGGCGCTTGGCCTTGCCCAACTCAAATTTGTAGTCGTATTCATCGAGCACCAGCGGCACATTGCCGCGCAGCAGGCGCATGTAGACCGGCCCTTTGTGTTCCGCGATTTGCGGCACGGCCTGCTCGATATCCAGAGCATCGCAAGGGTCCACGATGGTCATGCCGGGAATGGCACGCATCATGGCCAGATCTTCGGTGGCCTGGTGGCTGGGGCCATAGCCGGTGGTCAGGCCTGGCAAAGCGCAACAAATCTTCACGTTCAGGTTTTCTTCGGCAATGACCTGGTGGATGAAGTCATACGCTCGGCGCGTGCCAAACACGGCGTAGGTGGTGGCAAAAGGGGTCAGCCCTTCCTTGGCCATTCCCCCTGCAGCGGCCATGAGCAACTGCTCGGCCATGCCCATCTGGAAAAACCGCTCAGGGTAAGCCTGTGCGAACAGGTGCATGTCGGTGTACTTGCCCAGGTCAGCGGTCATGCCCACGATCTCGGGGTGGTTGGCGGCGTATGCCACCAAGGCCTTGCCAAAGGGTGCGGCTTGCACACGCTGCCCCTCGGATGCGATCGAGGCGATCATGGCCGATGTGGTCAGGCGGGGTTTCTTTTCAGTCACAGCGTTCATCTTTTGGTCCTCAGGCTTGGGATGCGTCCAGCACATGCAGCGCTTGCTGCCACTCGGGCGGATCGACGCGGATGAAGTGGTTCTTCTCGCGGGTTTCGAGGAAAGGCACGCCCTTGCCCATGAGCGTGTCACACAGGATCACGCGGGGCTTGGCCTCGGTCAACTGGCGCGCCGTGTCAAAGGCACGCAGCACGGCGGGCAGGTGGTTGCCATCCACGCGCTGCACATGCCAGCCAAACGCTGCCCATTTATCAGCCAGGGGCTCAAAGCCCAGCACCTTGGACGAGGGACCATCGGCCTGCTGGTTGTTGATGTCCACAACGCAAATCAGGTTGCCCAAGCCATGGTGGGCCGCGGCCATGGCCCCTTCCCAGGTCGAGCCCTCGTCCAGCTCGCCGTCAGACATCGAGTTGTAAACAAAGGCTGGGTTATTTTTGTGGCGCAAAGCCAGCGCCATGCCGACTGCGATCGGCAAGCCCTGGCCGAGCGAACCGCCTGACATTTCCATGCCTGGCGTGTACCCGACCATGCCCGACATGGGCAAGCGGCTGTCGTCACTGCCATAGGTTTCAAGCTCGTCTTCGGCAATGATGCCGGCTTCGATCAAGGCCGCATAAAACGCAATCGCGTAATGACCGTGCGAGAGTAAAAACCGATCACGGCCTTCCCAGCTGGGGTCATCGGCACGAAAATTCAGGGCATGGCCATAGGCCACAGCCAATACATCGGCGTAGCCCAGTGCCTGGCCAATGTAGCCCTGGCCCTGTACTTCGCCCATGCGCAGGGCATAGCGGCGAATGCGGTAGGCGCACTGGGCCACTTCAGACAATCGGTCATTCGTCACTGACATGAGGTCTCCGGATCGGTCAATGCGGTCATTTCAAAATGACTGCGGGAACATAAGAAACAAGCAGCAAGACGCCAAAGGCCACCACATAAAACGGCACCATGGCGCGCACGGTTTCGCCCACTTTGACCCTGGCCAGCGAACTGGCGATGAACAAGGTGGTGCCCACAGGTGGGGTGTAAAGTCCAATGGCTAAGTTGACCACCATCATGATGCCCAGTTGAACCGTGTCCATACCAATCGCTTGCGCCAAGGGCAGGAACACGGGGGTCAGCAGCAGCACGGCAGCGGGCAGGTCAATGAACATACCCAAGAACAGCATCATGGCGTTCATCAGCGCGATAACGACCCACTTTTCGTTCACGTTTTGCTGCACCCACTGCACAATGAGTTGCGGCATCTGGTCAAAGGTCAGCAACCAGCCAATGGCCGCTGATGCCATGATGACCATCAGAACCACACCCGTTGCCAAACCGGCCTCGAGGATGGCGTGGTGCAGACGCCGAATCGTCAAGTCGCGATAAATCACCAGCGACACCAAGCCAGCAAAGAGAGTCGACAACACAGCCACCTCGGTTGGCGTGGCGATGCCGAAACGCAAAAATACGATGATCAATATCGGCAATGCAATGGCTGGGATCGAATACACCAAGTTGCGCCGAAACTCTGCACGATCAGTCGGTGCAGTCTCGCGCGGTAAGTTGTCGCGCTTGCCCACATACCAGCAAGCCGCCATGAAGCCACCGCACAACATCAGGCCAGGCAAGATACCTGCATAAAACAAGGCCCCGATCGACGCGTTCGCGCTCATGGCATACAAAATCATAGGGATCGAGGGTGGGATGATGATGTCGATGGTGGCCGCAGATGCCAGCGAGGCCGCCGAAAAAGGCATGGGATAACCCAGCCTGCGGTGCCATGGCATGACCAATGAGCCAATGGCCGACGCATCGGCCACCGCCGAACCCGACACGCCACCAAATAAAGTGGATGACAGCACACTCACCTGAGCAGGCCCACCGTGCCAACGACCTACCAAAACCGTCAAGGTGCCCACGATGGCCTGGCCAAGTTTGCCCCCCATCATGAGCGACCCCGTCAGCATGAAAAACGGAATGGCGATCAATGGAAAGCTCTGCACCTGCGCCACCATTTGCTGGACCAGCAGGTCAAACGGAACCCGGTCACTGCTGACAGCAGCGGCCAGCGCCGCCAACAAAATGGCGTGTGCAATGGGCATGGCCAATGTTGCCGCACCCAAAAATACAATCAAAATCAATAAGGTCATGGTGCTTATCCCTGCGCGGCTTGCGCCCCTGGTTCAGAACTGTCCCGCACCACGTGCACACCACGCCAAGCCCTTGAGGCGGATTGGAGTGCCAGCAGCACCAGCATCCCCATGCCTACCATCAGACAACCGTAAGTCACCGATGTCGGGATGAGCAGAATTGGCGTTTTCTCGTCGTGCACGATTTCAAGCATGTTCCAAGTTGCGCGCACCAGCACCGCGTACAACACAGCGACAGCGCTCCAGGCCACGATAGCAATCACACGTTTTGCCGCAGGCCTGACCGACTCCACCAGGAACACCGTCGCGATGTGCGAGCCTTTTTCGGCGGCCAGTACGACACCGGACATGACCAACCAAGGGAACAACAACTCGGGAACCTCGTTGGCCCATTGCAAACTGGTGCCGAAGGCATACCGAAGCAAGGTGTTCGCCGTCAAGATCAAGAAAATCGAAACCATCGTCACCCACAGCACGAAGCTGCAGATGACCACGATCGCTCGTTCAAGCGCGTTGCGCTCGACAATGACTGCGGTCATTAATGAATCTCCAAAATGCCCCGCATCGGTGGCCAGCACCGATGCGGGTCGTGAACATGGCAATAGCGCGTTGAAGTCAGCCGTTTATCCGGCACTTGTGGTCAGTGCATTTTTACGATGCCGACTATTTTTATGCTGCTTATTTGGCGCGCGCAGCGGCCACGACTTTCTTCACAAACGGGCCGATAGGGCTAGCTTCCCACTTGGCCACAACAGGTGCAGTGGCCTTTTCAAATGGGGCTTGGTCCACTTTGTCGATTTGCACGCCTTTGGCCTTGAGTTCGACAAACATCTTGTCATCGGCTTCTTGTGCCAATTTACGTTGCAGCGCAGTCGCTTCATTGGCCGCTTCCTGAACAATCTTCTTGTCAGCATCAGACAACTTGTCCCAGGCACGCTTGCCAATCAAAAAGGGGGTCATCTCGTACTTGTGCCCGGTCAGGGAGATGTACTTTTGCACTTCGTACAACTTGCCTGCTTGCACGTTGACCAGCGGGTTTTCCTGCCCGTCGACGACCCCTTGCTGCAGTGCCACGTAGAGCTCAGACCACTTGATCTGCTGTGCCTCAGCACCCACGCTTTGCATGATGTCCACGGTCACTGAATCGGGTGGCGTGCGCATTTTCAGGCCCTTCAAATCTTCGGGCTTGAGCAGCGGGCGCTTGTTGTTGCTCATGTGGCGGATGCCGTTGTCCCAGTAACCGAGAACAACCAGTCCTTTTTCAGCCGATTTCTGAGCCAGTTCTTTTCCGGCCGGGCCATCCATCACCTTCCAGGCCTGGGCCTGGCTTGCAAACAGGAAGGGCATGCCAAAAGCGGCGTACTCGGGCACGGCGTTAGCGAGTGCGCCCTGTGAGTTGGCTGACATGTCCAAAGCGCCAGTGCGCAAGGCCGTGACCATCGCAGCGTCATCTCCCAATTGGGAGGCAGGGGCCACGGTGACTTCTATGCGGCCATTGCTCTTAGCCTTGGCCACCTCTGCGAACTTCAATGAAGCCACATGGCGCGGGTTGTCAATCGCGGTGCCATGGCCCAGCGTCAGTTTCACCGCCTGAGCCTGGGCCATTGAAGTGGCAGCCAGCAAAGACGCCAGCAACAGGCTACGGCGGAATGTATTTAATTTTTTCATGATGTCTCCTTGGTTGAAATGAACCACGGCTCTGCCGTGATGGTGGGTGAAATCTAAATCAGTGAATCAACATGCCGCCATTGACGTCCAGGGTCACGCCCGTGCAGTACTTGGACAAGTCGCTGGCCAAAAACACCACGCAGCCGGCTACATCCTTGGGCTCGCCAATACGGGCCAACGGGATGCCATCGAGAATGCCCTGGCGCTTGTCCTCGGGGATCTTGCCTTTGTTGATGTCAGTGGCAATCAAGCCTGGGGTCACGCAGTTGACGCGAATGCTATGGCCGCCATATTCACGCGCCATAGCGCGGGCCAGACCCAACACACCTGCTTTGGCGGCCGAGTAATGCGGGCCACCCAAAATGCCACCGCCACGTTGCGCCGACACCGATGAAATGCACACAATGGAACCGCTGTTTTGCGCCATCATGGTTGGCAGCACGGCTTGCGATGCGTAAAGGGTGCCACGCAAACTCACATCCAGAATGCGGTCATAGTCAGTGCCGGTGATCTCCAGAAACTTGGCGGGCTGGGTGATGCCGGCGTTGTTCACCAAAATATCAATACGCCCGTATTTGGCTTTGATTTGAATCACAGCGGCTTCACAAGACGCCTTGTCGGTCACGTTGGCCACCAGACCCAAGTGGCCAACGCCCAATCGCTCAGCGGCCGCCTGGGGGTTGGCGCCGTCCAGATCCAAAATCACGACTGTGGCGCCCTGTTCGGCCATCATGGTGGCGGTGGCAAAGCCCAGCCCATTGAGGCCTGCGCCTCCGGTAATGACCGCGACCTTGTTTTTTAACAGCATGTTTGTCTCCTTCGTTTGACGGATGAATAGTGATGAACGGCGCGATTCTCCATAGCTTCAAGCGTGAAGACAAACGACATAAACTCACCCATTCGTTAATTTCATTCATGCTGCGTCGCAGCACGAACCGGGGTGAGGCAAGCAAATCAAGCCCGTACTCGCGGTCATAAACGCGCCAGCATTCTCACTGGCCTTTCGGCTTCAAGGTGGTCCGACAAAATGGCTCTGAATCTTTCAACATGAGGTGTCGCAAGGTGCTCGTCAAAGGCTTCTTTCGAGCTGTAAACCTCGTAAAACAAGACGCCATTGGCCACTTCAGGGGTTTGCAAAACATCGAACTGCAAACAACCAGGTTCTTCATCCACGGAATGCCGGGCATCGTCAAACGCATGCGTCAAAAAGGTGTCCATCAACCCCTCTTTGACCACGAACTCAGCGATCACCACGAAGGCCCCGGACTCTTTTAATGCTTTCAAACCTGTCATGAACCGACCCCAGCGTCAATGGGCTTTGCAGGCCATGGTGCGGGTGTATTCCTTGCGGAACTCGACCACATCCAGGTTGTCCACGAGTTCGACATCCGAGAAACTCACAGGCATGTCTTTCGCAACGGGTTTCACCAACTTCACCTTGTGTGCCAAGCCGATGGGCAAAGCATCCAGTGCCAGGCTCTTGTGAGCCGGAATGGCATTGGCCCACACCGCAAAACCGCCTTCACCGTCCAGCATTTCACCAGCCTTCAAGTCGGTCTTGGCCGTGGCCACCGCGTCTGCACGGAACTCTTTGGAGCAACCCGTGGCCTCACCCCGCAACACAGCCGACAACACGCTGACGCTGGTCTCCAGTCCAATCAGGTGGAATGGCCTCCACATGGAGGCGTACCAACCCGATTTGTCGGTCAACAAACCGTATTGTTTAAAACAGGCTCGCGTGTATTCATCGGGGGCTTTGAAGGTCACGAACATGCCGAAACGGATGTTGTTCAGCACCTCGCGACCGTCCGGTTCTTGGCTAGCGGCGATGTCGATCAGGCCACTGCGTGCCAAGCGGCCACCGTCAGCTGCGGGCTTGAAAACGTTGGCCAGGTCGTGCAGGCCAGCAGGCAAAAATGCCAGGCCCGCATCGGGGCAATCCAAGCCAGTGCCATTGGCCACTGCGGCCATTTCAATGGCCGCTTTGGTCCCATCGGTGAACGAGTTGTACATCTGCGCGTTGAAATCACCGGCCTTGACTTCGGCCTCGGTCCAGCCAAAGTAGCCCCACACAGTGTCGGGGGTGGAATAACGGTAACGGGGTTCGAAGTTCATGCCCTTGCCAGCGGCGGTCAACTCAAAGCCGCAAGAGCGCACCCAGTCAATCAACTCGCACATGAAGGCGGGCTGGTCCCCATAGGCCATGGAATAAACCACCCCTTTGGCTTTGGCTCGGGCTGCCAACAAGGGACCGCACATGACATCGGCCTCCACGTTGACCATGACCACATGCTTGCCGTGGTCGATGGCCGTCAGCGCGTGGCGCACACCGACGATCGGGTGTCCGGTCGCTTCGATGATGCACTCGATACCGTCAAATTCAGCCAAGGCCGCTGCGTTGTCCACGATGCAGGTTTTGCCTGATTTGTAAGCCTCACCCAGTGTTTTGGCGCTGTATTGCTCTTCTTCCCAACCCACGCGGTGGAGCGACTCGCGGGCTTTGGCAACGTTCAAATCGGCCACCCCCACAACGTGATAGCCCTTGATGTGTTTGGCTTGAGCCAGCATCATGGAGCCAAATTTACCGGCCCCGATGATACCCACACGGATAGGGCCTGACTCTGCGGCGCGTTTCTGGAGCAATGTTGCCAAGTTCATGGGAAATAATTTCCTTCAAAGTTCAATAGAAGATCAAGTTCGAATTAAATAAAAGTATTTTTTAAGAATTCAATGATCAATGCTTTTTGACTTGCAGAATAATCATTAAT
>CAIZSE010000073.1 GCA_903935585.1 uncultured Burkholderiales bacterium | reverse complement strand
GCCCAAAGAGCCGGTCATCAGCATCCAGGAGTTGCTGCGCAACTGGCTGCTGGCATCCAGCCAGCGCCGGTAACCGGTCAAGGGGGCCATCAGGCAGGCGCTGACGCCCATGCCACACAGCACCCGCGCGGCCAGCAGGCCGTGAAAGCTGTCCGCCCAAGAAAACGCCAAACAACCCAGAACCGCAAAGGACAGGAAGGCCAGCACCACTTTTTTGGGGCCGTGCTTGTCCAGCAAGCGTCCGAGGGGCAACTGCGTGAGTGAAAACCCCAAAAAGTAGCCGCCCGCCAGCAAGCCCAGGTCTTGCGCACTGAGGCTGAACTCTGTGGTCAGCGTTGGCGACAAGGTGGCTGTGATGGCCCGGACCAGGGCCGAGAAAAAATAGGCCAGCGCAAACGCCAGAAAAACCACCACGGCCATGCGCCGCGGCAACAGATCAGGGTGCGCCAAAGTGGCAGTGCTCATGGTTTCAGTCCGTCAAACAAAGTGTTGGCCATTTCTGGCGAAATCGCACGGTCATAAACCACGGCATGAATCAAACGCACCCGATCCCCTTCGGCCACGGCGCCCCAGACAGCCGACATCTGCACCGCTTGCCCGTTGGCCCGCAGGCCTGGGGCCTGAATGCGCACCGATGAAGCCAGCGGCAATTGCCCGGGTCGGTGCCAAAGCTGCTGCTGCGCGGCAGCCAGGGGCCGTTTGACCCGCGCATTGTCCAAGGTGGCTTGTTGCCAACCCGAAAGCAAGGCTTGGGCATCGGCCCCCGCCAGCAAGGGCGCGGTCATCACCGCCACGATGGCCGTGCCGCTTTCGCAGCCCACGACTTGCAGGTCCACAGGCACGCCGCCCAAAGGGACCGAACGCGTGGTGCGGTCGGGCTTGCAGGGCAATTGGGCTTTGAGGGAAGTGCCTTCAAAACTGACTTCGCGCCAGTTCTGCTCGGGGCTGCAAGCGGTCAAGGCAAGGCTGAGGGTCAGGCTGGCCATGAGGGCCATGAAATGGGTTCGCATGGGGTGATTATCCCGATCAGCGGGGGGTGGCATTTTTCGCGACAATGAAAGCATGAATTCACTCGATGGCATCCGCGTTTTAGACCTCTCCCGCGTTTTGGCGGGCCCCTGGTGCACCCAGACTCTGGCCGACCTGGGGGCTGACGTCCTCAAGATCGAACGCCCCGGCACGGGCGATGACACCCGAACCTGGGGCCCCCCTTTTCTGCAAGACGCCCAAGGCAAAGACACCGCCGAAGCGGCCTATTACTTGGGTGCGAACCGCAACAAGCGGTCGGTCACCTGTGACATCGCCCAGGCCGATGGCCAAAACCTGATCCGCGAGTTGGTCAAGCACTGCGATGTGTTTGTCGAAAACTTCAAGGTCGGCGACATGGCCCGTTACGGCCTGGACTACGCCAGCCTGAGCGCCATCAACCCCAAACTGGTGTATTGCAGCGTGACCGGTTTTGGCCAGACAGGCCCCTACCGCGAACGTGCGGGCTACGACTATGCCGTGCAGGGCATCGGCGGCCTCATGAGCGTGACGGGCGAGCGCGATGACCTGGGCGGTGGCCCCCAGAAAGTGGGGGTGGCTGTGGCCGATTTGTTCACCGGCATGTACGCCACGGTGGCCATTTTGGCGGCACTGCGGCACGCCGAGCGCACAGGCGAAGGCCAGCAAGTGGACATGGCTTTGCTGGACACCCAGGTTGCCATGCTGGCCAATCTGGGCGCCAATTACCTGGTCAGCGGCAAAGTGCCCGGCCGGGCCGGCAACGCCCACCAAAACATCGTGCCCTACCAGGTGTTTGAGGTGATGGCCCCCGAAGGATCCCCCCCGGCCACCCGCGATCACCTGATCCTGGCCGTGGGCAATGACGGGCAATTTGTGAAATTTTGTGCCGTGGCCGGCTGCCCCGAACTGGCGCAGGACCCACGCTACGCGCTCAATACCCAACGGGTTCGCCACCGCGCCGAACTGGTCCCCCTGCTGGAGGTGATCCTGAAAACCCGCACCAAGGCGGCTTGGCTGGCCGCCCTGGAAGCGGCCAAAGTGCCGTGCGGGGCCATCAACACGCTGGCCGAAGTGTTTGCCGATCCGCAGGTGGCCGAACGCGGCATGGTGAGCACTTGGTCGCACCCGATCCAGCCCGATTTGAAACTGGTGGCCAGCCCGATCAAGCTGAGCCGCACCCCGGTTCGCCAAGACCTGCCGCCCCCCATGCTGGGACAGCACACGGCCGAAGTGCTGGCCGAGGTGCTGGGCTGGACAGAGGAACAACAAGGCCGCTTGCGTGGCAAAGGGGTGATCTGATGGCGAATTTTTTGCTGGTGCATGGCGCATGGCACGGGGCTTGGTGTTGGCAGCGTGTGTTGCCGGGCCTGATCCAGGCCGGACACCGTGCCCACGCCGTCACCTTGACCGGGGTGGGTGAGCGCGCCCATTTGCTTCGCCCCGACATCGATCTGGAGACCCACATTCAAGATGTGATGGCCGCCATGGATGCCGAGGAGCTCCATGACGTGGTGCTGGTGGTGCACTCTTATGCGGGCATGCTGGGCACGGCCGTGGCTGACCGCAGGCCAGAGCGCCTGCGCCATCTGGTGTATCTGGACGCTGTGCTGCCAGAGCCCGGTGAAAGCTGGAGCAGCACCCACGCCAGTGCCACCCGGCAAGCACGCATGGCAGCAACGCAAGCGGACCCGCTGCGCAGCTTTCCGGCGCCCGACCCGGCCCTGTTTGGCCTGAGCGGCGCCGACCATGCCTGGGTGCAAAGGCGCCAAACGCCCCACCCCGGTGGGCCATACAACCATGTGCTCGACTTTGACCCG
>CAIZSE010000072.1 GCA_903935585.1 uncultured Burkholderiales bacterium | reverse complement strand
GAACTGAGGTCGTAGGGCAGCTTTTTGATAATGAAGTCGGTCATCTTCGCTCTCACCTTCAGGGTGAGTCAAATTTTACACCTAAGTCATTGATTTATATGAGTAAATCAGGATTTACCACAATGAATTCACGGATTCAGGTTAATGACCAGGTTCTATTTCCGCTTACGGGAATATCAAGAATCGAGACGGTGTTTTCCAAGGCTGTGCAGGTCATTGCTTGGCGTGATCTGCAGGACGACACAGTGTGGCGGCAGGGATAGGTTTGAATTCTCAGAACCACATCCGGGGCACACTTATTTTGGAACGTCTAAAGCGCTCCAGTCACGATATAGCGCCGAGACTTGATCCATTGCGCTGGCATCGTTTGAAAAAACAACCAGCATCCGGTTGTTTTTAGGATTCCAAGCTAATCGCTGCCCTGCGAAGCCAGCAGCCCAGTATGAACTAGGGGCCAACTTGTCTTCGGTCCAAATAAAGTAGCCATAGCCAAGATGTCCAGTTGGCCTTGTATTGACCTGAATTTGTGTCTTGCTGGCTTCCCTTATGTAGTCTCCCAGACATTCATCTGACTTTTGCTTCTGGTTTACCCAAACGGCTAATCGAACCCAATCCTCTGCAAAAAGGCGAATGCCGGCATCTGAATTACCAAAGCCAAACCTATCCTGGGCAATGATTGCTGGGCGCTTGATACCCGCAGGAAGGAGCACAGATTGCTCGACCCATTTTCCAAAACTCATTTGAGTGGATCTGTTCAGAATGATGCCCAGAAGCAAGGGGTCTGTGCTTTTGTATTCAAAATTCTCCCCTGCCTTGGCTGATTTTCCAAACAGTCCTATGGGGAAAGAGGACACCTTTTGACGCTTCAGCACATCCAGAATGCTCAAGCTTCCGGAGTTCAGTTCATTTTCTTCTTCTGCTTTGTAAACTCGGGAGTCCGGATAGCCCGCCCATACACCCGAGCTCATCATTAGAAGATTCTTGATTGTCGACTTGCCAAGGTCAGTGCCATTTAGCTCTGGGACAAATTCTGTAACCATGGTATTCAATGTGATTTTTCGATCGCAAAGCGCTGCGCCAATGGCAAGAGATGTGACTGTTTTACCCATGCTCATGCCAAAGATTCTTCGGTTCTCTGGAAGCGGTTTTTTAGCTCCCGACCAAACAAGATCACTGCCGTCCATCAGGGCCATGTACCTGGTCGAAGAGCTTTGAAGAATACCTTGGGCTCGTTTGATAAGTAATGCTTCTTGCTGTGTTGGTTCTCTGGGCTTAAGTTCAAGTGGAGTTGGGGAGACCTCTGTCTTGTGATGCCATTCGCGTCCATTGCTCAAAAGCCATTGGTCCGGTGCGCTTGGCTCACCGTTGCTCATTGATGGCATCTGAGCTAACGACTGGATGGAAAAAGCCAGAAGACTTGAACCAATTAAAAAAATTTGTGATTTTTTCATTTTTTATCTGGCAGATTCAAGTATGAGGTGCAACACCATTGAAACGACTGCTTATCCCAAGTGACAAGTTCAGCCTTGGTGAGCCTTCATTGCCTTGTCCACTTCCAGTGCTCCTTGCGCAGAACCCGACAGCGGCACCGACTCCTCACGGCGGTCGGTAACCTGCGCCATGGCCGCAGCCAAGCGCTCGGCCGTATCTGGACCAGTGCCCAAGTACACGCCTTGCGTCAGGGTGATGTGGGCCACCTCAAAGCTGCCTGCACCGGCGCAAATGATGGTGCGGTTGGGCGCTTCTTCGCTGGCCATCACCAGCATGGCAGGCACCACGGCGCTGGGCTCCAAAGCTTTGAGCACTTGCTCTGGCATCAGGCCTTCGGTCATGCGCGTGGCCGCTGTGGGTGCCAAGCAGTTCACCCGAATGTTGTGCTTTTCACCTTCGATGGAGAGGGTCTGCATCAAGCCCGCCACCGCCATCTTGGCCGCGCCGTAATTGGCCTGGCCAAAGTTGCCGTACAAACCGCTGGACGAGGTGGTCATCACCACGCGGCCGTAGTTTTGCGCCTGCATGATGGGCCAAACGGCCTTCGTGCAATGCACCGCGCCCATCACATGCACGTCCATCACCAGCCTGAAGTCGGCCAGCTCCATCTTGGCAAAACTCTTGTCGCGCAAGATGCCGGCATTGTTGACCAAAATGTCCACCCGACCCCAAGCTTCCACCGCCTGCTGGACCATGGCTTTAACGGCCTCAAAATCGGTGACCGATGCGCCGTTGGCCATGGCCTCACCCCCGGCTGCGCGAATTTCATCGACCACGGCTTGCGCCGCCGACACCGATCCGCCCACCCCGTGCACATCGCCGCCCAAGTCGTTCACCAGCACTTTGGCACCGCGTGCCGCCAGGGCCAGCGCATGCTGTTTGCCCAAGCCCCCCCCTGCGCCCGTGACGATCGCAACGCGGCCTTTGAATTCGATGCTCATGTGTTTTTCCTTGGATTGAATGCTTGTGAGTGGGTGACAGGGCCGAACAGCACCATCTGCTAATCTGGCAACTCAGCGAAGCTTTGTCCGACTTTAAAGCAGCCAGCCGTTGTGCTGTGTTGCACGATTGACACCCCGCCATGGAACTCAACACCGAAATCATCACCACCGCACCTCTGGACTCTGCTTCGGTGGTCTTGCTGCGCGACAGTGCACAAGGCATGCAGGTGCTTTTACTCCGGCGCCACCAGGCGTCCAACGTGTTGGGTGGCGCCTATGTGTTTCCTGGTGGCAAACTCGACGCGGCTGACCAAAGTCCTGGTTTGCTGGCCCAACTGAGCCAGGACATCGGCACCTTGCACCAGCGACTGGCCGAGCCAGATCTGAGCGCTGAACGGGCGGCGGGCCTTTTTGTAGCGGCTATTCGCGAGGCATTTGAAGAGTGCCGCATCTTATTGGGCCAAACCGGCGATGACAGCCCTGACCTGCAAGCCTTGCAAGACGCTTTGGCCAGCGGGCAAAGCTGGTCAGAGGCCTTTCAAAACCTTTCGCTTCGCTTGTCCACCGACACCCTGGTGCCCTGGACCCGTTGGATCACACCCCGGCAGGCATCCGTCACCCACAAACGCTTTGACACCCGTTTTTTCATCACCCGGGTGCCCGAAGGTCAAACCGCCGAACACGACAACCATGAGACCACCGAAGCCCTGTGGATCACTCCGCGCGAGGCGCTGATCCGCTACTGGGACCACCAAATCGAGCTGGCACCACCGCAAATCATGGGTCTGGTTCAGCTTGGCAGACACCCGAACACCCAAAGTGCGCTGGCAGAAGCCCAAAGCCGCCACCCCCCCGTGGTGGAGCCAGAACCCTTCGACCAAGACGGCGTCCGAACCATTTGCTACCCCGGTGACCCACGGCATTCGGTGGCGCGATCGGCGTTTCCCGGCCCGACCCGCCTGATGTTCAAAAACAAGCGCTTTGAGCCGGAGTTGGGTTTGGCCGCTTTGCTGGATCAAGATTAACTATTACAATTTGTAACACTTATAGACCATCTCCAGCATTCATGACCGAAACATCTGCCCCCATTTATCTGTCTGTTGAACGGGCGATCGAATTCATTGGCGATGCCAACGGGGTTTTATCTTTGCTGAACACCTTGCACCAGACTTTGGGCGAAGACCTGCCGCGCATTCAGGCACTGTTGGAACATGACGACATGCATGGTGTGAACCGCGTGTTGCACCAGCTGAAAGGGTTCACCCCTGTGTTTTGCGTCGACAGCCTGGTTGAACTGGTCGTGCGTGTTGAGCAAATGAGCAAGCACGCTGAATCTGCAGATGTACGTGCCGCCTACAGTCAACTGGCCCCCCAGCTGGAGACGTTGCGCACTGAAGTCGCCACACACCTGGCACGCCACCCTCAGGCTTGAACAAGCCTTGGTCCGTTTCAGCGGACTGCACAGCCACTTGACGACAAAGCGCCAAGCTCAGGCGCAAATTTCAGTCTTACCGACCTTTTCTGCAGATTCTGGCAAGTTTTGTGCATCCAGCCACTGCGCAATGGCTGCGGGGTCATGCATCAGACGCAGTTGGTCAAACGCCTCTTGCGCCTGCGGGTGAACCCGCCGCAAATAATTGAGCCATTGTTTGAGTCGACCCGCGCGGTGCCGAGGCGCCACTCGCTGGCTGATGCCCTGCCAGAACAGGCGCATCAACACCACGATGTGTGCCCAGGTCACGGGCTCCCCGATCGACGTTCCTGTCTGTACTGAATCGTGGTGCGCAATGGCCAAAGCCAGACCCGGGTCGGCCACCATGCCACGCCCAATCATCAGCCGCTCACACCCGGTCACTTCACGGCAACGCAATGCATCCGACAAAGTCCAGATTTCGCCATTGGCCACCATGGGCAATCGCACATGCTGGCGCAAATCGGCAATACGGTCCCAGTAAGCGGGCGGCCTGTAGCCATGGGCCTTGGTTCGGGCATGCACCACCAGATCGCTGGCGCCGGCAGCCTCAATGGCCTGTGCGCAGTCCTCGGCGCGTCGGTCGTCGTTGAAGCCCAAGCGCATCTTTGCCGACACCGGGATGTGCGCCGGCACTGCACGGCGCACAGCCGCCACGATGAGCCCCACCAACTCGGGCTCATCCAGCAAGACCGCGCCACCCCGGTGCTGGTTCACGGTTTTGGCGGGGCAGCCGAAATTCAAATCAATGCCAGCGGGCTCCAGTTCGGCCAATGCGGCCGCATTGTCTGCGAGGCAAATCGGGTCTGAGCCCAGCAACTGCACGCGGACCGGCACCCCTGCGGGGGTGCAACTCTTGTTCAGCAATTCAGGCGCCACGCGAATGAAGGCTCGGCGTGGCAGTACGGTGTTGGTGACCCGGATGAACTCCGACACGCACAAGTCCACACCGCCCACACGCGTGAGCATGTCACGCAAGGTGTGGTCCAGTAGCCCCTCCATGGGCGCCAACAAAATGCGGCTGCCCAAGCTGCTTGCGGTCATGGGGTCAGGCCATCAACTCAGCTTGCGCTTGAGCCGGACTTCTTCGATCTTCACGCCACCCAGAGGAACGGTACGGGCGGTGTTCATTTCGCGCTTGAAGCCCGCCAGATCGTGAAAACGCAAGGTTTTCTCATGCAAGAGCGGCAACCAGACGGTGACTTCGGTGCAGCCTTCTTCTTCCAGGCCTTCGAGTGCCGCGTCCCACAAGGCCAGGCCAATGCCCTGCCCCAATCGGTCGGGGGCCACGTAAATGGCCCAGATTTCGCCTGTTGTGTTTTTGGATTTGGGGTCGCGCGAACGGTCAAACCCGACAAAGCCGACCACTTCACGGCCATCGGTGGCCAGCATGACTTGCGGCTCGCCGTATTCAATCGCTTCTTTCCAGAAGGACACCCGTTTGGGCATGGGGGTGGCGTCCCAATGCGCATCAGGCACTTGGCCGGCGTAGGCAGCGCGGCAGGCGCTCACATGCAGTGCGGCCACTGCGGGGGCGTCTTGAAGGGTGGCAAATCGGACTTGGATATCGGACATGGCTTGAACTTGAAAGGAAAAAAACGTGCTGAAAAACCAGGTCTTTCGGCGCAAAACCAGACATTGTCGCCGCTTCGGTTATCTTCAAGACATGAGGACGTCTTTGAGCAGCATGAATTATCCGTTGGCACATCACCTGAAGGTCCTTGGCGGCCAAGCTGCCAACACTCTGAAGAAGTTGCGGACCTGGTTTTTTGCAGGGCTTGTCTGGACAGTGGGTGTTCTTGCCACGGGCCCGGCCAACGCCCAAACCCCTGGCCGGTTTGCCGACGACATGGCTGAACGCACCCGCGCCTGCACCGCCTGCCACGGCGACCAGGGCCGCGCCGGACCCGATGGCTATTACCCGCGCCTGGCAGGCAAGCCTGCAGGCTACCTGCACAACCAGCTGCGTAATTTTGCGCAAGGCCGACGGCATTACGACCTGATGGCGCGTCTGGTCAACCCCTTGACCGACGACTATCTGGGCGAGATGGCCCAGTACTTCGCCAACCTGAAATTGCCCTACCCGCCCCCCACGGCCAACAATGCCATCTCGCCCGAACGCCTGGCCAAAGGCCAGCAGCTGGTGACCCAAGGCGACCCCGCACGCGGCCTGCCCGCTTGCACGCAATGCCATGGCGTGCGCCTGACAGGCGTGCAGCCCAACGTGCCGGGCCTGCTGGGCTTGCCACTGGACTACCTGAACGCGCAGTTGGGCGCCTGGCAGACCGGGCAACGCCGCGCCCACGCACCCGATTGCATGGCCGAAGTGGTCAAACGCATGCCGGCTGCAGACCTGATTGCTGTTTCGAGTTGGCTGGCACGCCAGCCCTTGCCGCCTCAAACCCAGGCAGCAGATCGCCCCCCTGCAGGCCCCGTGCTGCCCGAAGCGCTGCGCTGTGGCAGCGCGCCCGAACTGTCTATCCAGGAGCCCGCGAAGCCCCATGCCGGAGGCCGATCATGAACCGCCTCATGCACCCCGCAAAACCTATTCGGCGATTGGGCCAAACCATTTTGCTCAGCCTTGGGGTGCTCGCTGCAGGGGTGGTGTGGGACAACTGGGGCGACATGGTTTTGCCCCAAAAAGACGCCCCGGCCCTCTCGGGCAAGACGACCGAAGCCCAAATCGAGCAAGGACGTTACCTGGCCCTGGCGGGAAACTGCATGGCTTGTCACACCAGCCTGGGCGGGCCAGCACTGGCGGGCGGACGCCGCATCGACACGCCTTTTGGTGGCGTCTACAGCAGCAATCTCACCCCCGATCCTCAGACCGGCCTGGGTCGATGGGATGCGCAAGATTTTTGGCAAGCCCTGCACCTGGGCCGCTCCAAGGGCGGCCGCTTGCTGACCCCGGCTTTTCCGTACAACCACACCAGTGTCATCCCCCGCGAAGACAGCGATGCGATTTTTGCCTGGCTGAACACCCAAGCCCCTGTCGCCCAGCCACAGCCCGCCCACAGCCTGGTCTGGCCCGTGGGCACACAGCCAGCCCTGGCCGTCTGGCGCAGCCTGTACTTTGAGCCCAGTCCCTTCGTGGTGGACAAGCAGCAAAGTGCCCAATGGAACCGTGGCGCTTACCTGGTGCAAGGTCTGGGACACTGCGCGGCCTGCCACAGCCCGCGCAACGCGCTCGGAGCGAGTGGGGCGGTCAATGATCTGTCAGGTGGCCTGATGCCCGTGGTCAATTGGTACGCCCCCGACCTGACCCGTGACGCCGAAACCGGCTTGGCCAGCACGCCCTTGCCCGAGATCGTGCGCCTGTTGCGCACCGGTGCATCGGCCTCGGCTCAAACCAGTGGACCCATGGGCGAAGTGGTGCAACACAGCCTGCAACACCTTAGCCCGAGCGATCTGCAAGCCATGGCGGTTTATTTGCAATCGCGTGCACAAAATGCCCCAGAGCAGGCCCCGCAGAGTCCTCGCCAGCCAGCCCGCATCAGCCTGCAAGTCGCCAACCATGGCACCAAGGTGTACGAACGCCATTGCCTGCAATGCCACGGTGAAAAGGGCGAAGGCATCAACACCGCAGATGGCAAGGTGGCCTACCCGTCCCTGGCAGGCAACCGCGCTGTGCTGCTGAAGGACCCCACCAACCTGGTGCAAGTGGTGTTGTACGGCGGCTACGCCCCTGCCACCGCAGGCCACCCCAGACCTTTTGGCATGCCCCCTGCCGTTCTGGAACTGGACGACCGCGACATCTCGGCTGTGCTGACCCACCTGCGCACCCAGTGGGGCAACCAGGCCAGCGAGGTCACTCCCCTGCAAGTCAACCGAATCCGGGCAGCGCAAGGGCATTGATTGATCTGCGTGGCCTGCTTTGCCCCAAGGCACAAGCAGTGTCAACTGCGGCACCGAATTGCCATGGCCTCCCCATTACCATGCTCACCATGAAACACCACCTTTACATCCTCACCGGGGCCTCGCGGGGCATGGGCTTGGCCATCGCCGAGCAATTGCTGCAAGAGGGCAATAGCCTGCTGTGCATCTCGCGCCACGCCAACCCCGGCCTGCAAGCGGCAGCTCAAAAAAAGAACGTGCCCTTGGTGCAATGGACGCAGGATCTGGCCGATGGTGAAGGGGCCAGTCATCGCTTGAGGGCTTGGCTGCAAAGCCAAAACGCGGCCGATTTCGCCAGCGTGGCCCTGATCAACAACGCCGGCACCATTCCCCCGATCCTGCCACTCAGTCAATCGAGTCCCGCCGATTTGGCACAGGCGCTGCGCGTGGGCCTGGAAGCGCCCATGGCCTTGTGCGCTGCATTTTTGGGTGCCACCGAAACTTGGCCCATGCCAAGAAAGGTGCTCAACATTTCTTCCGGCCTGGGGCGCAACGCCATGGCCTCACAAGCTGGTTATTGCGCAGCCAAAGCCGGCATGGACCACTTCACGCGCTGCATGGCGCTGGACGAAGCCCTCAAACCCCATGGCGCCAAGGTCTGCTCCTTGGCCCCTGGCGTGATCGACACCGACATGCAGGTGCAGTTGCGCAGCGCGGCAGGTGAGGCATTTCCGGACCAATCAAAGTTTTTGCAGCTCAAGGAAAAAGGGCTGCTCAGCAGCGCACCTCAAGCAGCTGCGCTGGTGCTGGGATATCTCGCCCGGCCTGACTTTGGACAAAAGCCCGTGGCCGACATCCGGGACTGATCAGCTGCAGTCAGGGCGGCGAATCGCCAGAGTTTGAAAATTTCTTTGTCAGGTCAACGTAGCCATTGACCCCGACACTCAAAGGGTCAAACTTGTTGATTTTTGTTATTTTTAAAATTCTGGAGACATCCCATGAGCCGTGAAGTTGTTGTTGTCAGCGGTGTGCGCACCGCCATTGGTACCTACGGCGGCAGCCTGAAGGACATTCCACCCACCGAGCTGGCCGCCCAAGTGGTGCGCGAAGCCCTGGCACGGGCTGGCACCGACGGCAAAGACGTTGGCCATGTGGTGTTCGGCCATGTGGTCAACACCGAGCCCAAAGACATGTACCTGTCGCGCGTGGCGGCCATCCATGGCGGCTGCGCCGAGGGGACCCCGGCTTTCAACGTCAACCGTCTGTGCGGGTCGGGCCTTCAAGCCATCATCAGCGCCAGCCAGTCCATCATGCTGGGTGACTGCGACATCGCCATTGGCGGTGGTGCCGAAAACATGAGCCGCGGCCCTTACGCCTCCTTGAGCGCCCGCTGGGGTGCCCGCATGGGAGACGCCAAAATGATCGACATGGTGGTCGGCGCCCTGCACGACCCCTTCCACACCATCCACATGGGTGTGACCGCTGAAAACGTGGCAGCCAAATACGGCATCACCCGCGAAATGCAGGACGCGCTGGCCGTAGAAAGCCACAACCGTGCCGAACGTGCCACCCTGGCCGGTTATTTCAAAGACCAGATCATGCCGGTCATGCTCAAGAGCAAAAAGGGCGAGATCGCTTACGCCACCGACGAGCACTTCCGCCCTGGCTGCAAGCCCGAAGACATGGCCAAGCTCAAGCCGGTGTTCGTCAAGGAAAACGGTACCGTGACCGCTGGCAACGCATCAGGCATCAACGACGCCGCTTCTGCGGTCGTGCTGATGGAAGCCGGTGCCGCCAAGGCCCGTGGCGCCAAGCCGATGGCTCGCCTGGTGGGTTATGCCCACACCGGCCTGGACCCGAAAATCATGGGCGTGGGCCCGATCTCGGCCACGCTGGCCGTGCTCAAGAAAACAGGCCTGAGCGTGAACGACCTGGACGTGATCGAGGCCAACGAAGCCTTTGCTGCCCAAGCCTGCGCCGTGACCCGCGAACTGGGTCTGGACCCGGCCAAGGTCAACCCCAACGGCTCGGGCATCTCGCTGGGCCACCCGATTGGCGCCACCGGCGCGTTGATCACCGTGAAAGCCTTGTACGAACTGCAGCGCGTCAACGGCCGTTACGCACTGGTCACCATGTGCATCGGTGGTGGTCAGGGCATCGCGGCGATTTTTGAACGCATGTGAGCCTTCAGGGCTTGACGGCAGCCGTTACCACCACTTCAATCCGGTAAGCCGGATTGGCCAGCGCCGCCTGCACGGTGGCGCGTGGTGGGGCGGTGCCGGCTACCACCCAGGCGTCCCAAACTTCGTTCATGGCGGCGATGTCAGTGATGTCTTTCAGGTAGATCTGGGTGCGCAAAATGCGGGTTTTGTCGCTGCCCGCTTCGGCCAGGTGCAACTCAATCTGGCGCAGCACATCGGCTGTCTGGCTGCGGATGTCGGCAGCCTCGCACTCTGGCACCATGCCAGCCAAATACACCACGCCATTGAAGATGGCCGCCTCGCTGTATCGGGCGGCCACATGCAGTCTTTTCAGGTCTTGGCTCATGGTTTTTTCTGGCCCAGTTTTGACTCGGTGCCCGCCAGCAGTCGGTTGATGTTTTCGCGGTGACGCCAAACCAGCAGCAAGGCCATGACCGACAAGCACAAGACCTCGGTCGCTGTGGCTTGCCAGGCCACGCCGGTGCCAAACAGGTAAAAGGCGGGCGCAAACACCGCGGCCACCATCGACGCCAGTGACACGTAACGGCTGAAATAGACCACGATCGCGAAGGTCAGCACGGTCGCCAAGGCCAAGAGGCCATTGACCCCGACCACCACGCCCACCGCCGTGGCCACACCTTTGCCGCCCACGAACCCAAAGAACACGGGGTACAAATGCCCCAGAAAAGCAGCAAGGCCAGACAAAGCGGCAACGCCCGCATCCAAGCCATGCTCAGGCCCATAAGTCAGAACCAGGGCCACAGGCAGCCAGCCTTTGGCTGCGTCCAAAAGCAAAGTCAGAATGGCCGCCTTTTTGCTGCCCGAGCGCAACACGTTGGTGGCACCAGGATTTTTGCTGCCGTAGCTGCGGGGGTCGTTCAGGCCCATCAAGCGGCTGACGATGACCGCAAAGCTGAGTGAACCCACCAAGTAACTGACCAACACCACGGTCACTGGAATCAATATGTCCATCGAAGGCTCCCTTGTTCTTGTACGGGCGTCATTCTGCCAGCGCGCAATTCACAGGCTGCGCAGCCAGCAGTTGCACACACACCTGAGGGTCAATGCCCACCAGGTAACCGCGCCTGCCACCGTTGATGCAAATGCGCGGCAAGGCCAGGATGCTCTCTTCAATGAACACCGGCATCGACTTTCGGGTGGCAAACGGTGAGGTGCCACCCACCAGATAGCCGCTGTGGCGATTGGCCACCTCAGGCGCGCAAGGCTCGACCGACTTCAGGCCGATCTGCCGCGCCAGATTTTTAGTGGACACCTTGCGGTTGCCATGCATCAAGACCACCAAGGGCCTGGCGTCCTGGTCTTGCATGATCAAGGTCTTGACCACCACAAACGGGTCCATGCCCAGCACCTGCGCGCTGTGCTGGGCGCCGCCGTGCTCCAGGTAGTCGTATGGGTGCTCGGTGAAGCTCACCCCCTGCTGGCGCAAGAGCGCAGTGGCGGGGGTTTCGCTGACTTTGTCTTTTTTGGCCATCGGCCAATGTCACAAAGCCGGATCGCGCATTTCCCACCGGATAGCGTCGATGGCCTTGAGGACCTCCGGGGACAACTCGGTTGTCCAGGCGGCCAGGTTTTCGTTGAATTGGGCCACCGAGGTCACGCCGATGATGGTGCTGGTGACGCACCAGCGGTGGTAGCAAAAAGCCAAGGCCATCTGGGTGGGCGTCATGCCGTTGTCGCGTGCCAGTTGGTTGTAGCGGCGTGCAGCCACCAAGGCTTCGGGGCGGCCCCAGCGTTGCTTGCGCATCGAGTCGTAACGGGCAATGCGGCCGCCGCCCGGCAGCAGCGGGCCGGTCAGATCAAAGTTGTCGTACTTGCCGGTCAGCAAGCCAAAGCCCAGGGGCGAGTAAGCCAGCAAGGACACGTTCAGGCGATAGCAGGTTTCGTCCAGCGCGTTGTCAAAGGTGCGGTTGACCAGGCCATAAGGGTTTTGCACCGTGGCCACGCGCGGCAGGCCATGCTGCTCGGCCAGGCGCACGAATTCGTGCACACCATAAGGCGTTTCATTCGACAAGCCGATGTGACGGACCTTGCCTGCCTTGACCAGTTTGGACAAGGCCTCGAGTTGTTCGTGGATCGGGGTGAGCGGCTTGTCTTTGCTGGGGTCGAAATAAGTGATGCCAAACACCGGCACATGGCGCTCGGGCCAATGGATCTGGTACAGGTCGATCACATCGGTTTGCAGACGGCGCAGGCTGGCGTCACAGGCATTCAGAATGTCTTGCCCGGTCATGCCCGAACCTTCGCGAATCCAGGGCATGCCGCGTGAAGGCCCTGCCACCTTGGTGGCCAGCACCAACTTCTGGCGGGCACCGGGGCGCTTGGCCAACCAGTTGCCGATGTAGGTTTCGGTAAAACCGCAGGTGGCGGCCGTGGCGGGCACGGCGTACATCTCGGCGGTGTCGATGAAATTGATGCCGGCTTCGAGTGAGCGGTCCAGGATGGCGTGTGAATCGGCTTCGTTGACCTGCTCACCGAAGGTCATGGTGCCCAGGCAGATGGGGGTCACTTGCAAGTCGGATTGTCCGAGCTGAACGAGTTTCATGGTGTTTCCTGTGTTGTTCTGAAGAGGTTGCGGCCATCGGCAAATGGCCAGAGCGGCAAAGGCCGGCTGGGGCCAAGCCCCCATGGCAAACGCTTATTTTGTCACGGCATTCAGGACGGGCTGATGGCTGCGATCCGGGCTTCTTCCTGCAGCCGCAGCACCCGGCGCTGAACTTTGCCCGTGGTGGTCATCGGCAGTTGGTCGATGAACTCGATCTCCTTGGGGTATTCGTAGGGCGCGAGCAAGCCCTTCACATGGCTTTGCAGCTCGCGTCTGACCTCGTCGTCAAAGGCGGACTGGCCCGCCCCTGCAGGTCTGCGGCTTAGCCAATCCGGTGACATCACCACATAGGCCTTGACCACCGCTCCGCGGTCCGGGTCGGGCTTGGGCACCACCGCCGCATTGGCCACGGCAGGGTGCTTGACCAGGCAATTTTCAATCTCGCCAGGGCCGATGCGGTAACCCGCCGCCTTGAACATGTCGTCGGTCCGGCCCTGGTACCAAAGGTAGCCATCCGCATCGGCCACCGCCATGTCACCCGTGCGGCACCAGTGGCCGGTGTATTTGGCCTGGGTGGCTGGGTCGTTGCGCCAGTAGCCCAAAAAGAAAACCGGGTCGGGCTGACCGTGCACGTCAAAGCGGTTGACGGCCACCTCCCCCGGCGTACCGGCAGGGCACAAGCGACCCGCTTCGTCAATGACCGCCACCTGGTGGCCCGGATATGCTTTGCCCATGCTGCCGGGTTTGGCAGGCCACAGGCGGGCACAGTTGCCCACCACATAGTTGATTTCGGTCTGGCCAAACATCTCATTGACCGTGATGCCCAATTGCTTTTGGCAGTAATCAAACACCGCGTCACCCACGGCCTCCCCTGCGCTCATCATGGCCTGGAGATGCAGCCGATACCGGGCCTTCACATCGGGCACCGCCTTCATCATGGCTTTCAGGGCCGTCGGGAACAGAAAGGTGTGCGTGACGGCATGGCTTTGCAAAATCTCAAAAGCCGCTTCTGGCGAAAAGCGCCCGTTGAAGGCCACGATGGGACGACCGAAATACAAACTTGGCAGCAAGGCGTCCATCAAGCCGCCCGTCCATGCCCAGTCGGCAGGTGACCAAAACACGGCTTTTGACGGGCGCTCGGCGCGGTCCGGGTCAAAGCCAAACCAGTTTTGGCTGCACACAAAACCCGTGAGGTTGCCGATCAAGGCCCTGTGCGGAATCAGGGCGCCCTTGGGGTTGCCGGTGGTGCCACTGGTGTAGATCAACACCGCCGGGTCCTCGGCCAAGGTGGGCACGGTCTTGAAGGTCGGCGCACTGGCTTGGGTGACCTGGGCGTAATTCAGATCGGCCAGCGCAGCCGCCTGCCCAACGCCAATCAGGGTTTGCAAACTGGGGCAGTCGGGGCGGGCCTGTTGCAAAGCCTGCACCGTGGATTCGTCGCACACCGCCACGCGGGCCTGGCTGTCGTTGATGCGAAAAGACAAGGCCTCGGGCCCAAACAGCATCGACAAAGGCATGGCCACCGCGCCCATTTGCAACACGGCCATGTAGGCCACGGCAGTTTCATAGCGCTGGGGCATCACGATCGCCACCCGGTCACCGCGCTGCACGCCTTGCGCCCGCAGCACCCGACTCAGGCGGTTGGCATCTTGCTGCAACTGCCCAAATGTCCAACTGCGGCCCAGGCCCTGCCCCGCCACGTGCTCACGCACGGCCTGTCGTTTGGCAGTGATGGGCTGCGCTGCCCACTGCCCGCAACAGGCTTGCGCCATGTTGAAAATACGGGGCACTTTCCAGCCAAAGCCCTGGTGAATTTGCAGGTAGCGGTCAATGTGAGGACGGGCTTGGCGGTCTTGGGTGCGACTGACGCTCATGGATTGTCTCCTTATGATGGAAAGTATGTACCAAGTTTTACGCGAACCACAAAGCCTTTGGGTGCCGCTGCGCGGCTGCCGTTACCACGTCCGTCAATGGGGCACGGCCAAGCCCGGTGCCACGCCCTTGGTGCTGGCCCACGGGTGGATGGATGTGGCCGCCTCCTGGCAGTTCATGGTCGACGCCTTCAGCGAAGCCTTTGCACAGCAGCGCCCCATTTTCGCCATGGACTGGCGGGGCTACGGTCTGACCGAAGCCCCTGCCACCGACTGTTACTGGTTTCCCGACTACCTGGCCGACCTGGACGCCTTGCTTGACAGCCTGTCACCCGACCAACCCGTGGACCTGGTGGGCCACAGCATGGGTGGCAACGTGGTGATGATGTACGCGGGCACCCGCCCCGAGCGCATCCGCCGGCTGGTCAACCTCGAAGGCTTTGGCTTGGCGGCCTCACAGCCCGCACAAGCCCCTGCGCGCATGGGCCAATGGCTGGACGAGCTCAAAGCGCAACGTACAGGCGAAAAAGACCTGAAACCCTATGCCGATGCCCCGGGTGTTGCAGCGCGCTTGATGAAAACCAACCGCCGCCTGGGTCAGGACAAGGCCAACTGGTTGGCGCAGCACTGGGCCAAGCCCGGCAGCGATGGGCAGTGGCGCATTCTGGGCGATGCGGCGCACAAGGTCATCAACCCCTATTTGTTCCACGTCGAAGAGGCCTTGGCCATGTACGGTCGGATCAGCGCCCCCGTGCTGGTGGTGGAGGCTTCTGACGATTCACTCGGCCAGTGGTGGAAGGGCAAATACACGCTGACCGAATTTCATGAGCGCTTGAAAGCTGTTTCGGCGCTTGAACAAGCCATCATCCAGGATGCCGGCCACATGCTGCACCACGACCAACCGCAAGCCCTGGCGGCAGTGCTTGAGAAGTTCATGGGCTGAGAAGCCCTAAAATCACCTGGTTTTCATTTTGACGATTGTCGGCCATGCATTTCCTTCCTGTTTTACGTTTTTGTCTGGCTGCGGCCTTGTCTTTGTTTGTCAACTTGGCGAATGCAGATGCGGCAAGTCGCTATTGCCCCGACTTTTTGGCGGTCAAAGGTGCAGCGGCACCCACACATCGCGGAGAGTTCACTTTTTCCCCTTTCACCCACCACTGGAGTCAAAACCCCGAGCACAAAAAAGTGGTCATGGTGGCCTTTGACGAGCAGTTGCCGGGAGACCGTTTGTGTGGCGTCAGCTTTTTCAACAACTCATTCGGCCAGCCTTCGGTTTATGTTTACGCAGGCCAGCAGTTCAACGGGCTTTTGGGCGTGCCCCATCTGTATGCCAAAGTCACAGGCGGCCTGATGTATGGCTACGT
>CAIZSE010000071.1 GCA_903935585.1 uncultured Burkholderiales bacterium | reverse complement strand
GCACCGAGTTGCTGGGCCTCGGTTGGCTCGCCGGGTTCATGGCCAGCAGCATGGCCTTGGTGGTGGGTTGGGCATTGGCCCGGTTTGCTTTTGAGTTTGCCTGGCAACCGCCGCTTTGGGCGCCCCTGGCCGGAGGCGGTTTGGGTGCCTTGCTCGCATGGACCGCCGGCAGCCTGAGCCTGTCCGGTGTGCTGCGCCAACCTGTCATGCAAACCTTGCGGCAAGCTGCCGAGTGATGCCCCAAAACACTGTCACGGTCATACGAAAAGCCTATGCAAATTGAAGAGAAAGCCCCGTTTGACAGCCCGTTCGAGTGGATGGGTGGCGAGTCGCGCGTCAAGGCATTGGCCGAGCGTTTTTACGACCTCATGGACCTAGAGCCTGGCTACCAAGCCTTGCGGGCAGCCCACGGCAGCAGCTTGCAGGATGCGCGTGAAAAACTGTTCTGGTTTTTGTGCGGCTGGCTGGGCGGCCCAGCGCATTACACCGAACGCTTTGGCCATCCGCGCCTTCGCATGCGCCACATGCCGTTCTCGATTGGCATCCTTGAGCGCGACCAATGGCTGGCCTGCATGGACCAGGCCATGCAGGAAACCCAGGTTGACCCGGTGCTGCGCGAACGCTTGAACGCCAGCTTCCTGAAAACCGCCGACTGGATGCGCAACCAGGGCGGTTGACCAAAATTGCCCCCGATATCGCGTCAGGCGACTTGCTTTTGTGGCAGGATCCAAGGGTGAAAATCAACTCCTTGCAAGACCTGAAAAAGGTCCAGAAAAAATTGGCCGAGGCCCATGAAAAAGCGCAAGCCGAGGAGGCCGCCCGAATTGCGGCGGCTCGCCAGCGCGAAGCCGAGGCCAACCTGTTTGCACGTGCGGTCGGGGTTGTACAGCGCATGCCCCTGAGCGACCAGGCCAGCATCAGCCCACCCGCCCCGGCACCCGTGGCCGCGCAGCGCCAAAAAGACGAACAAGCCGTGTTGCGAGACGCGCTGAGCGATGGGTTTGATGTGAGCAGCTTGCTCGAGACCGATGACGCTTTGAGTTTTCGGCGCCCGGGCATAGGCATTGACGTGACCCAGAAACTTCGCAAGGGCGACTGGTCCATCCAGCGTGAAATCGACCTGCACGGCTTGCGCAGCGACGAAGCCCGCGTGGCGCTGTCCGAGTTCATTCGGCTGGCCCAGCGACAAGGCCTGCGCTGCCTGCGCGTGGTGCATGGCAAAGGCCTGGGCTCCCCCGGCAAAACACCGGTGCTCAAATCCAAGGTGCACAGCTGGCTGATTCAAAAAAACCAGGTCATGGCCTTTGTCCAGGCCAAACCCGCAGAGGGCGGCGCTGGGGCCTTGGTGGTGCTGTTGAAACCGGGCCACTGAAAACGGTGTTCCATCGGGGCCAGACCCAATGCCTGAACCCGCGAGGCGGTCACCCCGGGTTTTGCGCCTGCTCGCACTTCACCTGAATCAACTCGCGCTGCCCATCAGCCCCCAAACACATGGCGCTCAGGCAGCCGCCCCAGACGCAACCAGTGTCCAGCGCCCAGACATCGGTTCGTTGAAGTGGTCCCAAGGTCGACCAGTGGCCAAAGGCCACCGTCACATCCGACGTTTTGCGCCCCGGCACATCAAACCAAGGCATGAAGCCTGCCGGCGCCGCATCGGCACCCTCTTTGGCCGCGAACTCCATCACCCCATCGGCAGAACAAAAGCGCAAACGTGTCAAAGCATTCACCACCACGCGCAAGCGCGCAACCCCTGTCAGGTCATCGCGCCAGCTTGTCGGCTCGTTGCCATACATCTGGTGCAAGAAATCAGTCAAATCGGGCCCGCGCAGCACCGACTCCACCTCGGCTGCCAAGGCCAAAGTTTGCGCCACCGACCAGGACGGCAACACCCCCGCATGCACCATCAGCACACCGTGATCCCACATGGCCATGCGCTGGTGCCTCAGCCAGTCCAGCAATGCAGATCGGTCGCTGGCGTTCAAAATGCCGTCCAGCGTGTCCATCGGCTTGAGCCGCCCAGCCCCAGCAGCCACAGCCAGCAAATGCATGTCATGGTTGCCCAGCACGCACTGCACCGAGTCGCCCAGCGCCATCAAACGGCGCAGCACCTCGGGCGATGTTGGCCCGCGGTTCACCAAGTCGCCCAAGACAAACAAGGTATCCCGGCTTGGCGAAAAGCCCAGCGTGTCCAGCAGTCGGCCCAAGGGTGCATCGCAGCCCTGAATATCGCCTACCCAATAAATAGCCATATGTACCTCTTGGGTGCATTGTCCCAAATTGCCTTGCAAGCACAAATGCCAAGCGCCATCGGCCACTGTTGGCACAATGGCGGCTATGGATTTTTTACTGATTGCGTTTTTGACCCTGCTCAACGGGGTGTTTGCCATGTCCGAATTGGCACTGGCCTCCAGCCGCAAGGCCCGCCTGGCCGCCATGGAGGAGGCGGGTGACAAAGGTGCCCAAGCCGCCCTCAAACTGCTCGAAGAACCCACCCAGTTCTTGTCGACCGTGCAAGTGGGCATCACCTCGATTGGTGTGCTCAACGGCATCGTGGGCGAAGCTGCTTTCAGTGCAAGACTGGCTTTGCAACTGGTTGAGTGGGGCCTGACCGAAGCCGCCGCAGGCATCTCGGCCACCGCCATTGTCGTGACCCTCATCACCTTCACCACCATCATCTTTGGCGAACTGGTGCCCAAGCGCATCGGCCAGCTTTACCCAGAGGCCGTCGCCCGCCTGGTGGCCCGCCCTATGGCCTGGCTGGCCAAAGCCGCCGGACCCTTTGTCAAACTGCTTTCCTTGTGCACCCAGGGCATGCTCAAACTCATGCGCATCGACAGCAAAGGCAGTCGTGCCGTGACCGAAGAGGAAATCACGGCCAGCCTGGTCGAAGGCGTTGATGCCGGACTGATCGAGGAGCACGAACACCAAATGGTGCGCAATGTGTTCCACCTCGACGACCGAGCCCTCACGTCCATGATGACGCCCCGGGGCGATATCCAGTGGCTGGAAGCGAGCCTCACGCCGCAACAAGCCATGGACCGCATCAACCAGATGCGCGATGAGGGCAACCACTCCTGGTACCCCGTTTGCCGAGATGGGCTGGGCCACATCATCGGCGTCATCAGTCTCTCTCACTTGTTGGCGCTGCCGCAAGGCGATGAACGAACGCTTGAAGACCATGCCCAAACAGCCCACTTTGTGCCCGAGACCCTGACGGGCATGGAACTGCTTGAACAAATGCGTGACCAATCCAGCCGCATGCTGTTTGTGGTGGACGAATATGGCGAGGTGCAAGGGCTGCTGACGCCGCTCGATTTGCTCGAAGCCATCACCGGAGAGCTCAAGCCCGATACCCAAACCGAAGCCTGGGCCACCCAAAACGACGACGGCAGCTGGCTGCTCGACGGCATCATGCCGGTCAATGAACTCAAAGCGCGCCTCGATATCAAGGAACTGCCGGCAGAAGACAAAAACCGCTACAACACGCTGGCGGGTCTTCTCATGTACGCGCTGGGCCAATTGCCCGCCTTGGGTCAGGTGATCGAAATCGCGCACTGGCGATTTCAAGTGGTCACTCTTGAGGGCCGCCGGATCGAGAAGGTCTCTGCTTCAAAAAAGGCCAGCTGAATTCCGCTGTGAGCAGGCGGGCTTTACTGATTTAAATGGGCAGCAACTGTTCAATCCCTCTTTCTTGTGTTGATTGGATGTGAGCAAGCATTGTGGTTTATGCCCAATTTTTAACCGCTGGACTGTCAATTGCAGGTGCATTCATTGAGAATGGAATAATCATTCATTCATCTATCAATGCCCGCCTTAATATAAAACACGATCTATATCCAAATAATTGAATACTCACCCATAAAATGGTGTATATTCAAGGCTCTTTATTTTTTATTGGGATTGAACATGACTGCCAGCTACAAAGAATTATTGGCCCAACGCGAAGCACTGGAGCAAGCCATTGCCCAGGCCCGTCAAAACGAAATTTCAAGTGCCCTCGGAAAAGTGCGTGAACTGGTGGCCGAATACGGTTTAACCGTTCAAGATATTTTTCCTGGCCGCGTTGGTAAATCAGGCACCACCAAAACTGTCAGCAAAGTCGCAGCCAAATACCGCGATCCTGCCACGGGCCAAACCTGGACAGGCCGTGGCAAAGCCCCAAAATGGATTGATGGCAAAGACCGCGCCGCATTTGTCATTACTGCTTGAATGGACTCGGTTTCTTTGTGATTTCAATGTCATTTTGCAAAGCAGACTGATTCACCGGGATTAATTCAGCCTACCGGCTTCCTTATCCCGGCAAATCCATCAAACTCCGCGCAAGCGGAGTTTTTTTGCCTTCGCCTTATAGGGTCAAGCTTTCAAGCTGGCAAGCCATCTAAAATGGTTCATCCAAACGCCTGATAAATAGATTGCATGCCCCAGCCCCCGAAAAACACTGACCAGCCAATGGGCGAAACCTCAACATCAGACCGCTGGTACCTGGCCTACACCAAACCCCGGCAAGAGCAAATCGCCTTGGTCAACCTGGAGCAACAAGCCTTCGAGGCTTATTTGCCGCGCTACAAAAAGTTCAAAAAAACCGAACAAGGCCCGGTCGCTTTGTTTGAGCCCATGTTTCCTCGCTACATGCTGTTCAGGCCCGGCAAACCAGAACAAAGCATTTCGGCGGTACGCAGCACCAAAGGCATTGCGACCATCGTTCGCTTCGGTTTTGAGCCTGCCATGCTGCACGACACCTTGGTGCAACGCATTCGCCAACTCGAACAAGACCGCAACCACGCCACCCTGCAAGAGCTGAGTGACCTCAAACCCGGGCAATCGGTGCGGCTCAGACACACCGCTTTGGGAGGTGTTGAAGGCTTGATCCAAAGCGTCTCCAGCAAACGTGTTGCCGTCCTTCTCGAAATCATGGGTCGTCCTACCGTGGTCCAGCTCGAACACCACCAAGTCGAAGTCAATACGTGAGCCTTGGTGAATTGACGCATGCATGGCGATGTTGCGGTCGTTACGAATGGCTGATTGTTAGATAATGACATCGAGCTGGCAGGCACCCAAAAAATCCTGAACAGAGGCGGTCAAGAGCCAATAATAATTTGGGGTCTTCAAAAACCGATGTCTGCCTGTGGGAAAATGTTTGCAGTTGAAAAAGGGAATGGTTGATAATTCCCTATAAAATCTAGAAGTAATTTTTTTCAAGAGACTTCTTTTGTCCAACCCCATCCCCAGTAACCCATTGCCTCAGCACATAGCCATCATCATGGATGGCAACCGCCGGTGGGCCAAAAAGCGCTTCATGCCCGCTGCACTCGGGCACGCAGCTGGGGCTAAACGGGTGCGTGACATCGTGCGCGCCTGCTCAGACATGGGGATCGCCCACCTGAGCCTGTTTGCTTTCAGCACCGAAAACTGGAAGCGTCCCGATGAAGAGGTTTCCAGCCTGATGGGTCTTTTCATGTACTATTTGAAAAATGAGGTCACCGTCATGGATGGCATGGGCGTGCGCCTCAAGCTGGCGGGTGACAAAAGTCGCTTTTCGTCAGACATGCAGGAGTTGATTTTGCGGGCGGAGCAACAAACGGCCCACAACACCAAAATCACCCTGACCGTTTGCGTCAACTACGGCGGTCGCTGGGATGTGATCCAGGCCGCCCAAGCCTGGCAAAAAGCACATCCGCAAGAGAGTCTGCAAGCCCTGACCGAAGAAGCCCTGGCTCACTACCTCAGCAATGGGTACGCGCCAGAAGTTGACCTGCTCGTGCGTACGGGCGGAGAGTCCCGGATCAGCAATTTCATGCTCTGGCAAGCGGCATATGCCGAAATGTTTTTCACAGATGACCTCTGGCCAGACTTTTCACCAGAGCGTCTTCAGCAAGCGGTGGCCTGGTTTGCAGCCCGTGACCGTCGCTTTGGCTCGTCAGCACCGCTTTGAGCAGGGGTAACTTGCTCTGGCAAACTGACTTAGGCCGGAAATCCAACCGCCTTTCACGTGTTCTATTGACCTTCTTCATGCCCACCACACACATTTCGCAAATTGCACGACGTACCCCCGCCTCACTCAGCGCTTTGATCCTGCTTGCCTGGGTGAGCTGCAGCTTGCCTGTGGCAGCGCAGTTTCAGACGCAGCCCCAAATGGGCGTGGGCACTCCAACAGCCATTGCCACATCAGACTCAGGTACAGCTACAGGCACAGGCACAGGCACAGGCGCCTTGCAAGGCTTGGGTGCCAACCCATCTGCACAGCCTGGCCTGCCTTTGCGCACCGACCAAGGAGCCGCAGACGCCCTTCGTCAACCACCCGAGCAGTTTCGTGCACGCAAGCCCCAACAGCCCAGTCAATTTCAGCGTTTTGTGCAAGAGAGCACTGGGCGCTTTTTGCCCCACTTTGGTGTAGAGCTGTTTGACAACCCCCAAGCCTATATGGCCGATGCTGCAACCCCTGCGCCAGCTCAATATGTGCTGGGCCAGGGCGATGAAGTGCGCATTCAGATTTGGGGTGCAGTGGACTACTCTGACAGCCAAACCATTGACCGCAACGGCCAAATCAACCTGCCCAAAATCGGCACATTCAACTTGAGTGGTGTCCAGGTGAAAGACCTTGAAGCCACCTTGCGCAAGCAAGTGGCCACTGTGTTCAACAATGTCACTGTGAACGCCAGCCTGGGCAAATTGCGTGGCATCACCGTTTATGTGGTGGGTCAAGCCAAGCAACCCGGTACCTACAATCTCAACAGCTTGTCTACCCTGGTCAATGCTGTCTTTGCCAGCGGCGGCCCCGGAGCCAACGGCAGCATGCGCGGCATCCAGCTCAAGCGCGGTGGCAAAACCATCACCACGCTGGATTTGTACGATTTCATTGGTCAAGGCGATAAATCGAAAGATGCCGCACTGCAACCTGGCGACGTCATCATGATCCCCCCAGCTGGCCCACGCGTTGCGCTGACCGGCACGATTGATCTCAGTGCCATTTATGAAATCAAGTCGGGTACCACTTTGCAGGAGATCCTGGCACTGGGCGGTGGCGTGCCCGCTTTGGCCAGTGCCCAAAAAGCCTTGATCGAGCGCATAGATTCAACTCAAACTGCAGAGCCGCGCCAAGTACAAAACGTGGCGCTCAATGCCCAAGGCCTGGCTCAGCCATTGAAAGACGGCGATGTCATCACCCTGCTGCCCATCAGTCCCGCATTTGGCAACGCTGTCACTCTGCAGGGTTCAGTGGCTCAGCCCCTGCGTAACGCATGGTTCAGCGGCATGCGTGTGCAAGACCTGATCCCGGACCGTGAAGCACTCATCACTTCTGATTACTACCGCCGTAAAAACCAGCTGGTGCAAAACCGTTCGGCCAACCTGAAGGCTCAGGGTTTCACCTCCGCGCAAATTCAGGCCATCGAAAAAGCGCAACAACTCCCCGAAGACCTGGGCCTGGCCATTGAAACCATCTCCGCAGCTGGCACCTTGAACAAAGAAAGCCGTGCGGGTTCCTCCCTCAGCGAGCGCGTTCGCGGCATGGTCGACCAGATCAACTGGGACTACGCCGTCATTGAACGGCTTAACAAGAACGAATTGCGCACCGAATTGCTCCCTTTTAATCTCGGCAAAGCCGTGGTTCAAAAAGACCCAGCACACAACTTGCTGTTGCAACCCGGTGACGTGATCACCATCATGGGCAGCAACGATCTGCGTCTGCCCACAGAACGCCAAACCCGTATGGTGCGAGTGGAGGGCGAAGTCGCAGCGCCTGGCATCTACCAATCACAACCTGGCGAAACCTTGCCACAGTTGATAGCCCGCATTGGTGGCATCACGCCCCAGGCCTATTTGTTTGGTGCTGAATTCACACGAGAATCGGTACGCAAACGGCAGCAACAAAACCTCGATTTGGTGATTCGCCGCTTGGAGGCGCAAGCCCAAACGGCTAACGCCAACTTGGCCGCCAACCTCCCGGGTGATCGCGCAGCACAAGCTGCCACCTTGCAGCAACAACAACAGGCTCAGCAACGCGCGCAGATTGACAAACTTAAAACCATGCGCAGCCAAGGCCGCGTGTCACTGGAGCTGGAGCCTGGCGTCCTGAACGAAACCCTGACGGATCGGTCGCTGACGCCGGACAGTCCGTCATTCAAGCTGCTGCAAAATCAGCTGAATGTGCTGCCCAGCCTGACTCTGGAAGATGGCGATGCCATTTTGGTACCCAGTCTGCCCGCGTTTGTCTCAGCCGTTGGCAGCGTCAACAACGAAAACGTGATGATCTACAAAGCGGGCCGTACCGTGGGCGACATCATCAAAGCAGCTGGTTTGACCGAAGACGCCGAAGTCAGCGAAGCCTTTGTGCTGCGTGCCGATGGCTCTGTTTTGGGCCGCCGTGCAGCAGGGTTCTTCAGCAGCTTCGAAAGCCTTAAGGTTATGCCTGGCGATACGGTCATCGTGCCCGCCAAGGTCGACCGCGAAAGTGGCTATAACTTCCTCGTTCGCGCCTTGCGCGACTGGACTCAAATCTTCAGTAATCTGGGCCTTGGCGCTGCGGCCATCCAAACCCTGAAGAACTGATCTGCTGCGTGCAAACATTACCAAGCCCATGCCAGTGAACACAGTATCTGACCCCTCAGCCGCTTGCACCCGCAGGCGAACAACCCCATAAGCACAGTGACCGATATCTCCACACCCCTCACAGAAGTTGAAGACGAGATCAGCTTGCTCGATCTGCTGCAAACCATCTTTGACAACCTGCGCCTGCTCATTCTTGGCCCGCTGGTTGTGGGACTGGCTGCATTGGGCATCAGTTTTACCGTGCCTCCCACTTTCACCGCCACGGTCAAGTTTTTGCCACCGCAACAGCAGCAAAGCGCTGCCGCCAGCATGCTGGCCAGCTTGGGCGGGCTGGGCGGCTTGGCTGGGGCTGCAGCGGGTATCAAAAGTCCTGCAGATCAGTACCTGGCCTTCATGAAAAGCAACAGCGTGCAAGATGTGTTGATCGAGCGGTTCAAATTGCAAGACCGCTACGAAACCAAATTCAAAGCCGACACCCGCTTGGCGTTGACCGGCAGCACCCGGGCCACCAGCGGCAAAGATGGTTTGATCAGCATTGAAGTGGATGACAAAGACCCCCAATTTGCTGCTGACCTCGCCAACGCCCATGTGCAGGAATTGCAAACGCTGTTGGCACGCATCGCGGTCACAGAAGCCCAGCAACGGCGCGCTTTCTTTGAAAAGCAACTCACCCAGGTCAAAGACAAAATGATTGCTGCAGAGCAGGCGCTGCGTGCCACGGGCATCAGTGGCAGCGTGCTCAAATCCAACCCAACCTCGGCTGTCGCAGCAGTGGCCGGGCTCAAAGCCCAGGTCACCGCCCAAGAAGTCAAACTGGGTGCGATGCGTGGCTACCTGGCTGAAAGTGCGCCTGATTTCAAGCTCGCCTTGAACGAACTGGCGAGCCTGCGCGCCCAGCTGGCAAAGCAAGAAAAAGACGAGCCCGCCACTGCCGGGCAGAGCGACTACGTGTCCAAATACCGCGAGTTCAAATACCAGGAAACCCTTTTTGACCTGTTTGCCAAACAGTTTGAAGTGGCGAAGGTCGACGAATCGCGCGAAGGTGCCGTCATCCAGGTGCTGGATGCAGCGCAGCCCCCTGAGCGAAAAGCCAAACCCAAAAAAGCCCTGATTGCCATCATCGCCACTTTGGCTGCGGGCTTTGCCATGCTGCTCTTTGTTTTCATCCGTCAGGCTTTGCGCAACGCCACACAAGATCCGGAATCCGCCCAAAAGCTGGGCAAGCTCAAGGCGTCTTGGTACAGAGCTTTGGGCAAAGCCAGCTGAGCACACCGTAAACCGGTTCAATCAATCCATGAGCATCGTTCAGGCCATCCTTGAATCACCGGCATTGCATGCAGCAGGCTGGGGTTTCACAACGACCTTGTTGCTGAGCGTTTTCCTGGTGTTGACCAAAAGCTGGCACGGCACCCTCAGCATGGACTTTACAGACGGGATTCAAAAGTTCCACACGGCACCCACTCCCCGCGTTGGGGGCATTCCCATCGTGTTGGGGCTGACCATGGCTTGGGCCAAATCTCCGCCAGATGTGCAAACCATGCTGACCCCCATCCTGTTTGCAGGCATGCCCGCATTTTTGTTTGGTTTGGCCGAAGACATCACCAAGCGCGTAGGCGTCATGCCGCGCCTGCTGGCGACCATGGCCTCGGGCCTGCTGGCTTGGTGGATGACCGATTACGCCATCAGTCGGGTTGATATCTGGGGGGTGGACTGGCTCATGAAGTTCACGCTGGTGTCTGTTATTTTTACGGCCTTTGTGGTGGGGGGTGTGGCCAACAGCGTCAATATCATTGACGGCTTCAATGGTTTGGCCAGTACCATGTCGACCTTGGCATTTGTTGGCTACGCCATGATCGCCTGGCAGGTGGGGGACATCACGCTGGCCAGGGTGTCCCTGGTTTTGGCCGCTTGCGTATGGGGTTTCTTTTGGGTCAACTGGCCCTTTGGCAAGCTTTTTCTGGGTGATGGTGGGGCTTACTTCATCGGCTTTGCAATGGCCTGGGTGGCTGTGCTGCTGCTAGAACGCAACCCGGGTGTTTCCACCTCTGCGGCACTTGTTGTGTGTGTTCATCCCGTGACCGAAGTGCTGTTCAGCATTTTTCGCCGCATGGTGCGCAAAGATCATCCTGGCATGCCCGACAGGCTGCATTTTCACAGTTTGGTCAAGAGGCGCTATGTGGCCCGATGGTTTGGCCATTACTCCAACGCCGTCATAAATTCCATCACGGGTTTCCTGATTGGGTTAATGACCTTGACAGCCATCGTGCTGGCCAGTTTGACTTATGCGTCAAAAAGTATGTCCACCTTGTTGTACGTGGCACTGTGCTTGGGTTATGTCGCCATGTATGCCCGCATGGTGAGGCAGCGTTGGTGTTCGCCAGTCCAATTTTTGTTGTTCAAGCCATTGGTCAAAAACCACATTGCTGGCAACAATTGAACTGAAACCTGCGCTGTGTAAATTCGTATCGGACAGCATCCATCCTTCTGAGCCAGCGCAGGGGCAAACAGTGCTTGTTTGGCAAACTTGCCGCGGCCATATTTCTTCACTTTGCTGCGGCCTTGATGGCGAGGGGTGGTCAGCAAGCCCCCGTTATGGGTGTGAGGTTCAGTGCGTGAACAGGCGCACCAAGCCTTTGAGCGTGAACAACTGACCAGGATTGCTGGTTTCGTTCAAGACGCCGCTCAAGCGTTGGCGCAGTCGGGCGCTTTTTTGGGCGCGCCAGATGACAACATCTGCCAGCCAAGGGTAAATGCTGAAGATTTGTGCCCGCTCATAAAGTTTGAAGCGGGGGCGCAGCGCATCGATCTGGTTTTGGTAATGTGCGCGCGTCTGGGTGTCGTCCAATGTTGGACCCAGCAATATGGCTTCGGCCGCGAGCATGCCTGTTTCCATGGCTTTGCCAATGCCTTCTCCGGTCAGTGCGTAGGTGCTGCCTGCTGCCTCGCCTGTCACGATCAGCCCAGGGCGCGACAATTGCGCGCCCTCTAGGGTGCAGCGCAGTGGCGCGCCTTTGAGGGGCCCGAGTTGTATGCCGCCCTGGATCAACTTGTTGGCAGACGCTGACAGTTCGCTGAGCTTGTCGAACATGTCGCGCAAGTTGGTATCGGCCACTTTGCTGCGTGCTGTGGGGCGGTGTCCAAAAAGGCCACCGCCTGTGTTGAATACGCCTACGCCGACATTGAATACGCCATTGCCGCAGGGGAAAATCCAGCCGTAGCCGGGTGCAAGGGACTTGTGAAAAATGACTTCCAGCTTCGTGATCTGGTTGGCCATGGTTTCGTTTTTAATATAGCAGCGCATGGCGACTGCGCTGGGGCCCTGGCGATGTGAGATGCTCGCTGCAGTCAACGCAGCAGGTACGGCACCGGTGGCCAAGATCACCCAACGGGCACGGATGCTCTTGGTGTGCGTGCCTTGGCTGAGGGTGGCACCGACCACTCGGCCGTCTTCCTCAATCAGTTGGGTAAAGCGCAGGGGGGCAAACATCCGGGCCCCTGCAACCACGGCGGCTTTGCAGACAATGTCGTCAAGCTGTTTGCGCGGCAGGACAGCCAATGTCCCCTCAATGTCTATTTGTTTGCCCCGTGGGCTGGTGCACGACAGATGACTGATCTGTTGAGCCTGATGCATGACTTCAGAGAGAACCCCCAGTTTGGCCAGAGCCTGGTGGGCGTCAGGGATCAGGCCATCGCCACAGACCTTGTCGCGGGGAAAGGCGTGTTGGTCAACAAGCACCACGTCAAGCCCTGCCCTGGCCAGGGTGATGGCTGCTGCAGATCCTGCAGGGCCTGCACCGATGATCAGCACTTCGCAGCGTGGTGGTAACAATTCGGCAGGGGTGTTCATATGTTACAGAGCTTGGTGGGTATTCACGCGGGCTTGAATCCTCTTTAATTTTAGATTCATTTGAATTCTATAATGATCTCCGGTTGGTTGGATAATTTGATTTCTAGACGAGTGCACGTGGATTAGCCAACCCTGTAGGCACGATCGCAGGTTGCGACACGCACCGCGCTGTGCCATGTGTTCAACAACTGATGGGTCAAGTTGTTATTTCATTTCGGACTGGCGTCAACGACAAGCGGGCTCAATAAACACATGGCTGAGGCCATGGCCAATTAAAATCGAAGGGTTCGAGTGAGAAAGACAACCCGGGCGACGAACACCACACCACTTGATAGAGCTGATGCTCTGAAAAAAAACATGACACATCGCAAAGGCATCATTTTGGCGGGCGGCTCTGGCACCCGTCTTTATCCGGTCACACAAGCTGTGAGCAAGCAGCTCATGCCGGTGTACGACAAGCCCATGGTGTATTACCCGCTGACCACGCTCATGTTGGCGGGCATACGGGATGTGCTCTTGATCAGCACCCCGCAAGACACGCCCCGCTTTGTTGAGCTGCTGGGTGATGGCAGCCAGTGGGGCATGAACATCCAGTATGCGGTGCAGCCCAGCCCCGATGGCTTGGCGCAGGCCTTCATCATTGGCAAGGATTTTGTAGGCAACGACCCCAGTGCGTTGGTGCTGGGGGACAACATTTATTACGGCCACGACCTGGTGAAGCTGCTGGCGAGCGCCCATGCCCGAACCGCTGGTGCCAGTGTCTTTGCCTACCATGTGAACGACCCGGAGCGCTATGGCGTGGTGGCGTTTGATGACGCTTTCAGGGCAGTATCGATCGAAGAAAAGCCACAGCAGCCCAAGAGCAATTACGCGGTTACGGGTTTGTATTTTTACGACCAGCAGGTGTGCGACATAGCTGCAGACATTCAGCCTTCGACCCGGGGCGAGCTGGAAATCACCGATGTGAACAAACGCTACCTGGAGCTGGGCCAGTTGAATGTAGAGATCATGGGTCGGGGCTATGCCTGGCTGGACACGGGTACGCACGACAGTTTGCTGGAGGCGGCAGGTTTCATTGCCACATTGCAAAAACGCCAGGGCCTGATGGTGGCTTGTCCCGAAGAAATTGCCTTCACACAAAAGTGGATTACTGCGGCCGATGTTCAAACACTGGCCGCGCCCTTGGCCAAGAACGGCTATGGGCAATATCTCCTGAGTCTGCTGAAATAAAATACAAAGCGCTTCAGCTTCAGACGCCAAATCCAATGCCCTACACCGTTACGTCGACCCCCATCCCGGAAGTCTTGATCCTGGAGCCCCAAGTCTTTGGTGATGCCCGGGGCTTTTTTTATGAAAGCTTCAATGCCCGTGACTTTGCTCAGGCGACAGGCCTGGACCTGAGCTTTGTGCAAGACAACCACAGCAAATCTGCCAAGGGCGTTCTGCGTGGCTTGCACTATCAGATCCAGCATCCGCAGGGCAAGTTGGTCCGCGTGGTGCAAGGCGAAGTGTTCGATGTGGTGGTGGATTTGCGCAAGTCTTCGCCCACGTTTGGGCAGTGGCATGGCGTGCACCTGAGCGCCGATAACCACCGCCAGTTGTGGGTGCCGCCGGGGTTTGCGCATGGGTTTCTGGTGCTCAGTGAAAGCGCCGAGTTTCTCTACAAGACAACCGATTATTGGTACCCCGAGCATGAGCGCAGCTTGCTTTGGAACGATCCGGATGTCGGCGTGCAGTGGCCCACTGATGTCGCCCCCCAGTTGGCCGCCAAAGACCAGGCAGGGCATCTTTTGCGCGATGCCGAGGTTTTCACCGATGGCACAACAGAATGACGATCTGCAGGCGCAGGTCGTGATCGGATAATCAGCCAGCCTGTTGTCATTCAAATGCAGATCCGTGCCCCTGAACATGATGCAAACTGACCACCTGGCCAGCCCCAAGAAGCATGATTGACATGGGATTGAAGCGCCTGGAGACAGCAGAGTTAAAAGCCTGAAACATCTCAAAGCCGAATTGCTGGGTAAAGCCCCCATCAGCCAAGCTTACAAAGTGCAAAGACCAGAATTTGAATTGGCGCGTGAGCTGATTGCAAGGCTTGCCCTTGCAGTCTTGTCGCAAAGCAAAGTGGATCTGCACACGGGCGGCAATCACAAATCACCGTATCGACGCCTGATTGAGCTGCATGGCCATTGAAAGCCCTGGCGAATGGCTACACCATGCCTACATGAAGCAGCCAAGAAAAAAGGCCAACCCGCTAGGATTGGCCTTGATTCGCTTGGAACCCGCATGGATGCTAGATTCTCAAAGATGGTGCCGGGGCCGGAACCCCATTTTGTCTTGCAACCCGCATGGATGCTAGAAGCTAAGTCTCTATATTTTAACTGGGTGCGCCAGATTGGCCTCGACCCCGCTGCCTACGGCACACATTCCATGCGGCGCACCAAAGCTTCACTCATCTACCGGCGGACCAAAAACCTTCGCGCCGTGCAACTTTTGCTTGGCCATGCCAAAGTCGAGAGTACCGTCCGTTATCTGGGCATTGAGGTGGATGACGCGCTGGAAATGGCAGAGGACACCGAGGCTTGACGCCCTAAACGCCCCGCGACTGGCGAAAATTTGGCGCTACTGTCGGGCAGCTTGACTGCTACGGGGGGAGCGCCGGATTTTCTAAGCCATCAACTGATGCCTGACGTTGACTTCATGGAGCCAGCCATCATCTCAGGCTGCTTGCAAGACCAAGTGAAAGCACTTCGATTGGGTGGGCCAGTGCGTAGAGCCGCTGAACGTCAGCTTTGCGGTTTCCCATCCGAGGTATGAAAAACCTTGGAAAACGAATAAGCTGCCCCTCAGGCTTTATCACTTTCCGTCTCTTGAAGATCACAAGGAGCCGTTCACAACAGTCAGCTTACGGGTTGCCTAATTCATTGCCTGTTAGAAGCCGTTCGTGGTGGACTTCAACGAGCCATTTGCAGACCTTCAACATAACGATCTGCTCACACTTAATCTGGCGCTCAATTAGCCATATATCAGCCACATTGCTGAAACTGGCTACGCGGAAGCCCGAAACCTATGTTTGGCGTTGTTCGGATACATAGCTCTCTTGGAAATAACCCATCAATTCACTGCAGTTGTCTTGGTACAACGGGCGGTGTTCATTTTTTATGTCGACGCCCCTGTTGCGAGTGCATCAAGAATCCACGCCGTCGTTTGCGTCAGCTTCACCGGATTGAGTTCCAATTCCATCAGGTCAGTCGACAACAGGGCTTGCTGTAGTCGTAACAAGCTGCGTGTCAGTTCCCCTCGTGCCAATGCTGGACGCCCACGGAAGCCGTCGAGCAAGGGTGCACACCTCAAACTGCTCAGCAATTGCGGAACCTGCGATGCGCTGAGGGGCCCGACATGAACAACGTAGTCGGGATCAACTTCAATTTCTGTTCCGCCTCGACCGATGACAGTCACCAGGCCATAGACCGAGTCCCGACGCAAGGTCACAAAAAGCTCCACCCCAGGTTCGTCGATCAGTTCCTCGACCAAAACACCATCCGGTTCAACTGTCGGCGCATGAGCTTTGACTCGCGCCCACAGATCATGAAATCTTTCTACGATATCCTGACCAGGCGGGCGACACACAACCACCCCACCGACGTCCGACTTGTGCGGTAAAGCAGCCGCCACAATCTTTAGCACGATGCCTTGCTTAAGCGTCCACGCGAAACCCTGTGCGGATTGGGCGTCTGAGCAAACCATGCCTGCTGGAATTGACAGGCCCCATTCCCGCAGCCAATCCTTGATTCGTGGCTCAGTCGTCAGGCACGTGCTGCCTGTTGTTCGTGGTTCAACATTAGCATTGCTCTCCATACCGGTGGGCGGTTGGACATTCACTTGGCATTCAGCAAGTCGTGCGAGTGCTAAGGCGGTTTGACCGAGATCACGGAAGGCCACTAGGTCACGGCTGACCGACAGTACAGCCCATTCCTCGGCAGTCGCCGCTTCCCAGATCACCCAAATAGGCTTCGTCGTGCGCCGTGCAATGTCTTCCAGAAGCCGAACCTTGCCCAGTCCACCCATGAGAGTTGGTGAACTGGTAAAAAGATACACGACCAGAATGTTGAACACTGGCAGATCGAGCATTCCTTGAAGGGTAGCCTCGAATGCCGTTGCATCAAACACAGCTGGCCCAAGGTCCATAGGGTTGGCAGGTGTCAGAAAGGTCGGAAGCCGTGGTGCAAGTTCGTCCTGCTGCGCAGGCGTTAACGGGGGCAATTCCAGGTTGAGCCGCTCGATATGGTCCGCCCAAAGCGCACAGGCACCGCCAGAAATACTGGCAAATGCAATGGCGGGCCTTTCGTTCAGGTGGGTTGAGCTCAAGGCCTTCAGTGTCCAGAGGAAGGACTCGGACGAATCGCAGAGTGCCACCCCCAGTTGCCTACAGATGGCCCGAAATGAATCGCTATCGCCACTCATGGAGGCTGTGTGCGAGGCAACAGCCAGTGCCCCCCGCTTGGACAGACCTGAACGCAGGATCACTACTGCCTTGCCGGCCTCGCGGCAAGCCATCACTGCGGCAGAGAAAGCCTCTGCGTTGTTCAGACCTTCCAGATACAACCCGACGCAGTCGGTGTGCGGATCGCTTGCCAGCCAATGCAGGACTTCGATCGGCGAAACGTCTGCTGAATTTCCGAACGTCGCTACATAGCTGAAATCAAGTCCTAAATCAGTCTGTCCTCGTACCGCCAGTGAAATCGCCATTGCACCGCTTTGTGTGAGCAGTGCAGTGCGCCCCGGACGCAGAACCAGTCGCTCCATGATCTGCGATAGCGACATCGGCAGTTGATCAATGCAATTGACCAATCCTATCGACTGAGGCCCGATGATTCGCAAACCTCCACGTGCGGCGCGTTCCAGCATCGACTTCTGGGCACGCATTCCCTCCTGACCGGACTCGGCAAACCCAGAGGCCAGAACCACAAGAAAGCGCGCTCTAATGGATATCGCCTCGTCAATCAAGGCATCCATGCTGGCCGATGGCGTGCGCGCCAGAACAACGTCTGGGGACTGCGGAACATCCCGCAGCGACTTGAACACCGGTAGTCCGTACAACGCCTGATGCCGGGTACTTACAGGGTAGATTTTCCCTTTCCATCCGGAATTCACAAGATCGTACATGGTGCGTGTTCCCATGCGTGTCGGATCGTTTTCGCTGGCGCCGACGATGGCAATGCAATGTGGACGAAACAGTCGATCCAGGTTCGAGGGCGTAGCCTCCTTACTCATGCTTGATTCCTTTGGTCATACCCGAGCTTGACCGATAGCTCCATGGCAATTTTTGAAAGCAATTCCCCGGATGACTTCAACTTGTCATCGTCGAGACGGTCGGCCAAGCCCACGATGGCCAAGGCTGCAATTGCGTTGTTGCGTCCAACAAAAACGGGGGCTGCTGCGCCTGCAACGCCGACTCGCCAGCCCTCCCGGTTGGTCGCATAACCACAAACTCGTACAGCATCGATTTCAGCGCGCAATATGTCTGGATTGGTTACTGTGTGTGGCGTATGGGCGCGCAGTTTGCGCAGTACACGGTTCACTTCTTCAACTGGCTGATAGGCCAAGAGGGCCTTGCCGCTGGCTACGCAATAAGCTGGAGCACGCAGCCCCGGATCGGCGCTGGCCCGAATCGGCGCGTTATTCTCGATCTTGTCGAGATAGATGATTTGAGCGTTATGGTAGATCATGATGTGTGCAGACTCTCCAGTACTTTTCACCAGCCGCTGCAGGTAAGGCCGCGCCACCTCGGACAGGCGCAGGCGGGACACAACACGGGAACCGATCTCGAATAGTTTGTAGTTGAGCTGGTATAGCGAACCCGCATCAAATCGAACCACATAGCCCTGCTCCAGAAGGGTATTGAGAATGCGATGCACATTGCTCTTTTGATAACCCAGCTCCGTGGCCAGCTCTGAAACACCGCGTGGCGTTTCGCTGAAAGCCAGCGTTTCAATCACATGCAGCGCCTTGACCAGTGACTTATCCATGGTTCAAGTTTGTTCCGCTGGATGCGTGCGACGCGCCATGGCCTCGCGCATCAGGTGTTTCTGGACCTTGCCAGTGATGGTCATCGGGAATGTCTCGACGAATTCGATGTAGCGCGGTACTTTATAGTGTGAGATGCGACCTCGACACCATTCCCGCACGCTATCGGGCGTTGCAGAATGACCGGGCTTGAGCCGGATCCAGGCGCAGACTTCCTCGCCATAACGCGGGTCTGGGACACCGAATACCTGAACGTCAGCAACGTCGTTGTGAGTGAACAGAAACTCTTCAATTTCACGTGGATAAATGTTCTCGCCACCGCGAATCAACATGTCCTTGAGTCGACCGACAATTCGGCAATATCCCTCGCCGTCAAGTGTTGCCAGATCCCCCGTGTGCATCCAGCCATCCGGATCGATGGCGTCAAGCGTGCGCTGAGGATCGTTCCAATACCCCAGCATGACGCTGTACCCTCGCGTCAGGAGCTGTCCCGGTTGGCCGCATGGAACCACATGGCCTGCTGGATCAACCACTTTAACTTCAATGTGCGGATGAACTCGCCCGACTGTTTCCACGCGCAAGGCAACCGGATCGTCGATCTGACTCTGAAAGCTAACCGGGCTGGTTTCGGTCATTCCGTAACAAATCGTCACCTCGGGCATGCCCAGCACATTCATGACGTCGCGCATGACCGTTTCGGGGCATGGCGCGCCAGCCATGATGCCGGTGCGCAAAGAGGTTGTATCCCTGGCGCTGCGGGATTGCTCTTCTAATAAAGCTACGAACATGGTCGGTACCCCATACAGCACCGTGCATTTCTCCTGCGCCACGGTATCAAGGGTCACGGCAGGATCAAAACCCTCACCCGCCAGTACCACGCAGGCGCCGTGGGTGAATGCGCCCAATACACCCATGACCAGACCAAAGCAGTGGTACAAAGGAACACACAGGCACAGGCGGTCACGACCGGTCAGACGCAAGGTCTCACCAACAAAATAACCATTGTTGAGAATGTTGCGATGCGAAAGCGTTGCGCCCTTGGGCGCTCCCGTAGTCCCGCTTGTGAACTGGATGTTGATCGGCTCTTCGCTGCTCGTTTGCGGCGAAAAGCGGGTTGTCTGGTCAGTGGCCGCAGTCGTCCCCAGCCGATCAAGTTCCGCCCAGCTCAGCCAGCCTGATTGCGTTGGCTCATCGAGCGAGATCACATGCTTTAATTCCTCAAGCCGGTTGCCATCGGCACCGCAAGTCAACTCCAGCAGAATGGCGTGGTAATTTGAGGATTTGTAGGCTCTTTGAGCGACCACTGCCTTGCAACCCGACAGCTTGAGCGCGTGCTCGGCCTCATGTACCCGATATGCTGGATTGATCGTGACCAAAATCAGTCCGAGGCGTGCAGCCGCGAATTGGGTCAGAATCCACTCGGCGCGATTGGCCGACCAGATGCCAATGCGGTCGCCCTTGGTAAGCCCAATCACACGCAGTCCATTGGAAATTCGGTCCACCGCAGAACGAAATTCCGTATAACTCCATCTCAGCCCCTGCGAGGGTGAAGTCAGCGCCGGCGCATCTCCGAACTCGGCAGCGACCCGATCAAGAAAATCACCAATCGTCTCGTCCATCAGCGGTGCATCTGTCGCGCCGCGTACATAACTTTGAAAAGTAGTCATAGACGCAGGCCTTAACGTGAGCGCTTGTGGTATTCGGGGTTGGGCTGCATCGCGGTACCGATCGCAAGCCGGTTCGACATGGCGTAAAAGGATACCGTTGAGACGATGTCCCAGATGGTACGGTCGTTGTAGCCGGCGTCGCGCAAGCCTTGCCTATCTGCCTCGTCAACGGCATCAGGAAATTCTGTTAGTTTGACGCTGAAATCGAGCATAGCGCGCTGTGCAGCTGACAAGTGCGCCACACGGTAGTTCATAACTAGCGACTCGCCAAGCGAAGGATCTCCCGAAAGCTCTCGTACTGCCTGTCCATGCGAGACCAGGCAATAGTGGCAGCGGTTGCGTGCGGAAACAGTGGTGGCGATCATTTCCCGTTCAAGCCGCGACAGTTCAGAATCACCCATCATCAGATGGTTGTAGACCTCCATGAAGTTGCGTAGCTTTGTCGCATCGAACGCATGTGCAGTCAGCACATTAGGTATGAATCCAAGCTTGCTTTCGCACTTGGCGAAGTAGTCCTGGAGGTCTTGCGGCATCGTCGCATTGTCAATATCTGGCAGCGCCAGGGCTGTTACGTCGCGTGGTTGGGATCGTTTCATTGTGTTCCTCACTTGCCTTGAAAAACCGGGGTTCGTCGCTCTATGAACGCGGCACGACCTTCGATAAAATCTGAACTTTCCTGCATTTGCCTGACGCGCGCCATGGTTTGCAGCGCCTTAACCGTCGGGCTATCAGGTAGGACATGCCGGTCGACACCCTCCTTAAGCCAGCGGATCACCAGCGGTGCCGCAGTCGCAATGACTTGCGCGTATTGCAGGGCTACTGCAACCTGCTCGCCGGGAGCAACAACGCAGTTGACCAATCCCATGCGCTCAGCTCGTTCAGCCAGAAGTGGCTTTCCCAGCAGCATCACTTCCATGGCCAATTTGTGCGGTATTCGTGCTGCCAGCCCGCTGACCAATCCATAAGCGAGCCCGACGCGGGGTTCAGAATACAGAAGTTGAGCATCCTCGCTGGCCACGCACAGGTCAGCCGCCTGCACCAGCGCCATGCCTACACCTACGCAGAAGCCATGCACTGCAACAATTACGGGTTTCGTCACCGTAATAGCCACGCCCGGCACGCCTTGCCATACATCCGATGGCATGTTTTTCAGGTCGGCTCCAACGGTGAAGTGTTTGGAACTACCGCCTGAGACAACGACTGCCCGCTCCGGTCCGTCCTCGAACCGCTGCCAGGCTTGGCGCAACTGGTCCACCATGGCGTTGTCAAATGCATTGTGAGCGGCGGGTCGGTCAATGATGATGTGAGCAACCTGCCCGTGGGTTTCGTAATGGATCGACATTTTGTCTTTCTTTGTCATTCGGTCTTGAGATTGGCCTTCTGGATCAATGCGCCCCATCGCTTGGTCTCCTGCTCGATGAAGCCGACCCAAGCGGCTGCCGAGACCGCCTGCGGTTCAAACCCACGGCTGATCAGCTGCTTACTGACTTCTGGGTCTCGGAGGATGCGGTTGATTTCCGTGTTAAGCCGTTCAATCACTGCAGCAGGCGTTGCCGAGGGTGCAACGATCCCGAACCAGGCGGTTGCCTCAAAGCCTGGCAGGAGTTGGCCGATCGGCTCCAACTCTGGAAACACTGCTGAGCGCTTCTCACTGGCAACTCCCAGAAAACGAATCCGGTTGCCCTGCTGCATGGGCGCGAGAGCCAATTGGCTGTCCAGCAAAAGTGAAATGCGACCTGCAGCCAAATCCGTCGCGGCGGCAGCACCGCCTTTGTAGGGAACCATAAGAAGCTTCCCGCCAGTGAGCTGCGAGAACAACTCACCACCCAGATGAGATGCTCCACCGGTTGCGGATGTGCCGTACGACAGGGTGCCGGGATTCTTGCGTACTGTCGCAATCAGCTCCGCTGCTGATTTTTCGGCTGAGACCGGGACTGCGAGCAGCAGGGGTACGGTGCCCAGCAGAGCAACAGGCGTAAAGCTCTTGATCGTGTCATACGGCAACTTTGCCATGAGCCACGGATTGATCGCATGGCTGGTGTAGTTCATTAGCAAGGTATGCCCGTCAGCAGGCGCACCCGCAACGTACTGGGAGGCGATCACGCCGCTGGCACCAGCTTTGTTGTCGATCAGGACCGGCTGACCCAGCGCGCTGGCTAGACGGGCACTAATCGCCCTGATGACGGTGTCCGCAGTTCCCCCCGGCGGAGCCGGCACGACGATCGTGACCGGTTTGGTCGGGAACGCGAATACTAGACTGCAAGAGACGGACAGTGTCAATCCAGACAAGCATTTGAAGAGTAATTGTTTCATGGGTATTTGTCTCAATGTAAATTTATGGAACGTCGTTCTATGAACCCGACTCAACTCTAGGTCATGAACGGTCAAGTCGCAACAAGAAAATTTGGAACGCTAACCAGAAATACGAGTACTCTGCAGTGCTTTCACCACCATACGGCCGTGCCCGCCGGCCAACCGAGAACTTTTCCGAACTGATGCCACCCTACAACGAAGCTTTCCATATCAAGAACATGGTTGCGGCTTTGGGCTGTCGGATCGAGTATTCGATCGGCACTTGTGCTGCACGACCGCCCCAGACTTAGCCGTCGCAAATATAAGCAATGGGCACGGGACGCCGCCGATTGACTGACAGCTTTGTTGAACCTCGACAATGAAATTTTTATCTGCTGCCCGTAAGTTGTCACCCGTTAGTACCCGCTCACGGTCGATGGCGGGGCTCACTTAGACGAAACGATCGCCTCAAAGCCGTCCGTCGATCCCTCGTTGTCAGCAACTGCTATGGAGCAGGCAGATCGCATATCTCAAAGTCTGGAATCGCTGCTGACCTGCCCCAGACTTTTCCGCCACCAGCGTCAGCAATACGGTTTGGATGCAACAGATTGAAAGACAGCTTTATGGAACCTCGATGGTGAAAATATTTCTGTTGCCCGAAAGCTGCCCCACGTGAGTACCCGCATTTGGTCGAGTCCGGGTGTCCATTTGGTTGAAGTCCCGTCCGTACAGCCGACTGTTGGTCACCAGCGCCAACGTCAGGTCTGGGGCGAGCAATTTGAAATTCTTTAGACCCGCTTACGCTGCTTATGTAGAGATGTGCATAACGCTGCCTTGCTGCCCTCTATCTTCATAATTTGATCCCACAAAACCGAACTACTCCCCGGACTTGCTCTGCCGAACCCGAAACCGCAGGCCGCGCCGTCCTGATCTCGGATCAAGCATCAACGGCGAAGGCCTCAAGTTGTGCGACTCGGACCCGCAGAGCCTAAATAACACTTTTTAAAGCCTCAAGTTCAGCCGTCTGATGACGTTCCTTCCGTTCTTGCAATGGTAGCCAGTGCGTTGATGGTCGATTACGCCAACGAGCTGGAGCGCCAAGGCAAGACATCACACGCCAAGGTACGCGGGATCTTCAAACTGCACTTGATCGAAGGCGCTCCAAAGCTGGCAGCTACACCCGCGGCATTGGTCACCGCGGAGCAAGTGGCCGACCTTCTGCGAGGTTTGAGCGAGGCGGGTAAAGAGCGCACTGCCGGGAAAGTCCGAAGCTACTGCCGCTCCGCTTTCGAGATGGCCAGAACTTCAAAGCTGAGCCTACAGGTGCCCGTTCACTTCATGAGTTATGGGGTGCAGCACAATCCCGCCGCTGAGACGGTGGCCATCAAGCTGGTGCCCGACAAAAACCCTTTGATGCCCGTGCACCTGCGCCAGTATTGGCAAGCCATCGAACCGCTGCAAGGTGTCCGGGGTGCCGTGCTGCGCCTGCATTTGCTGACAGGTGGCCAGCGCATCGAGCAGTTGCGCCAGTTGATCAGGTCCAACGTGGGGGAGGGTGCTATCACCCTGCTTGATGCCAAAGGGCGAACAGGCCGAGGCGCAAGGCTGCACACCATCCCGCTGCTGCCTGCCGCCCGTGAAGCCTTGAACACCTTGCTGGCGCTGAACCCCGGCGAGTTCCCTTTGTCGGTGGATGGTGGCGCGTCACCTGTCAGCGCCAAGGCGATTGCAGATTGGGCCAAAGACGCCGCTGCTGGACTGGAGTGGGCATCTATCGACAAACCCGTGGGGCAGTTTCAGGCCAAGCGAATCCGTTCTGGCGTTGAGACAGCTTTAGCCAGCCTGCGCGTCAGTCAGGAAATCCGTGGCCACCTGCTGAGCCATGGCGTGACGGGCGTGCAAGCGGTCAGCTATGACGGGCACGACTACGCGCCGCAAAAGCTGGAAGCATTGGAGACGCTGCATCGATTCTTGACGGAGACCAGCGCTAGCGTGGTGCATATTGCACCGAGGATTGTTGCATAACAGTATTCTTTAAGATACCATGATGAAAATCCGAATCTACACAGACACCGAAGGTCATGCACCTTTTGAATATTGGCTTGAGGCACTGCCCGACCGAATTGCAAGGGCAAAAATTCGAGCCAGAGTGGCACGAGTGGAGTCTGGCAACTTTGGCGACTGCAAGCCATTGCGCAAAGGTGTCCAAGAGCTTCGGATTGACTACGGCCCGGGCTATCGTGTGTATCTGAGCCGCATGGGTTCTGTGCTGGTGCTGCTGCTTTGTGGCAGTGACAAGAGCACGCAAGACCGAGAAATTGGCAAAGCGATTGCCTACCTGAATGACTGGAAGCAAAGGGGTAAACCATGAATGCACCACGCGACAAGAGTTATGCCGACTCACTCAACAAGGCACTGACCGACCCAGCCGAAGCTGCCGCCTACCTGGATGCTGTGATGGAGCTTGGCGAGCCTGCCGCCGTGCTGGTGGCGTTGCGCCAAGTGGTGAAGGCGCACGGCATGGCCCAAGTGACCCGCCGAGCAGAATTGGGCGACAAGTCATTGTTCAAAGCATTGAACGAAAACGGCAACCCGACACTGGACACAGTGAACAAGGTGCTGCAAGCCGTGGGTCTGCGCCTAAGCGTAGCGCCTGCTGTTCATGACACAGAACACGCATGAACATGCACAACCCCGTACACCCCGGCGAACTGCTCACAGGCTGGCTAGATGACCTTGGCGTGAGCGTGACTGCCTTTGCCGCACACATTGGCATCAGCCGGGTGATGTTGTCGCGTGTCGTGAACGGCCATGCTGCCGTGAGCGCCGATATGGACCT